>NZ_CP041767.1:275000-352500 GCF_022026395.1 Brevibacillus brevis | reverse complement strand
TAATCGCGAGCAGTGTAATGACCGCTCCGTTATGCGGCAATGTGTCCATACCACCGGAAGACATCGAGGCAATACGGTGCAGCAGCTCAGGGCTGATTCCCGCAGCACTCGCCATCTCCAGATATTGCTTGCCCATAACCTCCAGCGCGATCGACATACCGCCCGAAGCTGAACCTGTCACACCTGCCAGTACGTTAACAGCCAGTGCCTCAGAAACCAAAGGATGATCACTAGCTCCCATTATCCAGCCTTGGATGAGCTTGAAGCCCGGCAATGTTTTCACAACGTTTCCGAATCCAACTTCGGAAGCAGTATTGAAGATCGCCAAGAGAGAGCCCATCGCGGCTGCAGTCAACCCACTAGCCAGTTTGTTTTTGACTTGCTTCACATTGATTAAAAGCGCAGCAATAATTCCGAGACAGAGCGAAATAATCAGTGACCAAGAAGATACAACGTTTTTCACTTTCTCAATCTTAAATGATTCTTTGAGGATCGCTGGATCGTACCACGTCTCTACTGTCCAAATCCCTCTGCTGAACATATAGTTACCCACGAGCACCAACGCCAACGGGAGAATCGCGACCCAGATGTTCAAATACGATTCATTTTTGATCAACTCTGGTTCGTTCGTATGTCCCTCGCCGTAGCCTTCCCCAGCAGCGACAGCCTGCTTGCGTCTACGCTCCAGCCATAGCATCCCGCCAATGAAAACCATAATGGCGCCAATCGTTCCAACAACAGGTGCAGCATAAGCATCCGTACCGAAATAAGTCGTAGGAATGATGTTTTGAATTTGTGGTGTACCTGGCAAGGCGTCCATCGTATACGTAAAAGCACCGAGCGCAATCGTTCCTGGAATGAGACGCTTTGGAATATTGGCTTCACGGAAAATCGCAGCAGCAAACGGGTACACAGCAAATGCCACAACGAACAAGGAAACCCCGCCATACGTCAAAATGGAACAAGCCAAAACGACAGCCAAGATCGCACGATTGGAGCCAAGTGCCTTCACAATCGTGTGGGCAATGGAAGAGGCAGCACCGCTCAACTCCATGACTTTTCCGAAAATGGCACCCAGTAAGAAAATAGGGAAGAATGATTTCACATAGTTTGCTGCATTCGTCATGAAGGTTTCGGTGTAGCTTGGCAGCAGAGAGATCCCGGAAAGGACAACGGCCAGCAGCGTAAAAATAGGAGCAAATACGATAACAGGATAGCCCCGATACGCAAAAAACATCAGGAGACCGAGCGAAATCAAGATGGATAACACTTCGATGATCATAGAATTCTCCTTTCAATTTTCTCCTCCGCTTACAGAGGAAATTGTGTCGATTCACTTGAAGAAAACGCTTTCAAACCCAACTTATTTGCATGGACCATGCCAACCTCAACCGATTCCTGAAAAATCGTTCAACCATACCCTTTCATCGTGCCTTGACTGTTGGTAAGCAGATGATAACGCTTGCATTTTTTCCGGATTTCCGGAATTTCTCGTCCGGTTTTATGGAATCTAGCAAAAAATCCGCCACTTTTTAGGGAATTTACTCAAGAAAGGCTACTGGATTTTTGCGGGACGTCATCTTGCTCTATTCCAGAAAACCGGAATCTACCAAAACGTTGTACCTACAGATGAAAAAAGCCGCGAACCTGGCTCAACACCACATCCCCGACTTATACACGCCTCGTGTTACTGATACTTCTCCCATTTTTCGTAAAAGCTGGACTTGCTGATTTGCAACTGCTTGGCGGCGGCAAGCTTGTTCCCCCCTGCTTGCTGCATCGCTTGGCGAAGCGCTTCCTGCTCAGCCTCTTCCAAGACTTGTTTCAATGGTCGAACGGCATGAGTTGGACCCGACAAGGATGCGGGCGTCCCTTCGTCAGATACAGGCAGCCAAATATGCTCCTTTTTCAAGACATCGTCTTCCATTAGATGCAGGGCTCGTTCCAGCACGTTTTTCAACTCCCGTACATTGCCTGGCCAGGAGTAGCCTCGAAGCACGTTCCATACCTCTTCATCAATGGCCCTAACCGCAACACCAGTGGACTCGCCAAGCTGTTTGAGCAGATTCGAAACCAGCTCTGGCAAATCCTCCAGACGCTCGCGCAACGGAGGGATCGAGAGTGACACGACATTCAACCGATAATAGAGGTCCGCCCGAAACTTCCCTTCCTTGATGCTTTGAAGCATATCCGAATTCGTGGAAGCGATCACCCGCACATCGATTGGCGTCGTCCTTACAGCACCTACCCGCTCGACTTCTTTTTCCTGCAACACACGCAGTAGCTTGGCTTGCAGCGGCAACGGCATGTCCCCGATCTCATCCAGCAAAATGGTTCCGTGGTTGGCTAGCTCGAACTTTCCTTTTTTTCCGCGGCGAACAGCTCCGGTAAACGCACCTTCTTCATAGCCAAACAGCTCTGATTCGAGCAAAGAATCCGGAATAGCGGCACAATTTACCCGAATGAAAGGACCCATTTTGCGCTTGCTCTCGGCATGAATGGCGTGGGCAAACAGCTCCTTGCCCGTCCCGCTCTCACCCGTGATGAGCACAGTCGAATCGCTTTTCGCAACTTTCTGAGAAAATTTTTTAAGCTCCTGCAGCTTCTGACTGTACCCAACGATTTGGTCAAAGTGATAGGTAGCCCCCATCCGCCGCCGCAGCTCTTTCTTATAATAGGTCAATTCGTCCTTCAACTGAGCAACCATCGCAGCCAAGGCTGTGAGCTCTTGCACATCCTGGAACAGCACCGTTCCCAGAACCGCAATCACTTTTCCTTCGTCCATAATCGGGATGCGATGCGCAATCATGTTCTGGCCTTTTATTTGCTGAATGTCGGCGATCTCGGCAACGCCAGCCTGACCGACAATATGCATCCGCGTGTTTTCGATGACATCCGTCACTGGCTGTCCGATCACGTCCTGTACATTAAGAAATTCCCGATAGCTCCGATTCAATAAGAGTATTTTTCCGTCCTTGTCCGTTACGATCATCGGTTCATGGGCATTTTCAAAAACGACCTCAAGCAATTTGCTCATCTGCTGGAGATTCCAATCCAAAACCGGCTCCCCCTTTGTCTCAATGCTGCTGTGTCGAACCCTCGCTCACTACTCGTTACGCCAAAATTATACAGGAACAATCAGGGGCGGCGTTGTAATTGCTTGACCAATCGCTTGGGAGCCGCGCACATATAGCCTTCCCGTATGTAATCCTCGATTTCACCATAGCTTGTCACGTTTTTGTCCAGGATGGAAACCCAGCCGTGATGGCCGATGTACGGCGTCTTATAAAAATGCTCCTGCGCAAGCAAAATCTCTTGGGTCGTCTTCAGCACCTTCACAGAAAAGGAGGGGCCTTCGGTGCCCCCCTCTCCCAAAATGACAAACGGCTTGTCGTTTACACGAAACGATGTATGTCCAAAAGCGTCTACCTGCTCCGTTACTTCTGGCAACCGCATCGCCAGCTCGCGAACAGCAGCTACCATCTTCAAACCTTCCATAGAAGAAATCTGTTCGTGCACCATCTGTTCCAAGCCTCCCTTTGCTTCCAAACACTTATACACCAGTCTGTTCTGTACTTTGCACCACGTTTCCTTCTCTCATACGATAAAGTGGCAAAATAAAGCTGAGACCAATGATCATCAGGAATGCGGCGATCCCATATATGACTGCGAGCGGAAGATACAGCTTCAATACCCCCGTAATACTCATCATGACGACCATGGAGCCTGTAAACAACGGGGTTAGTATCCCATTCACCCGACCGATAAAGGTACTGTCTGTGTTTTTAAGCAGCATGGTGTTGATCCCAATTTGAATGGAGGGCAAGAGCAATCCCGCGATGAACTGAGCAACAAGCGTCAACCACAGATTCGTAGACATCCCGCAAATCGCTACTGCGACCGCGTTTCCAAGGAGTCCCATGACCAACAGCTTTTGCGGTGGAATCGTTTTGGCGGCTGCCATCGTCATGGCCCCTCCAGCAATCATCCCCACACCTTGGGCGGTGATTAACCATTGCAAGCTTTCTTTTGGCAATTGCAGTTGTTCGGTCACAATAAAAATCCCAAGCGGCTGAATCATTCCCAATGAGAAGCCCACAGCCAAAAAGCAAAAGCCAAGCATTGACAATACGCGACTGGAGAACACATACCGAATCCCGCTAACCATCTCGCCAAGCAGTGCCGTTTCTTGCTGCTCTCCTTTCTCGATGCGATCTGGCGGCAACAAATACAGGACACCGGCCGCAGATAGAAACGCAACCGCAGTGATGACCATGGCAACCTCCATCCCCCATTGCTGGAACACAAACGTACCGACAATCGGACCAAATACCATGAAGATCGCGAAAATAGTCTGGTATGCGGACATTCCTACCTGGAGCTGTTCACTAGGTACATGCAGCTTGAACAGCTTCATTCCGGACGGTTGGGAAAACTGAGAGAGAATGGCTGAAATGAGTGTGGCAAAAAAGATAGCCTTCCACGAGCCGAAAACGAAGGTAAGCAGCACTCCGACAACCGATAGAGCACTAAGCACCTCACACCAGACCATCGTTTTTCTCGGTTGCCAGCGGTCGGCAAACGTACCAGCAAGAAAGGAAAACAGAAAAATTGGCGCATACTCCGCCACAGAAATCATGGATACCGCGAACGGATCTCCTCCTGTATGATCCATCACAAAGAGCAGAATCGCCATGTTGCGAACCCATACTCCGATTTGCAACAGAAATGCTGATAACAAAATAGCCCTGACATAGCGGTTTTTCAAAACATTTGACATAAAAAAGCCTCCTTATCCATTGCGATCTGGACAGGAGGCTACGCATATTATCGTCAAAAAGACATAGAAACCCTTTGGTGAGTCTAAAAAGGATCTACCATCTATTCGCCAATATGCACATACTACCCCTATCCAAAAACGCATCGTTTTATCCGATTAGTTTTGTGGAAATAGGAGTTAGCAGATCATTGGCTTAATGGTCACCCTTTCTTGTAGAATGATCCAAGGGTACCACAAAAAGTAATCCTGTGACAAGAAAAATTCACTTGATCTTGTCCTATGCTTTGTCGACAAGCGTGATGCGCTCTGTTGCAGGAATGCGCGGCTGAGCATTAGGGATCGCGGCTGGATAACCGATATGCAAGTTCCCCAGCACCTTCTCTCCTGGTCGAATGCCCATCGCTTCACGGAATTCCGGCTCGTGTATCCACGGGTACGTCTCCCACGTCAGACCGATGCCTTTTTCCCACGCCAGCAAGCTAAAGTTATGAATGACAATGCTGGTCGAAGCGAAGTCGTCCTGACGGGTAATCAGGTTCGGACTTTCTTCCATGATGACCGTCATTAGCATCGGAATCGCCATAATTTTATTGTAAAACTTCTCGCCGACTTCTTTCTTTTTCGCCGGATCAATCTCCCGCTTTTCCTTCATGATCCGTACGGCCTCGGCGATTCTTCTCTTGCCTTCCCCGTACGTCACGATAAAGCGCCACGGCTGTGTCATGTGATAATTCGGCGCCCATACGGCTGTATCCATCAGTTCTGTAACCAACCCAGGGTCTACCTCGCGATCTGTAAAGCGATGAATCGAGCGGCGCTCTCTAATCAATTTGGCCAGTTCCATTTCTTTCTCCTCCTTCTCATTCCAGAGCCATTGCAACGCCCCCGGAAATCTGGCGTTTGCATATTTGCTCAAATGATCCGCCCCTTCTTCCATAAACAGGACGAGCTGATCTGCTGTGAAGCCGCTATCAGCCAATATCTGATGCACTTCTTTTGTCAGCGGGACCATTTGCTTCTGGATGTTTTGTTTTTTGGCACCTTCCTTACTGCCAACATCCATGTAGATGCGCAGTTCGGGATGGTACATTTTCTTTTCCCGCATAAACGGAACCATGCCTTCATACCAATACGATCCCGAGATGCTGCCGATTTTCGTGAAAACATCCGGATATTGGTGCGCAGCGTACATCGAGATCAAGCCACCAAGCGAAAATCCGATGATCCCTGTTTTTTCCGGCCTAGGGTCTGTCCTGTACTTGCTGTCGATATACGCCTTGCATTCATTGGCGACGTAAAGAAGATACGCATCTCCTTGCCCGCCAAAATCAATGTTGCGCTCAGGCGAGATCGCTTTGGAAAACCAGGGCGTATAGTCATCCCGGCGGTTTTCTGGTTGGATGCCGACGAGAATCAGCTCAGGAATTTGTCCCTCTGCAAACTTGTCTTCGATTACATCGAGTGCAGTACTGAACGCAGGATCAAACAAGTCACCGCCATCATGGACATACATGACGGGAAATCGGGACGTACTCTTGTCATAGGATGGCGGCAAATATACGAGCAGTGCCCGGTGATGGCATACGTCTGCAAACAATTGTCCCTTCACAATTTGCACGTCCCCTCTTTATTTTTTTCTTCTACTTAGTAAATAGAAGAAATACGGTACACCGATGATCGAAATGACGATACCCACTGGCAGTTCAAGGGGGGTGAACACAGTTTTGGCGATAAAATCCGCTGCCACTACCATGAGCATCCCGATTGTCCCTGACAGGAGGAGAACATACCTGTGCTGGATTCCCGTCAAACGCTTCGCAATATGCGGTGCCATCAAACCGACGAATCCGATGCCTCCGGAAACCGAGACACACGCGCTCACGATCCCGATACTCGACAGCAGGAGAATATTGCGCTCCTTTTCGACGGACACACCGAGATTCTTGACAGACTCCTCGCCCAGTTGAAGCAAATCGAGAATATGCACCTTGCGCATCAAAACAGGAATGAGTATGACTAGCCATGGCAGCATCCCCGCAATATGCGTCCAGTTGGCACTCCAAATACTGCCCGAGAGCCATACGGTTGCCATTTCAAAATCATTGGGATTCATTTTTAACGAAAGATACAGAGACACAGCACCCAATCCGGAGCCAATTGCGATCCCCACCAAAATCAGTCGTTGTGGGTCAAGCGCCCCGTTACGCCAGGCGAATAGATAAATCAGTCCAGCCGCAAGCAATCCGCCTGTCAAACCGAACAAAGGCATGGCCATGATGGAATACCAACTCGCCTCCATAAATTGTCCACCGAAGAAAAACATAAAGGCGACGATAGCGGCTCCTGCCCCAGCATTAATGCCCAAAATCCCCGGATCAGCCAGCCCGTTACGGGTGATCCCCTGAATGACGGTACCAGCGACCCCCAAGCCAAATCCGACCAACGCCGCAATAACGATCCGCGGCAGGCGAAAATCGAAAATAACCAAATCGTATTCCGCTACAGGATCGATACGCAATAACGTCTGGATGACATCCAACACCGTCATGTCAAATACACCGTTGGTCAGGCTGATATAAATCGCCAGAAAAATCAAGGCGATGTTGACCAGTAACAGCAAACGAAATCTAGCTTTTCGATCAGGCATGCTTTCCCCCTCCTCTCTTGTAAATCAAATAGAGGAAGAACGGAACGCCAATAAAGGCCGTTACCACACCGATTGGGGTCTCAAATGGACTGTTCATAAATCGGCTGAGAACGTCAGACAAGGCCAGGAAAATGCCGCCCAGTAATCCCGCACATGGAATGATCCACCGATAATCGAGACCTACCAAAAAGCGAGTAATATGCGGAATAATCAGCCCGACAAAGGCGATTTTTCCTGCCAACGCTACGGAAATGCCTGTCAGAATGACAACAGCGGTCGTTGCCAGCACTTTGACCATCACCGTTCTCTGTCCGAGGCCGCGAGATACTTCGTCGCCCAAGGACAAGATCGTGATCGATTTGGACAAAAGAAGCGCCAGGACTATACCGACGATGGCAAAAGGAACCGCCAGCTTCACCAATTCAGGCTCCAAGAGATGCAGCCTTGCATTGTACCAAAAGCTAACGTTTTGCGAGACTTGAAAATAAGTAGAAATCGCGGCTGAAATGCTGCTCAAAAAGGTGCCCGTAATTGTGCCAATGACCGCCATCCCTACTGGCGTCAAGCCATTCGGCAATAGTCGCGAAAAAGCGAGAACCATCGCAACCGCAAGTGCTGAACCGATCAGGGACATGGTAATCATCGTGACGCTCGTAGCGGATGGAATGAAAACCATGCACAGCGTAACAGCAAAGACCGAACCGTCAGACACGCCCATTATAGAGGGGGACGCGAGGTAATTCCTCGTCATCCCCTGCATCAACGCTCCTGATATCGCTAAGAATGCTCCGATCATGAGTGCACCCAATACTCTTGGCAAACGAGAGTGCATGACAATTTGATGATCGACATTCCCTTCATCAAAGGCAAAGAAAGCTTGATAAATGGTCCCGGGATCAATCGACTTGGCTCCGTAATGAATGGAGAGCAAGATTGTAAGGAGGATCACCACTGGCGAAACAGCTAGTATGATCATAGAAGTTGCTTTTTTGGATTGCATAGCCTACCCTCGCCCACTTTTACTTGGCAGACAATTTTTCTACAGCCGCCTTCAGGAATTGTGTTTTGCTCCAGGCAGTACCGCCTTGTGCGAGAGGATCCACCACGTTTACGTAAACATTGCCGTTTTTCACTGCATTCACGCTCTTCCAAATCGGGTTGTTCTGCAAATCTTCCAATGCGTTTGGCTTGTCTTTATTCTCGTCTGGAGAGAATTGAATGAATAGGTAGTCCGGGTTGATTTGGCTGAACTTTTCCATGGAGATAATTTCTTGTGCCTTCGCCGCTTTTACTTCTTCAGGTGCAGTCAAACCAAGGTCTGTGTACAGAGCCGGGTTGAAGAACACCTTCTCTGGATAGATGTTGATGTTTCCTTGGCGCAGACGAATCACCAACACTTTTTTATCCTTCATGCCGTCGCCCAACTTTGCTTTTGCCGATTCAATTCCTGCTTTATATTCATTGAGCGCTTTCTCTGCTTCGGCTTGCTTGCCAGTCAGTTCACCCAACAATTGCAGGTTTGCTTCCCAGTTGGTCGAAATGTGGGAAACAGGGAAAGTAGGCGCAATCTTGTTCATTTTCTCGACTGTTTCTGGTGGGAACTTGCTGCTACCGAGGATGACGTCCGGCTTCAAGGACAAAATCGTTTCCAGATTCGGTTGTGTTTTCTCCCCGATGGATTTGGCTTCGCCCGTAATCGATGTAAACATCTCCGGGAATTTGCCGCCGACAGAAATCGCTCCTACCGGGTTTACGTTCAATACAAGGGAATCTTCCATGGACTCCATGCTGCCTGCAATGACGATTCGCTCTGTTTTGCTAGGAACGGTATATTCTTTATCCAAATATTTGATCGTGCGTGTCTCTGCTTTATTAGCTTCATCGGCCGGCTTTTCTGCTGTAGCTGTTGTCGCAGGTGCTGGAGTAGTCGTGTTATTCGTTGCTTCTTTTCCTCCGCCGCATGCTGTCAGAGCCAATGTCAGCGCTGCAATGCTCAAGCCCAGGTATATCTTTTTCATTCTTGAAAGACCCCTCTCAGAAATGTACTGTTTCACTCCAGTTTAGTGATAACGATTATCATTCGTGATTATAAAGCATCCACTCCTGCCCGACCATGGACGAAATCCAGAATCAACATGGACGATCTCCTGAAAATAATCGCACACTCTCTTCCACGATCCGTTCATGAGCCGTTGCCGAGTATTCTCGCCAAGGGTCTGACATAATGACATGCGCCCGATTGTTGCGGACTGCTTTGATCTCTTGCCATGGTCCCGATTCTTTCAAGGCCTGGAAGCATGCCAACGTTTCAGCCTCTTGGCAAACCAACAGCAGCAAGCGATCTGGCGCGAGTGCAACCAATTCTTGTACAGTCACAAGCTGGTCGTATTCATTCAGCTTCGAAACAAAAGCGGGTTTGACTTGCAGATCCTGATAAAACACTTCATTCATACTGCGATTGCAGTGGACATAGAGCTGGTTTTTCAAAATCCGCACGATGAGCACCATTTCATCGCCTAGAGCGTGTTGAAGCTGTACCCTGGCTCGCTTCACCTTTTTCTCATACTCGCAAAGCCAATGATGGGCTTCCATGGACTCACCCAAGAAGTCTGCCATAAGCTGAAGTTGTTCTTTCCATCCCCGCTCTTCAAAGGGTACGTACAACGTGGGCGCAATCTCGTTCAGTTGCTTCTGTTCCTGCAAACTCGTCTCGTCCAAGCCAATGATGACGTCCGGCTTGGCATCGCGAAGCATTTCGATGTTGGCTTTCCAATTCTGATTGATTCGAAACGCACTCAAATGTACCGGGATATCGTTTCGATAGCTGTGATGATAGTAAGCCGTCCATTTCGGGTGCAGTGGCGCCGCGTAAGGGATCATTTTTAAAGCCAGCAAATGCCCGATGATGGTCGAGCCGTACGCCGCAATTTTTCGTTGGCGGCTTTTCATATAGAGAGTCGGTGAAACTCCGACAGCTTTCTTGAATTTTCGACTAAAGTAAAACTCGTCGTTGTAGCCCACTTGATGAGCGATATCGCGCAGCTTGGCATGCGACTGAACCATCATCTGCTTCGCCCGGCTGATGCGAAGCTCTGCCAAATAATCCATAGCGGAGATGCCATACGTTTTTTTGAACAGATCGACGAAATATTTTGGACTCACATCTGCAATGCGAGCCAGCTGTTCAATCGTCACATTTTCCGAGTAATGCTCTTCCATATGTGCGCGTGCTCGCTCCAGCGCCATTCCAGAATCGGTGGCCGAAAAGTGAGCATGCTTGACGATGTGGTACCATAGCTCTTGAAAAGTGTGTTGGCCTCGGAATCGCTCGAGCGCCGTCTCCTGCTTCCATAGATTCTGGATCAAATCACAATAAACAGGCAGTTGCCCTGCCGATTGGACAGAGATCTCTCCCCGAAAAGGAAACAAATCCTTTTCCCGAAGGGCTTGGAATCGCCGATGCCTGTCTCGCGTTTCCATAAAAACATCAAAACGAAGCATGTACATCTCCAAATGATCAGCCGAATCAGGGACGATGCCAAACGTAAGCATAGGAGGGCATACGTAAATTGCGTCCTGCCGCAATTGGTACTCCTCGTTCTCCAGCCGCAGGCGCCCTCGCCCCCCGGTTACTACCAGCAAAATATGCGAATGAGTGAATTGTTGGCGTAGTCGGTCATGTCCCTGTGCTTTGAGCCATGTAATGTCACGCAGCTTAAAAATGGCTTCTGCCATGGTATTCTCTGTGAATTGTTGAACCAAGGCTTGTGTTTCGTTCATGTTCTCACCTCTGCCCGATCCTCTATGTAAAATTGATAATCATTCTCATTATTATCAATAGAGAAAGTATATCAAAAGTGACGCTTGCTTCCTATCAGGAATATTTGATCGAATTGAACTGATAACTTGAACGTGGTATGGTACGTACCAATAGAAAGGGAACCGACGGGAGGGAGTGTCAGTGGGATGCAAGGTTTTTCGTCGTGGATGGCGAAAAGGCTTTGCGAATTTACAACAATTTATCAACTGAAACCATTCAATATTACGGAGTGAAAATGAAGATATGAAACGATATGTTCTCCCTTTTGTCTCTAGCCTCGTCGCGATTACTTTTGTGACAGGGTGCACCTCTGCCTCTGATCAACTGACAATAAAAGACCCTGCTCCACCTGCAACGGAAAACACAGGGAAGTCTCCTGCTGATGCAACAAAAGGCGAAAAGCCAGCGGATGATTTGCTCAAGCAGTTCACCGTACTTGCTTCGCAAGCCAAGGAAGCGAATGAGCTAACTGCCTTTTTAGACCAGTATCTGGCGAAAACGGACACGAAAACTGCCGATCAATTATTTTTTGAACTTGATCAGTACTATGAAAAACATCTGCCTACGATAAACGATAACTTCAAGGCACTCCTCGCCCAGCCGGGAAAAGCGGATAAGCTGTATGCCTTGCAGTACCCTTACGATTTCAACAAGCTAGAAGGCGATGACAGCTTCAAGCAATGGCTCCTCAGTCAAACTAAGGGCGGACTCGTCTTAAAGGCGACGAAAGACATGTCTTTTTATTGGCAAGTGGATTACCAAGCACTGCAAAAATATGCCGCTTCACTCGGTGAAGAAGGAAAGGACTACTTATCCATTCAAGAAACAGAAACGGGTAAACCGTATTTAGGTGACGGCGGGTTGCAAATCACCCGGGCCGAGCTCGGACCTAGAATGGTTGAAGTCGAAGAGTATTTGGTCAACTACCGCAGTAGCCCACGTGCAGTGAAGCTCCGTACGCTCTATATCGACTATCTCAAAACATATTTGTCTGATTACCGTTACGATGCCATTGACGAAGCAACCATGAAGCTACTCCCGGCCGTCAAGGAAGAGTATCAGAACTTTGCCAAGAAATATGAGGCTACGAAAACAGGACAGATCGTCAAGGATTACTTGAGCGAGGTCGCTAAAAACAAGGACGTGGTCTTTGAACCCGGCAAGCCTAATGAAAGTATCGTCGGAGAACTAAAGCCGAACCTTAGTCAGTTCTTGAATGGGCTCGAGGTGCGGATTGCTCGGACGATGAATCCTTAAAAGCAAACAGTTTGCGTGGCTGTAGTGGAGGAGAGGGAACAGGAGAAAACGACTCAGCTTCTAGGACCACCCGCTGGGGGATTGACTGGCCGACTCCATGCAAAAAGCGAAACCGCGTCCAAAGTGGTCCCCTCAAGATGTATTTCAGAGGTGGACGCTTAAGGGCGTGTTTCGCTTTTTGCATTGCGTCTCGGTCGGTGTCCCTAAGATCTTCGCTGTTTTCTCCTGTTCCCTCTTGCAAGCTGCTTGTTTTTTTCGTTAGTTGATGGAAAGAAAAAACCTCTATTGTTCTACCGCGGAAGTCTCAAATAAATAAAAAATGTAATCGGAGGAAGCTCCCGCGTGACCCATTTGTCTGAGCATGGCGGAGATATTGCCTCGATGATAGGTGCCGTGGTTGGCGACATGCTGGACTATGTCGGCATAACGAGCATGAACCGTGCCTAATGCCGGGTGCGTATATGGCGCGGTGTCTTCCATCGAGATTTGCCCAAAGAAGTCTCTGAACTGCTGGGCTGATTCGGCAAACAGTTTTCGCAACTCATGTACGTTCTTCCCTTTTAATTCCTGCAAGAGAACCCCAACTTTTGGTCCCACCTCTTCGTAGCTCTCTCCTTTCATGGCTAACAGCCAAACATAATCCGTTTTGAGCATGTGTACCAACGTCTGAGTGATGGTCGGAAACACACTCGGAACCTCCCGCTCACTTATTTCTTCTGGTACCTCTTGCAGCCGCTCGAATACTTTTTCGTTTGCCCATACATGATATTCGTACAAACGCAATGCTTCATGCTTCATCATTAATCTGCCTCCATTTTCTTTTTCCATCTCTTCTTTGCTTTCAATATAAATCAACTCTACTGACAAAAATGGTCAGTGATATCACGTCGACTGATAAAAAAGAAATAAATCGGCAGCGATGGCAGCCAATCGCTCTTTTACAAAAGCTGGTTCTTCAACTTGAATGGATTTTCCATATGGCAAAAGATAATGAGGAAGGATCGAATGGGCCATTTGCTCATCTACTTGAAAGATCACCTGTGCCTCGCTGCGTTCAATCACGGTATGTCCGAGATACCAATGCCTGCACAAATCAGCGAGTGACTGTGACCTTCCTTTGACCTTGATCAAAACGGTGTTGCCCTGCTTGTCTGCTTCCGGCAGTAAATTCGAGAGAAAAAAATGGCGCGCAGAAAATTCAGGAGGGCGTTGAAAGCTAGCTTCTGTCCGTTGGATCTCATGAATACGATCTGCACGAAAGCTGCGAATGGTACTTCGGAGATGGCAATAGGCAACGATATACCAATTTCCCTTCCAATAAACGAGCCCGTATGGATCGATATGACGCCTCTGTCTCGTTGTCTGGTAGGCTTTCTGATACACCATCGAAAGGGTGTATCCATTGGCAACAGACAGCTCCAGTTCTTGTAGGGTAGATTCGAGAGAAGGATCAACAGGAGGCTGAATCACCTCGAAGCCGATACTATGTCGGTCAATCGCGTCACGCTGCTCTTCATTTGTGTAACGTTTTAGCTTGGAAATGGCCCGGTGTAAATCTGCTCCGAAAGGATAACCAGCCTCTTGGGCAAAAGCCGCTGCATGAATCAAGGCTTTTTGCTCGTTGAGGTCGAAAAACAACGGAGCTTCATTGAAATGCTGAAGTAAACTGTAGCCACCATTGTGTCCGGCATCCGAAATGATGGGTACACCGCTCGCACACAGTGAGTCGATATAGCGATAAACGGTGCGAATATTGATCTCGAGAATCTCTGCCAATTGCTTGGCTGTCATTCGCTTGCCGGTCTTCAACAGCCACAAAATGGAGAGCATATTATCAGATTTGGACATGTACGGATTCGCTCCCCTAAAAGAAATCTTCTGATTCTACTTATTACCACAGATTTTAATCCTTTTCCTCTATCTGTCCCTTCTCCTTTTCACGACAGGGTCGGTTCTTTCTCGATAAGCTGCCAGTTGAAACATGACGGAAATGGTTGAGAAGGTATATTTCTGCTCACTTAACACCTCAATGACATAGGGCAAGGCGTCCATACTCCCCTTGAGCGTGTCTTTTGTACCGCCAGCGGAATGTTGAAGCACGACTGCGCCCGGGGTGACATGTCCCAGGATGTTCCTCGCGACCTGTGGGCCGGTGAGACCTTTCCAATCCCAACTATCTATATCCCACAAAATGATTTCGTATTCGCTCGCCGCAAGCAGCTGGATGACCTCCTCATTCACTGCTCCATATGGCGGCCGTACCGTCCGAGGTCTCACACCCACTACCCTTTCGATCTGATCTGAGGTACGTTCTACCTGCTCATGAACAGCCCAGAGGGGGATTTTCGTAAAGTCAGGGTGATCCCAGCTATGGTTTCCTACCATGTGTCCTTCCTTTACGATCCGCTCCAGCATTTTCGGATTGTACTTCACCATTTGTCCCACACAGAAGAAAGTGGCCTTTAGCTGATAGTGGGCTAATATGTCTAACACACGAGGCGTCCACATCTGATCCGGTCCATCATCAAAAGTGAGTGCGATTTCCTTGGGCTCATTGAGCTTGTTCACAAGCGTTACCCTCCTTTAAGCCAGTATTCTGTGCTTTGATGCATAGTATGACTGGGCTATCATTTGGTAACGCTAAAAAAACCTCTATTCTGGGCTTTTGGCAAAATTGAAGAAGATTCTGCATGAGTATGCAACGTAGAAAAAAATTTTTTAACAACGGTTAATGAATATAGTATAATGATGATAATGATTTTCATTTTCGCAAAAATTCCTACTAGAGAGATTGTTAGATATACATGGAGGGTTATTCACGACAAAGCATGCTCGAAAGGGATGATGATATGGGAAAAGTGTTAGAAGTAAAAGATTTGCATGTGTCATTCGATACGTATGCAGGTGAAGTCAAAGCAGTACGGGGCGTCTCCTTTGATCTGGAAAAAGGAGAAACACTGGCGATTGTTGGTGAATCTGGTTCCGGTAAATCCGTCACCTCCCAAGCACTTATGCGCCTCATTCCTTCTCCTCCTGGACGCATTCCAAAAGGACAAGTTCTTTTTGAAGGAAGAGATTTGGTTACGCTTTCCGAAAAAGAAATGCAGGATGTTCGCGGTCGCGATATCTCGATGATCTTCCAAGACCCGATGACTTCCTTGAATCCGACGATGACTATCGGGAACCAAATCATGGAGAGCTTCATCAAGCACCAAAAGCTGAACCGTGCAGAAGCGCGCACCCGTGCTATTGAGCTGTTGGAAATGGTAGGGATTCCATTTGCCAAAGAACGTGTCGATCAATACCCGCACCAGTTTTCCGGTGGGATGCGTCAACGGATTGTCATTGCCATCGCACTCGCCTGCAATCCAAAAATTATCATCGCCGATGAGCCGACAACTGCTCTGGACGTATCGATTCAGGCGCAGATTTTGGAGTTGCTGAAGGAACTGCAAAAGAAGATGGGTACCTCGATCATCTTTATTACCCACGACCTCGGTGTAGTTGCTAACATGGCAGACCGTGTAGCGGTTATGTATGCAGGTAAAATTGTGGAAATCGGTAAAGTCGATGAAATTTTCTACGATCCTAAGCACCCGTATACATGGGGTCTATTAGGCTCCATGCCTAGCCTCGATTCCAGCGATGACGAGCTGATGTCCATTCCTGGATCACCGCCCGACATGTTCAAGCCACCTGTAGGGGATGCTTTCGCGGCTCGTAACCCATTTGCGTTGAAGGTCGATCTGGAATATGAGCCACCGATGTTCAAAATCTCCGATACGCACTATGCGGCAACATGGCTCCTGCATGAAATGGCACCTGACATCAAACCGCCTGCTTCGGCTGTGAGACGAAAAGTCAATTCTGATGAGCCGACCGAGACTCCAGCAAGCACCAAAAAAACGTTCAACTACGAGAACCGAGAGAAGCTGGTTGAAGTCAAAGATTTGAAACAGCATTTTGACCTCGGGAATGGTCATACGCTGAAAGCTGTAGATGGTATCACCTTTGACATCTACAAAGGGGAAATCTTCGGTCTTGTGGGTGAATCCGGTTGCGGTAAGTCGACCACAGGACGAACCATCCTGCGCCTGTACGATGCAACTGGCGGAGAGGTCTTGTTCAATGGACAAAGTGTACACGGAAAGAAAACACTCGAAGAAAAGAAATGGCTCAACCGCAAAATCCAAATGATTTTCCAAGACCCGTACTCGTCGTTGAATCCACGTCTGACCGTATCCGATATTATTGCAGAAGGTCTGGACATTCATCGTCTGGCGAACAAGGAAGCTCGCATCGCCAAGGTACACGAGCTGTTGGAAACCGTCGGCCTCAACCGCGAGCACGCAAACCGTTACCCGCATGAGTTCAGCGGCGGACAGCGCCAACGGATCGGGATTGCACGGGCATTGGCTGTTGATCCGGAATTCATCATTGCCGATGAACCGATCTCTGCCCTCGACGTGTCCATTCAGGCACAAGTCATTAACCTGCTCAAGCGCCTGCAAAAAGAAAAAGGCCTGACCTATCTGTTCATCGCCCATGACCTGTCCATGGTTAAATACATCAGTGACCGCATCGGTGTTATGTACCGGGGACGTATTGTGGAGCTGGCAGAAAGTAATTGTCTGTACGAGAATCCGATTCATCCGTACACCAAATCGTTGCTCTCGGCAATTCCATTGCCAGACCCTGATTATGAGCGCAACCGTAAGCGGATCGTTTTCGATGATCAGGAATATTTGCGTGATCAAGGGGAAGAACGCGTCTTGCGTGAAGTTGAGCGCGGTCACTTTGTCGCTTGCACCCAGAAAGAATTCGAAAGATACGGCGGCGGTGTCTTGGTGTAAAAAACCATGCACAAAAGAAAAGGGAGAGAGCTTTGACAGCTCATCTCCCTTTTTATTTAGTCCTTCATACGCAACAGTCTCATGCTGTTTAAGATGACCAGCAAGGCGGCTCCCGTGTCACTGAGCACCGCCAGCCACAAGGTGAGATATCCTGGGAATATCAGCACGAGTGCAACCAGCTTTACGATGATCGAAAACCAGATGTTTTGCTTGATAATCGTGAGTGCTTTTCTGCTGATCTTCATCGTGTGTGGCAGCTTTTCGAGATTGTCAGCCATCAGTACGATATCCGCGGTTTCCATTGCCGTATCAGTACCTGCTCCACCCATGGCAATCCCAAGGTCAGCTGATGCGAGAGCAGGTGCATCATTGATTCCGTCCCCCACCATGGCGACGACCTTGCCTTCTTGCTGGAGTCGTTTGACCGCTTCTACCTTATCTTGTGGCAACAGCTCTGCAAAATAACGATTGACGCCTGTCTGACTCGCTACTTTTTTCGCCGTACCCGTATTGTCGCCGGTCAGCATCACGATGTCTTCGATTCCCGCGGCCTTGAGCTTGCCAATGGCACTAACCGTAATCTCACGAATGGTGTCAGCAACGGCAATCATCCCGATCAATTTCGTTGCGGTACCGATAACTACTAGCGTATGTCCTTCACTTTGCAACGACTCGATTTTCGTTTGCCATGACGACAGATCGATTCCCAGCTCTTGAAACAGGGCGGGCTTCCCTGCATAGAATGTTTCGGTTCCGATGGCAGCGCTTGCCCCTTTTCCGACGATCGCCTTGAAATCTTGCCCACTCCGGGAAGCAACCTGCTTTTGTTTGGCATAGGTGAGAATCGCTTGCGCAATCGGATGGGAAGAACGCTCTTCAATCGTTCTGGCGATCGACACTACTTCGTCCTCGCTTCCCTCCATCTCGATAACTGCTGCAACCTGTGGTTTTCCTTCCGTCAATGTGCCCGTTTTATCGAAAGCAATTGCGGTAATCGCTCCCGCCTTTTCCAAAAACGTACCGCCCTTGATCAGGACGCCGTTTCTCGCGGCATTTCCAATCGCGGACACAATCGCAACTGGCGTGGAAATGACCAGAGCGCACGGGCAAGCAACAACCAGCAGCTCAAGCCCTCTGTAAAACCATTCCCCCCAGGTACCGAGTCCGAGTAATGGCGGGAATACGATTACGAACAAAGCAAGCACGAGCACGATTGGCGTGTAGATCGCAGCGAATTTGTCGACGAACGCCTGAGTAGGCGCTTTTTTCTCCTGCGCTTCCTCCACGAGATGAATGATTCTGGCAATCGCCGTATCCTCCACCAGCTTGGTTACCCTGATCTCCACCGCGCCACTTTCGTTGACACTCCCTGCAAAAACACTGTCGCCGACTAGCTTATCGACTGGAATCGATTCACCTGTAATCGGGGCCTGATTGACGCTCGATGTCCCGTGTACAATCACACCATCTAGCGGGATTTTCTCTCCAGGCTTCACTACGATGACTTGACCGACAGCGATGTCCTCAACCGGCTTGCGGGTAAGAGACTCCCCAACCTTGACCCATGCTTCAGGCGGAGCCAAATCCATCAGATTGCGTATAGAGTCACGCGTTTTTTCAATCGACTTGGTCTGCAGCAAGTTTCCAATGGAAAAGAGCCAGACGACTGTTGCGCCCTCCAGCCACTCACCGATTAAGGCTGCTCCTACTGCCGCAACAGACATCAATACGTTCATATCCAGTGAACCGCTTTTGATCGCGTAAAAAGCACTGCGCGCAGGTCGGTAGCCGCCACTTATGATCGACAACGCATAGAGCACAGTGACGACCAATGGAGATATGCTAGGCGATAAGGAACCTAGAAAACCGAGTGCCAACAACACACCGGAAATCGTCGTCAGAACCGTCCCTGCTTGATCCGTTTTCGGTACTGCTTTGGCTGTACGCCTCGTAAGCAGCATGGCGCTGTAGCCAGCCTTGGCGACTTCCTTGACCACTGCATCTTCTCCCAGCCCATCCGCGACGAGCTGCATTTTACCCGTGGAAAAGTTCACGTTTACCTCTTTGACAGCAGGCAACGTCTGCATATGCTTTTCCAGCGATTTGGCGCACGAACTGCAATCCATGCCTATAACGCGATAAACAACAGCCTGTGAAGAAAGAATGCCTGCGCTTTCTGTTGCCGCAGCCGCAGGCTCGAGAACCGTGAGAATTTTACCAGCATGCTTATGCTCACTGCCGCATTGAGGCCCACTGCAACACTCATCTTTTTTTCGTTCTTCTGCCATCTGTTTTCACCTTTTTCCAAGCATCTATTTTGCCCAGCTTCGAATGAAATCATCCACAAACATTCAAACAAATATTTAATTATTATATTATCGTATCCTTCTGGTTCGTTCAAGAATTGATTTGAATATTTCGCCCATTTTTTTACAGACCGAGAATAAAGAACAAGACCCCTATTACTAGGAGTCTTGTTACTTGGTACGGGCTTCTACTGGTGCTGGAGTGGTCTGCCAACGCTCCCCACAGTCCAGACATTTGCACTTGATTACTTTACGCTTTTCTAAGGCAAGACGAACGGCAAACAGGATAAAGGCACCGGACAGTCCGAGGAACAAAAAGATGACAGGAGTCCCTTTCACCGAAATGCCGATCAAGGCGAGCACTGCCAAAACCGCTGCATAAATGGTTATGTATAATGGCTTATTAATCGATTCCGTCAAATCGATTTTCGCTGAACGGCACTTCGGGCACTTTGGTTGTGCACTCATGGTATTCTCTCCCCATTTCTTGGATCATGTTCATCTTACACGAAAACAGAGAGGTACACTACACTGCCATGAAAATGTCGTTTTTCCTTTTCACTTTCTCTGTGAATGTCTATAATAATAGGACATTGTAGAGCATGAGGTGATGGTTACAGTGGATGACATCTGTGAAATCCAATGTTTTGATGAGGAAAAAGTAAATCGGTTAAAGCCGTTCGCCACAGAATCAGAAGGGGTAGCAAAAATCTTCAAGGCGTTGGCCGATGACACCCGCGCCAAAATCATTCACATCCTCTCGATGGAAGACGAGCTCTGTGTCTGCGATGTGGCTGCTATTATCGGAAGCTCGATCGCTAACACCTCCCATCATCTGCGGCTTCTGCGCAACATGGGACTGGCCAAGTACCGCAAAGAAGGAAAACTCGTATTTTACTCGTTGGATGATGACCATGTACGCCATCTCATATCTGCGGGGATTGAACACGCCAAAGAACAGAAAACGATTGTCCGAGCTACCTGATTGCTCGGGCTTTTTTGTTACTCCGGCATTTTAAACATTTGATTAACCATGGCGGTTTATACTCGTTTTCCGGGTAAACCGCTGCCTGATCGCCTCTATTCCCACAAATATAAGGAAGTAACATATCGAAGCGAACACAAACACTGTTGCCTGCGGATAAAACAATGCAGCTTGCGGATCAACACTTATTAGCCATTGAAAAAGTACAGGAGCATAGCCGATGACAGTATATCCGGCGCAACGCACTGCGTATTTTTTCCACCCGATTACGTGCGATCGATTCACTAGCCAGTCCACGAATACCGACAGCCATACGAAGACAATCAGGTTCATTGCCATGCTGATGAGCACGCCCAGCAAATACTCTTGTCCAAACCCGTACGGCGCGCTAGGGTCACGATAAAGGTAGATGATCAACGCAGCATACAGACCGGTAAAGAGAGGGGATATAACTGCGGCGAGGAGACGCATGCCGATATTCATGGAAATCACTCCCTTGCATCGTTTCGTTAAGATTCGTTTGTCGTTCGCGCAGTAGGATGTTCACCCGTTGGTAGACTGACCGTGACCGTTGTCCCTTCGCCTATACGGCTTTGAATGTGAATGCTGCCTTTTGCGACCTGCAAAATTTTTTGCACGATAGAAAGACCGAGCCCGCTTCCCGTCGCTTCCCGATTGCGTGACTTGTCTCCTTTGTAAAAGCGGTCAAAGACATGCTCCTGCTCTTCTTCTGACATGCCGATCCCCGTATCCCGGATGGTCACGACGATTCGCGTATCCTTCTGTATCGCAATGTAAATAGAGCCAGCCGTTGGGGTGAATTTGATACTGTTCGCAAGCAGGTTCATCCATACTTGATTAAGTAGCTGCTTGTCACCAACGATGAAGGTCTCCGGTAAGGTCAGCTCCATCGCGAGCTTTTTTTGTTGCCACTGCTGCTGCAAAACTAAGAGGACTTGCCTGATCTGCTCATCCAGACGAAAACGGGTCGGTTCGTACAGCCCGGTCTCTTTGTCCAGGGAAGCGAGCGTCAACAGCTGCTTGCTCAAGGAAGACAGACGTCTGCTCTCCTCTTCGATGATCGTCAGGTACATCTCCCGCTGTTCGCTTGTCACACCACCGCTGCGGATGGCTTGAGAAAAGCCTTGGATCGATGTCAATGGAGACTGGATTTCATGAGAGACATTGGAGACAAACTCTTGGCGCATCTCGTCCAGTTGTTTGAGTGACTCTGTCATTCTCGCAAAATGCGTGGCCAAATCGCCGATTTCATCCCGGCGAGCGATGTCCAAGTGTATATCATACTGCCCTTCTGCCAGCTTTTTGGTCGCACGGCTTAGCTTCTCGATCGGCTTCACCAAATAACGGGTAAATACCAAAATCAGGATCAGGCTAAGGACAAACATCGCTGCCAGCAGCAAAGCAAACATAATGTGCACCTCGCCAAACTGCTGCTCAATATTTGGCCGTACAAACAGGGCGTACTTTTTCCCTTCTGCTATAAGCGGCAAGCCAATGCTGTTTGTCAACGTGTTTTCGAAAAATCCGGTCACAAACAAGCCGTGCTGTTCTTCTGTAATTCCTCTGTAGGTCTCACCCGCCAATACTTTTTGAACGATGGCAGGCTCTATCTGCTGGTCTCGAAAAGGTGCTCCGAACTGGCTTACTCCGCCATTCTCATCCACGAGATGCAACTGAAAATTCAAATTGCCGACATGGGTCATAAAGGCGGTCAGGTCGAGCGAGGATTTATGCTCGTACAAATCGATTATCTGCTGTCCGATACTCGTGATTTTTTGTTCATTATAAGCACGCAGGTTTCGTTGATAATACTCATTTGCCAACAAAAATCCAAGTGTGCCGCTGATCAGTACAATGGCGACGAAGGTAAAAACAACCCGAACGTAGAGAGATTTCACGTGCCTCGCACCTCCAGCTTGTAGCCTAAACCACGAACGGTAGAAATGACAAAGTCATTGGTTTTCTCCGTAAATTTCTCTCGCAGCCGCTTAATATGCACATCGATGGTACGACTATCGCTCTCCGTATCACTCCCCCACACGAGCTCCAACAGTTGATCCCGGGTAAAGATCCGATCAGGAAAACTGGCAAGCTGGGCAAGCAGTTCAAATTCCTTTAATGGTAAATGAATCAACTCTTCTTTCACCTTCACAACATGGCTGATACGATCGATGACAGTATCGTTTATGACAATGATTTGTTTGCTGACCATCTGATAACGACGCAGCAAGGCCTTGATGCGGTACAACAATTCGGTAGGCTCAAATGGCTTGGTCAAATAATCATCCGTCCCCGCCAAAAAACCTTTTTCCTTATCCCGCACCTCTCCCTTTGCCGTTAGCATGATGACAGGGAGGTCGTAAAATTCCCGGATCTCCCGGCATAGCTCCCAGCCGTTTTTGCCTGGCATCATCACATCCACGATGGCGAGCTGGACAGACTCTTGCTCTAACAGCTGCGAAGCCTCATTTCCATCCACACAAGCCAAGACGTTGTATCCCTCTTTTGCTAAGTAAAACCGCAATAGCTCACGTACGTGTGGATCGTCATCTGCAATCAGAATCGTCAGTTTCATCTAGCTGGCCTCCTTGTTACTCGCCCTCTGGTTCTCCTGCTTCATTATTTTGAATGATACTCACTTGTTTATCCTCCTGCAAATCGTCACTGGCTTGCGCCTATCTACGCGAATCAATCGTAAAGAAGCAATATGAACAAGAGATGAACGAATACGGCTGGCTCTTGAAGACCCCTTACACATTTGATTAAATCTGAGGAAAACCTGCTCTTTTCCCGGAAAAACAACTGTTTGCACACACAAAAAACGGCAGACACTTAGGTCCGCCGCTCTTGTTACTCATTCGATTACTTGCGAAACTCCTCTGTAAACCACGCGGCCGAAGCCTCTACTTCCTTCACCGTTAGCTGATGACCATATGAATCCCAATGCACAGTCACGTCAGCACCTGCTTCTGTCAGTAATTGGTTCAGCTCCTCCGTCTCTTGTGCAGTACAGATCGGATCATTCGTACCCGCTCCGATGAACACTGGAATGGCTGACATATCAGGCAGAGCGATCCCACGGCGTGGAACCATTGGGTGGAAAAGAATCGCCCCTTTTAGCGGAGTCGGGTAATGGAACAGGAGACTACCTGCGATATTCGCCCCGTTCGAATAACCGACTGCCACGATATTGTCTCGCTCAATCTGATACGTAACCGCCGCCTGATCCAAAAACTCATGCAGCTCCTGCGTGCGGTTGACCAAATCCTCTTCGTCGAAAACACCCTCTGCTAAGCGTCGGAAAAATCGCGGCATGCCGTTTTCGAGAACATTCCCACGGACACTCAGAACAGAAGCGCCTGGATAAATGCGATTGGCCAGTGGCAAGAGGTCGTTTTCATCTCCGCCTGTTCCATGAAGCAACAACAGCGTTGGTGCTTTTGAATCGGTTCCTTTTCGAAAAATGTGCTTCAAATTCATGATTTATCTTCCTCCAACACTCTGACTGTAATCGGCGGCAAACCTTGCTCAATCTGGGCACGACGTGGTTCATACCACTCGGGGAGCATCAGTTTTTCACCCAGTGCCTCAAATGGCTCATCTCGTTCAAATCCTGGAGGATCTGTTGCAATCTCAAACAAAATCTCGCCTGGCTCGCGGAAGTAGATGGCGTTGAAGTATTGACGGTCGATAATATCCGTCGGATGGAGTCCGGATTGAGCCGCACGCTGCTGCCACAGTTGGTGATCCTGATCATCTACGGCACGCCATGCGATATGGTGGATTGTACCTGCGCCACCTACTCCTCTTGGTATCGGCTCGGCATTCACGTCAATGACATTGCCCAAATCGCCGTGAGCCTTGAAACGGACAAGGCCGTTTTCTTCGCCGACTCTGGTCAGTCCCATCAGTCTCTCGAGAACATCCATAGTGTGGGCTGGAGCCATGCTGTACAAGATCGCTCCGCCGAAGCCTTTGATCGCCTTATCAGCTGGCACCCCGCCAAAGGACCATTTGCTCGCTGGACCGCCTTCACGTTCCACGATCTCCAGCTGTAAGCCGTCTCTGTCTGTAAATTGCAGATACGTTTCATTAAAACGCTCCACGCGGCGGTACTCGATTCCGAATTTTTTCAGTCGATCCTCCCAGAAGGAAAACGCCCCCACCGGAATCAAGAAGGTTGTATAGCCAACCTGCCCACCGCCAACGCGTCCGCGGCGACCAGTTTCCCACGGGAAAAAGGTGATTGCAGTACCTGGACTGCCGACCTCATTCCCGAAATACAGATGATATACATCTGGTGCATCGAAGTTGATCGTTTTTTTCACCATGCGCAATCCGAGAAACCCTGCATAAAAATCAACGTTATTTTGGGCGCTTGTTACAAAAGCTGTGATATGGTGAATTCCTGCTGTTTGCTGTGTCATTTTGAATTGCCTCCTCAAATTTATTATTTACTTGCTTGGAATGTGTTGTAGCTTACGAACTCTCCAACGGGCTTGCGGTACCCTCTGACACGCTGGCTGGATGTATCTTCTTTTCCAATCGTGATCATCAAAGCTGGCACAAAGCTGTCCGGAACCTTCGCTATTTCTTGCACCGCTGCCGGGTCGAATCCGATCATCGGGCACGTATCCCAGCCTTTATCCTTTGCAGCGAGCATGAACAACATTGCGGACAAATTGGCATTGCGGATCGCTTCATCACGCTTGAACTGCTCTCCTCCAGCCTCGTGCATTGCTCTGACAGAAGAATTGTTGTGGTCGTACTCGCGTTGATCCATGACTCCTAAATGAAGAAGGCCTTCATTAATGCGCTCTACGCTTTGGTACGCTTCCTTGTCACCAAATACAAGCACAACTGCCGAAGCGGTCTTTACCTTATACTGTCTATATGCCGCTTCATATACACGCTCTTTGGCTTCTGGATCGATGACAACTACATAATGGGCATGCTGCAAATTGAATGCTGATGGCGCGAATTTGACCAGCGACATGATTTCATCGATCTCAGCAGGTGTTATCGTTACGTCCGTTAGAAACTTGTTTGCAGATCTTCTGTTTTTTACAAGGGTGGTGAATTCACTCATGGGACTTCCTCCTCGATTTTTTCTATCTCATTCATTTTTGATATCTCAAATTAAAGATAATGGGTTTAAAAATGTTCCTGCTTGGGGAAGTAGGATGACGATGTTACGAAAATTAAATATCTTGAATTTAAGATAATTATAGGACGTGAATTGTCCCTTGTCAACAGCCTAAAGCCAGAAGAATGAAATCTCTTCCAGCCCAAGACTCTTTTCAGTTGGCGTACCAGTAAAGTGCATAATCGGTCATGACAGAAGGATACCCCATTTGGCGCAGCATCGCCGTTATATTTCCACGATGATACGTTCCATGATTGACCACTTGCATGATGATTTCTGCCAAGCTCGTATCTCGCACTCTCGTGTACGGATTATCAAGGACAATGCGTCGCTCCAAATCTTCATCTTGGCTGAGAAAAGCTCTGAATTGCTCGACCAGTTCGGCATACAACTGCTCAACTTCCTCCAAGCTTTTTCCCGTTAATTCCTTTTCCTTCTGCCATGCCTCATTCAATGCCGCTTGCATGTCCATCCCTTGCAATATGCGAATCCAGCCTTCGTCCACCATATAAATATGCTCCATCACTTTTGCTACTGTCGGGAAAACGCTTTGGACCTCCTGCTCGTAAACACCTTCCGGAAGCTCCTTTAAGCGATTGATTAACGTTTGATTCGCCCACGCGTGAAAGTCGTACATGTTTTTGGCATAGTGTGTCATGATAAAGCCCCCTCTTTGGTTCTTCGATAGCTCTATCATAGACCGGCTTCCCTGACAAATACGGTCAGTGATGCTTTCCGCTCCAGCCAAACTCTCATTTTTTCTAATGAAAACAGTTGTTCCATGTGGTGGACTCCTGGAGGAAACGATTCTTCATAGAGCGATTTTGCTACGGTAGTCGCTACCATTGCGGTCATGATGGACTGATCACGCCCAAAAAGCAGACACTCTACTGTCGCCTCTTCAGTTCCTCGTTTCCCGTGCTTCTACCTTGATGACAAAGCGAGATGAAAAATCAGCTCCTCGCCAAACTCACCCGCAAATCTCCATCCTTGATCGACTAGACCAGCCTTTTTATACAGTTGGATCGCTGGCGTATTCGTATGATGCACCGTCAACACGATTTCATCTCGCTCCGGGTAATGCACTCGTGCGATGTCAGCCAACTCATGGAATACTCGCAAGGCGTAGCCCTTCTTTTGATAGCGGGAATCAATCGAAAATGATTTGAAAATAATAGCCTCGCCATTTGGTGTGTAGGGATTGCCTGTGTGTGGTGTGAATAAGGCAAAGCAGCCGATTAGATGGCCTTGGTCGAAAACCACATAGGGCATAGATCCACGATCGTTTTGAGATGCTTCAATCACATCGACTGGCATAGATGTGTAGATCGCTTGTTCTTGCGGTAAATCGTAAGCCATGATCGAAGGGTAGTCGCTTTTTTCGTACGGTCTGATAATGAACATCTTGGTTCCTTTCTCTTCTTACGGAAAAATTCGCGACAGCCCGGTATGAATCTGTAAGCACCAGACTGCCACCGCCCCGAAGTTGATTCGTTTACTCGGCTTTTTATTTCTGCTCCCCTAATTTCTGATTCAGCTTTTCGAATGCCAATGCCAGCTCTTCCTTCGGGATCATCGCATACCGATCGCCAATACTTACCTCATAGGAGCTAGTCGATTCGTCGTCCTCTCTTACATAATGCGTGAAACCAATTCCTGTCTCTTCACTAAGAGAGACCATGATACGCTCAAGCTCTTCTTTCGGCAATTCTGCATGCACATGAAACATGTTGGATACAGGCACGGCTGGTCTCGTGGATATCCCCTGGCATTGGTTGTACCATGCTGCCAGTTCCTTTGCGTGCTCGTAATATTGACCGAATTTATGCTTTCTCTGCTCAAAATGGTATTCTGCCGTGACAATATACGGGTACAAACTAATCAGGTCCCCGCCATGGCGTCTTTTCCATACCTTCGATTGCTTCGTGAAATCTTCATCCCCAGCCAGGATCGCTCCGGCAATTCCGCCTATCCCTTTGTAAAAGGAAACGTACACGCTATCGAACAACGCGCATACCTCATCGGCTGTCTTCTCGTAAAACGGCAGGATTTCCATAAGCCGGGCGCCATCCAGATGCAGCCGAATTCCTTTTTCCCGACAATAACGGGAGATCGCCTCCAAATCCTCATACGTGGGTAGCTGTCCGCCAATCTCCCGCTGTGGCAATTCCAGCAACAGGCACGCGATATCGTCGTCCATGCCGAGAACATCGCCCAGTTCAATCACTCTGTCTTTATCCGCCAGCAAGACAGCCTCGATCTGATGCAGCTCCTTGAGCCCATCCTCCTCGTGAATCTCCAAGTGGCAGAGCGGATGATAGGCGACCTTTTTGATTCCCTTCTCATCGCACCAGATGCGTAACGCGATTTGTTGGGCCATCGTACCGCTGGGAAAGAATACGGCAGACTCTTTGCCCAAATATTCGGCCATCTTGCGTTGGAAATTCTCGATGAGTTCGCCTGTTCCGTACATATCACCCTCCATATTCCCGTCCACCCTTGACAGGACCTGCTGCAATTGATGGAGGTCTCTCTTGCTGTGCCCGGCGATTTGATAAGTGGTCTTTTTAAATACTTCTCGCAAGGTTTTCGTATCGTTCATTTTGGCAGGGCTCCTTTTGTTTCTCATCTTCAATGCTCCTTACTTTTTAAGATATCATATTTCACAAGCAGCTTATGTCGTTTGTTTTTTGACGTACAGTTGGCGATATTCACTCGGCGTCTTGCCCGTCATTTTTTTAAACAACGTGATAAAATACGGCGTATTCGGCATCCCTACCAATTGCGCAACATCCGCGATCTGGTTGTTCGAATGAGCCAGCAGCTCTCGTGCCCTTTCTATCCGCTTTTTCTGGATGTACTCCACAGGCGTCATATCCATGAGTCGCTTAAACGTTCGCTGCAAATGAAACGGACTGCCATGGCACATATCAGCTAAATGCTCCAACGTCAGCTTTTCGTTATAATGAGAATCAATGTACTGTGTAATTTGTGCCACCCACTCACGATCAGGCAACCTCTCTCCCGTAGGCTTGCAGCGTTTACATGGGCGAAATTCTTCCCGTAGGGCTTGGTTTGCATTTTGGAAAACCCGCACGTTCTCCCTCTTCGGCGGCTTCGACTTGCACGACGGTCTACAAAAAATCTTCGTCGTTTTTACCGCATAAAAAAATTGATCATCGTAAGACGAATCGTTATGAATAATGGCCTGCCATCGCTCATCGGTTACCCGTTCCTCCAACACATGTCCTCTCCTTTGCCATAGCCGTTATCGAATCGCTTGCTCTTACCGACAGTATACCCCCACGCTACATGATCCGTACTGCTAGAAGATTAAAATAGCAAGATAACGAAATGACAGGATAGCTTTTCTTGTTATAAAACTAGGAGGAAGACAGGAGGTTTTCACATGACAAGCGGTCTATCCCACTCGGCTTGGGTCGATAATAGAAAAGAATTAATCTTGTCCGTACCTACGGAATTCTGTTTTTCGCAAAATCTTCACTACTTGTCCAGAGCATCCAACGAATGCATGTTTCACATTCAAAACGGGCGCCTCTACAAAGCCATCCCGATTGAACAAGATTCACAAGTGGTCGAAATTCACGCAGAAAACGATCAAGGATTGACTGTGCGTTTTCTCAGCCCTTCGCTTCCCACTGAAAAAGTCCGGATGGAGGTTGCCCGCTATGTGCGAGATTGGTTCGATCTAGATCGAGACCTGGTTCCGTTTTATGAGCTTGCCGCAGGGGATGCTCTTCTACAGCAAGCCGTTGAAAAATTTTACGGGCTGCGGACTATGGGCATTCCCGACCTGTTTGAAGCGCTCAGTTGGGGAATCATTGGTCAACAAATTAACCTGACCTATGCGTACACCCTCAAGCGGCGGTTGGTAGAGACATTCGGAAGACGAGTAGATTTCGAAGGACAGACGTATTGGCTTTTTCCCACAGCAGAAACAATCGCCGGATTATCCGTCGCTGATCTGGATGGATTGCGCATGACGACCAAGAAATGCGAGTATTTGATTGACGTCGCACAACTCATCGTTGAAGGGAAACTATCGAAAGAGCTATTATGGGACGGAGGAGATTATCAAACCGCGGAGAAACGTTTGACCCGTATCCGTGGGATTGGACCGTGGACAGCCAACTATGTGCTCATGCGCTGTCTGCGAATGCCCTCTGCTTTTCCCATTGATGATGTCGGCCTGCACAATGCGATCAAATTTTTACTAGGCAAAGAAAAAAAGCCGACAAAAGCAGAAATACGAGAGCTGTCCAAGGCTTGGACGAATTGGGAGTCGTACGCTACTTTTTATTTATGGCGTTTTCTTTATTAATCAAAGGAGGTTCTATCCTATGCTAAAAATAGGTTCGCACGTATCATTCTCCGGTAAAGGACTGCTGAATGCCGCCCAAGAAGCAGCCACCTACGGCTCGAGTACCTTTATGATCTACACGGGTGCACCGCAGAACACCCGCCGCAAACCGATCGAGGACCAATACATTACGGAAGGCAAAGAAGTCATGGCCAAGCAGGGCGTGGATGAGATTGTCGTACATGCCCCGTACATTATCAACTTGGGCTCTTACAAGGACGATACCTATGAACTCGCTGTCCGTTTTCTGCAAGAAGAGATTCGCCGGACCGACTACATTGGCGTCAAAAATATCGTGCTCCACCCTGGCGCCTACACGGATAAGGATGCAGAGTATGGCATCGCCCGGATCGCGGAAGGCTTGAATGAAGTTCTGGCAGGCGTAAAAGACACCGATGTAAAAATCGCGTTGGAGACGATGGCGGGCAAAGGGACGGAAATCGGTCGCAGCTTTGAGGAAATCGCGGCCATCATCGAGAAAGTAGAAGACAACAGCAGGCTGACCGTCTGCATGGATACTTGCCACATTCACGATGCTGGCTATGATATCGTCAACGACTTCGATGGCGTCCTGGACCAGTTTGACCGGACAATCGGCTTGGACCGTCTCGCCGTCGTTCACTTGAATGACAGCAAAAACTTCCGCGGGGCAGGCAAAGACCGCCATGCGCCAATCGGTGCGGGACTCATCGGCTTTGATGCGATGAATTACATCGTGAACCACGAGAAAATCCGCCACCTGCCGCTTGTACTGGAGACACCTTGGATCAGCAAGGAAAAAGGCAACGAGCGTCCGATGTACGAAGCAGAAATCGCCCTCCTGCGCGGGGAAGTGGACAAGCGCTTCGGCGACGAATTCATGGACCATGTGGAGCGCCTCGATTTCTTTTTCCGCAAACAAGATGTCACCAGACGCGAGTATGTGGTTGGGATTTGGGAGTTGCTCAAAAACGACGCGAAGGCAAAGAAAGCGGATGGCCGCGAGCCAATGGAGCGTCTGTACGATATGGTGAAGGAAGCGAGATTGTTCCCGGAGCTCACCGAAGAGCAGATTAACCACCGCTTGACTGCCTACTTCGCGATTCCGAAATTCTCGTAAGGTAAGAACACTTCATGTAGGCTGACTGACTGTGGCTTCCTCCTTTTGGAGCGAAAACGACACATTACCAATAGAGGGGGAGCCATATGCCTACACCGAAAAAGCCAGCACCTCAAGATGCTGACTCTGCCAAAACATACACCCTGCTCGGAGCTGATCGCTCTTTTTATCAGAGTGATTCTCCGGGTACATTGGGGGGCTATCGTCCACGCAAAATATACGGACGACTGGATTGCCCCTCTGCCATCAGAGCCATTACGCGAGGCGGTTATGTGCGCCATCGCGTATTTTTTGCGGATGAAGCTACCGCTATTGCTGCGGGGTATCGACCTTGTGCTGTTTGTTTACGAGAAAAATATTTGTTGTGGAAAGCCCCTCCCCTTTAAGGTTTTAGAATACCTGCGGGGATTCGATAGAGTACATAGTTGCCCGTCCACATTTGTGTCGTAATGACCATCTTCTCTTTTCCCCGTTCAAAGAAGTATCCGGCCCCTTCTTGTTGGATGAAGGTCCAGCCTGTTTCTGTCACCGCTCGTCTCATCGCTTCCGCCGCTGTAGCTTGATTCGCTTGCGGCCCATATCCATACCAATCGACGTTTCCCTCCGTTGTCAATTTGACGATTTTTCCCTTGTTTTCACCCAACAGCTCCGTCACTTCTTTTTTGGACTTGGATTCGAATGGCAATGCAGGATACCCGATCAGAGAAACATTCGCGATCATGATAAAACAAAAGCCCAAGAAGAATAGGAGGAAAAGAACCTTCGCGCTCTGGTTCATGCCCATACGACTTACTCCTCTTCCTCAAAAATCGCGACAGGACGCGCCCATCCCGCGCTCGCTCCTTTCACTTTTACAGGAAACACAGAGACGGTAAACCCGTAGGGTCTCGGCAATTGTTCCAAATTCGCCAGCTTTTCAATCTGGCAATACTCTTTCTCTTTTCCCACATAGTGAGCTGCCCATAAAACACCATCGCGCGGGTTTTGTTTATAATCAGCGGCTTGAACGGAAAACGGGATATCCCATCCCCACCCATCGGTTCCCATGACTTTGATTCCTTGATCGATCAACCAATGTGTCGCTTCGGCGGATACTCCGGCATGTGATTGAAAATAGTGCTCCTCATAGTATCTTTTATCCGCGCCCGTCCTGATCAGGACAATATCGAACGGTTTCAGTTCGTATTCGATTTGTGCGAGCTTCTGTTTTACATCATTCACCGTGATCTCATAGCCAGACGGCTTTTCACTAAAATCAAGCAGAACACCATCTCCGTAGAACCACTCCAACGGCAACTGATCAACCGTTTTCGCCGGCTCTCCCTCAGAAGTAGGCCAGTAATGCCAAGGCGCATCGACATGTGTCCCCGTATGTGTTGTGAGTGTCACCGTTTCACTCGCCCATGCCTTCTGTTCGGGAAAATCCGTTGGTTGCAATCCGAAGTACTGCGCGGCTTGGATAGCCCCTTCTTCATGACTACTGTATTGAATCTCGGGTGGAAACGGTTCTTTTGCCAGATGATCAAGAGGCACACTCAGATCAACGAACCGACGTGCTTTTCTATTCATAGCAGGATTCCCTTCTTTCGCATCTGGAATTTTCTGTATCCTCGATCATTATTACTGTACTACCCGCCTTCCACCAGCGTCAAATGAACACAAGCAAAAAGCCAGTACCTCGTCGTCTATGCGGGTACTGGCCTTTTTCATGGAAATTCTATGGGAATTTGCACTTCTACATACGTATCGCCCCCAAGTGGGGATTGCAGATAGTTTTCTCTGCCTGGCTGATCTTTTTTGATCCGGTATTGATTGCGCTCTATCCATTTTGCCAAGTCAATACAGGCCGTAGAAGGAACGAATGGCTCTACACGTTGGACCAGGGTGGCCATCATCGGCTCCTCTGGCAGCATACGTATTTCCAGCATATCGGATGGCAAGGGAATGTCCTGCTTGAGTACATAGCCGATCTCCAATTCGAATGCCGTCTCGTCTCGCTCCGACTCCTTCCACAAAACGATGGGAGAAAGCATCCTTCTCTGCTGCTTGCCTGCGTGTTGAGACAGCCGCTCGAAAAGCATCGGAATCTCTTCTACCTTACCTTCTGAACGAAACGAGACAACTTTTTGGGCTTCGACTCGTTTAAATACAACCTCTTGTGCTACATACCCCTTTTGCTCGATCGACAACAGACGCTCCTTGATTCGATTCAATCGTGCTTGCTCCTCCTCAAGCAGCTGTTCCATTGCTCTTTCTTTTTGCCTGAATATGCCTTGTAGTTGCTCCGGAGACATCTCTTCATGCAGCAATTGCTGAATTTGTTGCAACGTAAATCCCAAGTCCTTGTACATGAGGATTCGATTCAGCGTAACCAATTGCTCTGCTGCATAAAACCGATAGCCAGTTTCTTTGTCGATATCCGCTGGCTTCAAAATGCCAATTTGATCATAAAAACGAAGCGTCTTTAAGGACACTCTGCTCAATCGGGAAAATTCACTGATCTTAAACATGGAAAAACCCCAATCTATCATTCCCTTGACTTTCCCCTGTACGGGAACGTTTATAGTTGAAAAAAATCATGTTTACAAAGGAGCAATGCGAGATGGATTACGACATTTTTCACTTGGGAGATGTCCGCTTACAGTCAGGAGTGACACTACCTCATGCATTTATTGCTTACAAAACCTATGGCACACTCAACGCCGCCAAGGATAACGTCATTATATTTCCTACATCGTTTGGAGACCAGCATTACCAAAACGAATGGCTCATCGGGGAAGATAAGGCTTTGAACCCGAATCAATATTTTATCATCATTCCCAATATGCTGGGCAACGGGCTATCGTCCTCCCCGAGCAACACAGCCAACCCGTATGATCGGGCCCATTTTCCACACGTTACGATCTACGATAATGTCGCTCTTCAGCATCGACTCATTACGGAAAGATTTGGCATTGAAAAAATTGCTTTGGCAACCGGCTGGTCGATGGGGGCCATCCAGGCTTTTCATTGGGCGGCGATCTACCCAGATATGGTCGAAAGATTGGCTCCTTTTGCCGGAACCGCAAAAACATGGCCGCATAACATCGTCTTGATCGAAGGCATCCGAGCAGCATTACTAGCCGATGCAGCTTGGAATAACGGGCAGTATACGGCATCTCCCGAGGTTGGCTTACGTACCTTGGGGCGCGTTTATGCGAGTTGGGGGTTTTCACAGCCATTTTACCGCGAGGAATGCTATAAAGCTTTGGGCTATGAGACTCTTTCCGAATTTATCTCGGGATTTTGGGAGGAAAGCTTTGTTCCTTCGGATGCAAACGATTTGCTGGCGATGATGTGGACGTGGCAGCATGCCGACATTAGCCAAAATGATAAGTACAAGGGAGACTTTGAGGCGGCGTTACGAAGCATCCGGGCGCGAACGGTTGTGATGCCTGTACGGACTGATCTGTATTTCACGCCAGAAGACAGTGAATATGAGACGAAGCACATCCCTAACGCTACCTTTAAGCCAATTGAATCAATCTGGGGACACTTGGCTGGGTTTGGACTTAACCCTGTCGATACCACGTTTATTGATAACAGCTTAAAAGAACTGTTGGCGACAAACTGAAAATTTCGAAGTAGAGGGACACCTATTAATGGTGCCCCTTCATTACTTCATCCTTATCGTAACATCTGGATAGCGCCCCACAACATCTAAATAGGAAGCATTTGGATCACCCTTAAGATTCCGATCCATGAAGGCTAGCGATACTTCGTTAATAATGGTGTGATTGCGCCGCACTTCAGGACTAAGTGCTTCCATCAGTGGTGAATACAGAGGAAAATCTGTAAAGCTGAGATGCCCCGCCTGCCAGATATCCAACTCCACACCTGATTGAGCTAATACTCGCTCTCGCCGCCCTTCTTCGGCTAGTTTCATCTCCGGCGAATCCTCCAGTTCTGGTAATTTGAAGCCTCCGTTCATAATCATCAGCGGTTTCGTTAACGGTTTGTCACGATCCTCACCATACAAGTAGCCATCCATATTAATACCTGCTTTAAATACAGGATTCTTGTATAGAACATCCACCGCAGTTGCACCCCCAAAGGAGTGACCGATAATGCCAACATTAGAAAAGTCAGCTCGATGGGCAAACGGACTCTCCGTTACCCTTTCACTCATGTCCATAAGCTGCTGAAGGGCAAATTCGATATCCTGCGTCTGCTCCTTGATAACCGGAATAGAAGCATGATTCTGTACGTCGTATTCCATAGGGAGATGAGAGCTCGTGTCTATGAAAGGAGCATAGCTGCCATCTGGATAAACAGAGATCATCGCCGTCCCTGGATGCTCGACCGCCGCTACAATATAACCGTGGCTGGCTAATTCAATCGCTTGAAACGTATTCGTGAAGCGGCTACCTAGCATATTCCCGTGCGATAAGAAAATGATTGGTGCTTCTTTTAGGTCTGAGGCGAAGGAAGTTCCCGCGTAAGTATGCGTCTCCACCTGTTCGAGGTAGCTCAATACTTTCCCAGAAAATCCGTACTGTTCCTCGATAGCTTTGGCAAACGCCGGCAGATTGGAAATGTATTTACCCGGAGTAGCAGAAGATGACGAATCAGCTGGATACCAGATCTGCACATTGATCTTTCTGGAAGTCCCGTCACTCCCTATGCGAGAGTTGTCCGACCATGTGTAGGTAACTGTTCCTACTCGATAAGCGCCAGTTGGTCTCTCAAAGGAAAAGACAGGTAACATAAATGGCAGACAAATGGCGAGTGCGCTGAGCAGAAAAGCCGGCACACTGAGTAAAATAGATTTCTTCCATTCCCTATCCCTTATCGTGTTCCGGTAAGTCCTGACTCCGTACATGCATAGGATCATTAGTGCAACCAAATAGGCTGGACCCATTTGCCAACGCGCCTTTTCAAAAATTAGGTGAAACAGCCCTGTAACGACCAGCAAAATAGGCATTCCCCATAGAACTAGCCGCCCTGGGGCTTTCCGAGACCAAATTAAGTACCACAATAAACCTATAGCCAAAATGACAAACACAACTTCAAAAATCCGCATATGGATGCTGCCTCCTTCAGACAAATGCTTTAGGTAAATTAATATTTAATTAAACTTAAATATATGGCGCAGGTTAGCCAGGACATTCGCCCGTCTCCTGGGCCCCAGCCGCTCACCCTTGTTTCGTAATTATTCAACTGTCTTTCGCGTCTGCTCTTCCTCAATAATTCTCCGGAACTTCAACATTATTTCCTTTAGCGCTACCAAATCTTCGTAAGGAAGCTTGGAATAGAAGCGCTCTATGATCGACAATTCAATCTTGCGGCTTGTTTCGATATAGTTCACTCCGGCAGTATCCAGCTCCACAAAAATTTCCCGGCGATTCCCGGGGTTAATCGAACGTTTGACTAACTGGCGCTTTTCCATTTTGTTCAGCATTTGGCTGACTGCACTTGCCGTGATGTCCATTTGCTTTGCCAATTCCCCAGTGAGCAGTCGACCGCGTTCATGCAGCAAGTTAATCATGATGATCTGGCTATTCGTAATCGTCTCATCCAGCACATCCGCGTATTCTTGCGTCAGCATCACCTGACAAGCATACTCGATTTCGTTTAGCTCCCGGACAAAAGCGACGAGCTCCTCATTCATTTAACCACCACCAATAATTAAGTTAACTTAACTATTAAAATAAACGATAATCTACGACTATGTCAATTCTCGTGTGTTCAAATCCCAGCTTGTTTCACATAAAATGGAACTACGAAAAAGGAGGGATCTCTGAATGGCTACCTTAACGTATCACGTTGCCGTTTCGCTAGATAATTTCATTGCCGATCAAGCCATGATGGACGGAAATATCGACAGCACTCTCTTTTTATTTGAGGGAGAACATGTACCGGACTTTTTATCTGAAATTCAGGAATATGATGCAGTGCTGATGGGCGCCAAAACCTACGAGTTTGGGTTTAAATTCGGTGCCAAGCCGGGCGAACCAGGTTATAAGGGAATCAAGCATTATATATTCTCAAACTGCATGCAGTTTGAATCCAACGCGGAAGTCGAGCTGATCAAAGGCGACGCCGTTGAATTTATCAAAAATCTCAAACAGCAAGAAAAAGGCAAGCTGTGGCTATGTGGAGGAGGTGAGTTGGCAGGAGCGTTACTGGCACATCAACTGATTGATCAATTAGTGCTGAAAGTGAATCCGGTGATGGTCGGTGAAGGTGTCCCGCTATTTGGAAGTGCGAAGCCACGTCTCAAACTCGAGTTAGTAGACATGAAACAGTACGCGAACGGCGTAACGAAGCCTACGTACAACATTGTTTATATATAATGTCACAAAAGAAACGGGACCGCATCAATCGGCCCCGTTTCTTTACCTTCTGTCATATGATTACGTTACATCCTGCAGCTCACGAGCTGGAGCCTCTGCTGCTTTTTGAATCTCCATTTTCCGTATGCGATGCTTGTCTTTCTTTCGGATCGTAAAGACGAGATCATCGTATTGCCATTGGATACCTTCTTTGAGCGTCGGATTTTGACTGTATAGCCAGCCCCCGATGGTATCGAGTTCTTCTTCATTAATATTGGCGTTGAGCAAGTCGTTAACCTCGGAGAGAAGTACCTTTCCGTCCACAATCACATGGCTATTCTCTTCCACAATTTCGATCTCGGCTTTTTCCTCCGCGTCGAACTCATCACGAATCTCCCCTACAATTTCCTCCAAGATATCTTCGATCGTAACCATTCCGGAGGTTCCGCCATATTCGTCCACCAGGATCGCGATATGCGTTCTTTGTTTCTGCATTTTTTTCAAAAGGTCTTTTACAGGAGTCGCCTCTGAAACCATCAAAAACGGTCGGATGAGCTTGGAAATATCCAAATTCGGATCATCGGCATAATTCAGAAAGAACTCTTTCGTGTTAATCATCCCGATAATATGATCTTTATTCTGCGATATAACCGGGAAACGGGTATACTGCTCTTCTTTCATGATTCGCAGGTTTTGCTCAAGGGTATATTCCTTGTGCAAGCAGCTCATATCTGTCCGGGGGACCATAATCTCGCGGGCAAGCATCTCGTCAAAAGCAAAGATATTGCTAACGTATCCATACTCAGACTGATTAATTTTGCCGCTCTCATAGCTTTCCGTCAAAATGATTCGCAGCTCTTCTTCTGAGTGACTTTCTTCGTGCTCCTTGGTCGGTTTCATACCAAATGAACGCACAAGCAGAGCAGCCGAGCCATTCAGCACCCAGATCGCAGGGTACATCAATTTATAGAACCAAATAATGGGTTTCGCACAAAGTAAGCTAACCGCTTCTGCCTTTTGGATCGCCACTGTTTTCGGTGCCAGTTCCCCGACAACCACATGGAGAAACGTAACGAGCGAGTAAGCAATCACAAACGACAGAACTGCCACGACTTGTTCGGGTAAAAACGGCGTAAGAAACGGGCTAATGATGCTTTCAATCGTCGGTTTCCCCAATACCCCCAAGCCAATGGCTGTCAACGTAATGCCCAACTGACACGCTGACAAATATCCATCCAGGTTACTAACTACTTTCTGAACAGCAAAAGCATTCTTTCTCCCTTCCATGACCAATTGGTCTACACGGCTCGGGCGAAGCTTTACAATTGCAAATTCAGTTGCCACAAAAAAAGCGGTAGCAAAAATCAGAAAAGCAATTAGTAACAAATTCATGGTTAGCAATATCCTATCCCCTCTTCATTAGAAGTCTTACGTTTTCATTGTACGAAACCCCGCCCCTTCACATCAACGTCCGCTTATATTTGATTTCGTCTTAATTGTTTGATTATAGGCAGTTTTGCTATTTCTGGTCACTCACCCTCACAATTGCTGATTACAGGCATTGCATACTCACTCAATGGTCCCCAGCTCCAACACGACCGGACAATGATCGCTCCCCATCACCTGTGAGTCAATTCCCGCCCCGAGCAACGACGGAGCCAATCTCTCAGACGCGAGAAAATAATCAATACGCCATCCGATATTCCGCTCTCTCACTTTCGGCATGAAAGACCACCACGTATAGGCATCTGTCTGATCCGGATAGAAATATCGATAGGTATCCACAAACCCGGCTGCCAGCAAGTTCGTCATCTTCTCACGCTCTTCAGGAGTAAATCCAGAATTACCGCGATTGGACTTCGCATTTTTCAAATCAATCTCTTGATGGGCGACATTCAGGTCCCCACAAACCACAACGGGCTTCTTCGCATCTAGCTGCAATAAGTAGTTTCGAAACCGATCCTCCCATACCAGCCGATAATCCAATCTCGACAAATCACGCTTCGCATTCGGGGTATATACCGTCACCAGATAGAAATCATGGAACTCCAGCGTAATGACTCGTCCCTCAGGCTCATGGTCTTCTTCCAAGCCATAGCGCACAGATAGTGGTTCCATTTTTGTAAAAACAGCCGTTCCGGAGTAACCCTTCTTCTCCGCGTAGTTCCAATATTGATGATACTCCTCGCCGATCTCCATCTCGATTTGACCTTCTTGCAGCTTCGTTTCCTGCAAGCAAAATATATCAGCGTTCACTTCTTTGAAGTATTCATAGAAACCTTTGTTTACACATGCGCGAAGTCCATTTACATTCCAAGAAATCAATTTCGTCATCGCTAATCTCCTCATCGCTATTTGATAGAATCCATGGTACACTATCTTTGTTTTCAATTATAGGAGGTTACGATGATGGACATTGCAATGGGCATCGCATTCATGAGACTTCGTTAAAATCGACAAGACCCCATTAGGCTCAGCCATTTTTAAAAACGGAATGGTATGGGTTTATTTTTGTTTGGATTGATTTTAACTATTCATGAATGAGGTGTTTTTGTTATGTCAAAAAACAATGTAGAGCAAATGCTTGCAATCGCGAAAAACAACGGAATCCTTGTAGACCCAACTACCGTGAAGGTGAATGAATCCGGCTTAGACTTCCTTGCTATTTTTGCAAGTACGATAGATGGTGTTCCATGGGTATTGCGCCAACCGCGCCGGGACGATGTCGTGGAGACAGCCCGTTATGAGAAAAAGGTGTTAGATCTCGTTGCAAATCATCTACGTGTGGAAGTGCCGGATTGGCAGGTTCACACCTCTGAATTCATCGCTTATCCGATCCTGGGTGGCACACCATTGGCGACGATTAATATGGAAACAAAAAGTTATGAGTGGTATTTGAATCCTGAATCACTACCTGAATTGTGTATCCAAACATGGGCGGAAGCATTGGTCGCATTACACGGTATTCATCATGATCTCGCTCGAGATGCTGGTATCCGCGTCAAGCAGCCTAGCGAATCACGAGCAAGCCTTCGAGAAAAGATGAATGAAGTCAAACGCGTCTTTGGCGTTTCTGGGGCGCTATGGGATCGATGGCAAAAATGGCTTGCGGATGACACATTCTGGCCTGCCCACTCTGCTCTTGTACATGGTGACCTCCATCCGGGGCATATCCTGGTTGCTGAAGACGGCAAGGTAACAGGGCTCCTGGATTGGACGGAGGCCGAGGTAGCTGATCCTGCTGTTGATTTCACGGTTGTCTACCTGTTGTTCGGAGATACTGGCTTGGCGGATTTCATCCAACGGTATGAGAAAGCAGGAGGACGTGTATGGCCGCGCATGCATGAGCATATCGTCGAAATGACGGCTGCGTATCCTGTCACTCTTGCGACCTTTGCGCTGAAATCAGGGCTGGAAGAGTTCAAGATCATGGCACGACAAGCTCTGGGTGTTGATGAAAACGGCACAGAGACCGCTTAGATATACAAATCACCGTCCCCGATTGGAGGCGGTGGTTTTTTATGTAAATAGCTACATGGAGCCATTTCCCACTTGGAAGTAAGGTGTTACAATAAATCGGCTCATTTGGACAATCCTTTACTAAATAGATGGAGTGAATAGGATGAAACGCGGACTTCTTATTGGCATTGGTGCTGTAGTCGTAGTTGCAGGCGTGCTTTCCATTCCTGTTGAGGCAGGCCCCTCCCCAGATACACGAGTCATTTTGGAGCACACGAACAAGAGGTATATTTCACCGCCCTGTTATGAGCAAGCCAACAAAACGAACAATCTAGCCGAAGCCGATATTCGAAAAGCGCAGGAATTGAATTATCAGCCAGAATCGAGCTGCACGGCAAATTCACTTGCCCCCATCAAGCAACCGATTGCTTCTGTGCTCGCCGTAAATCTCGGAATCAAACAAAGCCGCTGGGATTGGTAATCGAACGTTGGTTTAAGAAACGTGAATCGAAAATATAAAGGCTTCGTCCATAAAAAAAGAGCGTTAGCTATAGCAGCTAATGCTCTTTTTTTGATTAATAGTACGGAGAAATCATGAGGTAAACAATGACACCCGTCGCACTGACATACAGCCACATCGGCATCGTCCAGCGGGCGATTTTTTTATGTTTTTCCACTTTCATGTTGAGTCCACGTGCAGTCGTTATCAGCGCAAATGGAACGATAATCGCCGACAACAGAATATGTGTAATCAAGATGAAGTAATAAATCGGACGCAGAATTCCCTCTCCCCCGTAGGAAGTACTAGGTGCCATTCCGTGGTAGATCACATACGAAACCAAGAAGAGAGCTGTTGTGGAAAAGGCTGCAAAAATATATCCTCGATGCATCTTCACGTTTTTGAACTTCACGATGGAAACAAGCGCGGCAATCAAAAAAATAAAGGTAAAGCTGTTCATGACCGCATTAAAAAACGGCAGAAAGGTCAGGTCGAGATGGCTGAAATCATTGTTTTTCGGCATGAAGTACAAGATGGCGACAAGCGTGTTAATCGCTATGGTGAGAATAACGATAATCGGTGTATAGTTGCGTTGTTTCATTCTTATGCTCCTTTTTTCTCAGATCATGAATGAGTATCCCGCTTTAGTCTACCCATTGACGAGCCCGGACATTGGCGGCCACAAGTGGTTAGCCAGTCCAGTCATCCTAATGATAAACGAAGTAGGTATGCCGTACAAAGGCGATTTGATGAACAAAAAAAGGACCAACAAATGTTGGTCCCTTATGTTATTTCTTGTTTGATTGCTCATCCAGTGGTACGGCCTTGTTAATTCCGAGTGTAAAGAAGCTAATAACCACAATCGCCAAGAAGACAATTCCGGCAATCAGGGAGACGCGTGTCTCATCATTGATCCACATACCGATAAGTACCATGATGAGAAAAGCAATGGTCAAATAGTTGGTCACTGGGGCAAAGGGCATTTTGAATGGATGCTTGTCCATTTCAGCACCCTTTGCTTTTCGGAATCTGATTTGACTGATCAAAATGACAAACCACGGAACCATACCCGGCAGAACACTCGCACTGTACACATAAACAAAGAGATTTTCTGGGGCGATATAGCTTAAGATAACGCCAATGCCCAGACCGATCAGAACACCAATCGTACCTAACAACGGTACACCATTCGAAGACAGCTTTGTAAATACTTTCGGGGCTTGGCCATTTACCCCTAAGGTATACAGCATACGCCCTGCACTATAAATCCCGCTATTACAGCCAGACATGGCAGCAGTGATCACGACAAAGTTAATGAGACCTGCCGCTGCGGTAATGCCGATTTTCGCAAAAGTAGCAACGAACGGACTGCCGATTGCCTGCAATTGATCCCAAGGGTAAACGGTTACAATAACAAAGATCGCACCAATATAGAAAATCAAAATGCGCCAAATGATATTTTGGATCGCGCTTCTTAATGTCTTTTTCGGGTCTTTTGCTTCCCCTGCTGTAATCCCGATGAGCTCGACACCTTGATACGCCCCGATCACCAAGGAAAGGGCAAAGAAAAAGCCTGTCCAACCACCTGTAAAGAATCCGCCATTTTCCCACAGATTCGATAATCCGATTGCGATTCCATCATTTCCAATGCCAAAGAAAATCAATCCAAACCCTGCAATAATCATCAAAACGATCGTTACAATTTTGATCATAGCGAACCAAAACTCAAATTCACCAAATGACTTCACAGAAACCAGGTTCGCTATACCGAGTATCACCATGGCAATAATACCAGGTATCCAAGCCGGCAAATCTGGGAACCAGTACTTCATATACGTCCCGACGGCAATGATCTCCGCCATCCCGACAACGACCCACTGGAACCAGTTACTCCAAGCCGTCATATAACCTGCTAACGGATGGATATACTTATGCCCAAAGGTCGCGAATGAACCAGTACTCGGTTCCAAATACAACATTTCACCCATTGCACGCATGATGAAAAAAATAAAAATTCCTACAATTGCATAAGCTAGCATGACGGATGGTCCCGTCCATTTGATCGTGCTGGCAGACCCCATAAATAGCCCAACACCAATCGTACCGCCCAAAGCAATCATCTGAATATGACGGGCTTCCAGACCTCTCTTCAGTTCCTTGTTTCCCACGTAAGCTTCCTCTTCCTCTCTGCTGTTGGCGGTATTTCGGATAGCTTCTAGTCATTCTCGTTTTATTGATTGAAAAACTGCCCCTTAGATATCCCTTCACTTCTTATCAAGCATTCCTACTAGTTAGTAAGATTATTCACCTCTCTCGTCTTACACTATATTGGTAGACTACTTCATATATTTTAATATGTTTTTATAATATCTACAATTATATTTACAAGGAAAATACTTGATGATCAAAGATGATTGCATTCAACCAGAAGAAAAATACATGACAAATCAATTAATTCTAAATGTGATTCTACTTATATAAGGATAAGCAGTATGAAATTTCCCAGCTAAGAAATACTATCAGCGATTTCAAAATAGGAGGAAATGGAACCATGGAGCACTATTTGGCCGAACAGTATCGAGAAGGACTGCAAGCTTTTGGACAGCTGATGCCAGAGGCCTTGCGAGCATATAATGAATTCACCAGCCAATGCTTTTCGTCCGGTGAATTGTCATCCAAGCATAAGCACTTGCAGGCACTGGCTATCTCCCTTTACTCCGGAAATGAGCACTGCATTGTCTATCATTTGGAAGCAGCTCTCAACGACGGAGTTTCCCAAAAAGAAATTGCTGAAACAGTAGCAGTAGCCGGAGCATTCGGCGGCGGAACTACCCTTTCGCATGGCGTCATATTAATCAATGATGTGATGGAGGAAAAACAGGGAACGATTCAATGAGAAGATGCCGAAAATTCCTGTGCCATTGCGTTTACAAGAGCATACAAAAGCACAACAATCGCCGAGACCTCCCTCGAGCGGTTGTTGTGCTTTTTGCCTCCTCGACTATTTCGGATTAAGCGCTCTTGCCATCGCATCCACATAGCTTTGGCTGGCACGCTTGCTCACTTCCGCTTCGGGGACAAACACTTCAAAGCAGTGGTAGCATCCGGGATATAGATGAAATTCTACGTCTACCCCCGCTTGTGCAAGGCGCGTCACATATTCGATCGTCTCATCTCGGAACAGATCGAGCTGTCCTACGCACGTATAAGTTGGCGGCAGCCCCTCCAAGCTGTCTGCTCTCGACGGCACCGCATATGCGGATACCTGACTGTCGTCGGCATCTTCGCCCAGGTACATGCTCCACGCAGCCAAATTGTTCATCCGGTTCCAGGTTGCATTCTCCGCCTCGATTTCATAGCTGGACGCTGTACGATTACGGTTATCGATCATTGGATACAACGGCATTTGGAAGATAAGCGCCGGTCCGCCTTTGTCGCGAGCCATTAAAGCAAGGGCTGCGGTCAGCCCCCCTCCCCCGCTTGCACCAGCAATCGCAACCCGATCCACATCGATGCCGAGTGACTCAGCTTCGTCTGTCATCCACGTTAAACCGGCGTAACAGTCATGGATGGCAGCTGGATAAGGGTGCTCGGGAGCCAGACGATAATCGACCGATACGACGACACAATTAGCCGCTTGTACGAAGCGTTCGCATAAAGCGTCGTCCATATCAGGGTGCCCCAACACATAGCCTCCTCCATGAATCCACAGCATAGCCGGAAGCTTACCGCCTGTTCGCTTGACGGGCTCGTATATTTTCGCCAGCATCTCTCCTGCTGCGCCTGGAATCATTCGACTTGTGGTACGTACATGCTCCGACTTCACAATAGGCGGATTTTTCAGCATAGCCCTGCTCGACTCCAAATTTTCTTCCAGTTGAAAACCAGGGAATTGTGCTAATGTTTGCCTTAATTCCGGCAGTACTCGACGATGAAAGTCCACGTGAATCCCTCCATTAAGCCAATGTTGATTCTTGCTCTGTCTCTGCTTCCCACTTGGTTATTTCCTCTCGCACCCGAGGCGCTACCTCTGTTCCCAGCAGCTCAATGGCTCTCATTACCTGATCATGCGGCATCGTGGATATCGGTACATACATCATAAAGCGCGTTATGCCTACCTGTTTGCGAAGGTGGATGATCTTTTGGGCCACCGTCTCCGGATCACCCACATACAATGCCCCCTCCAAGCTGCGTGCGGCATCGAAGGTAGCACGGTTATAATGCGCCCAGCCCCGCTCCCTTCCGATTTTATTCATTCCTGCCTGGGTAGAAGGAAAGAATGTATCTGCCGCCAGTTCCGTATCTTCTGCAACAAATCCCAGTGAATGGGACCCAACCGTTAATCGCGATACGTCATGACCCGCGTGCATGGCCACCTTTTTGTAAAGCTGCACAAGTGGCGCAAACTGCCGCGGACTCCCACCAATGATCGCCAGCATCAGCGGCAATCCCAGCAGACCCGCACGAACAACCGATTCCTGATTGCCCCCGCTCCCAATCCATATGGGTAAAGGGTTCTGAACAGGCCGTGGATAAACGCCCAAATTCTGAATAGCTGGCCGATGACCGCCCCGCCAGGTTACTTTTTCGGACGCCTGTATTTTCAGGAGCAGTTCCAAATGTTCTTCAAACAGCTCATCATAGTCATTCAAGTCATAGCCGAACAGGGGAAAAGACTCGATAAAGGAACCGCGTCCCGCCATAATCTCTGCCCGTCCATTCGAAATGCCATCGAGTGTAGCAAAATCTTGAAAAACACGCACTGGATCAGCCGAAGAAAGCACTGTCACTGCACTGGTCAGCCGAATCCTTTTTGTCAGTGGCGCAGCCGCAGCCAGCACCATAGCTGGAGAAGAAGCAGCATAATCCTTGCGATGATGTTCACCTATGCCAAATACATCAAGCCCAACCTGATCAGCGAGGACGATTTCCTCGACAACTTCACGCAATCGCTGTGCGTGGCTCATCACCTCACCTGTCTGAACATCCGGTGTCGTTTCCACAAACGAAGTAATCCCAATCTCCACAGGCCATCTCTCCTTTTGCAAAACTTGTATCAGTCAACAGCGCTGGAACCAGAATAGTTTCATTTGAAATATCTCCATTTCGAACTATTTCAGTAACTCTATTTCCCTGGGTTAGCCGAAACGCGTCTCGTCACTGCCCAATACACCAGAGCCAGCGCACTGACAGAGGCTCCGAGCAAGCATACTCCCTCCCAGCCAAAATGCGCATATGTATAGGTAGAGGCAATGGATCCAGCAGATGAGCCGATCGAGTAGAAAACCATATAGCCCGCCGTGAGCCGACTCCGCGCTTCTGCACCCAAGGTGAAGATCATGCTTTGATTCGTAACATGCACGGCCTGTACCGCCAAATCAAGCAAAACTATACCGATCACCAAGGCAAATAGCGACTGTTCTGTATAGCTGATGAGCAGCCACGATAGTAGTAATAGACTCAAGGCAAAACCCGTCGTTCTCTGTCCATAACCCCGATCTGCAAGCTTCCCTGCCCTCGCTGCGGCTAACGCTCCGGCAACCCCTGCGAGACCAAACGCCCCAATCGCCGTGTGCGACAGAGATAGTGGCGGCGCACTCAGAGGCAGTACCAATGGCGTCCACAAAATGCTAAAGGCAGCAAAAATCAGCATAGCCAGAACAGAGCGAATACGTAATAACCGTTCTTGCACAAACAACATCAGTACCGATCCAAGCAACTGGAGATAGGATAGCGGCGCTACCTCTCGTACCCTATTTGGCAATACCCGAAATAATACGCAAACCAGTAACAATAGAAAGGCAGCAGAGACCAGATATACGGAACGCCACCCCGCAAGATCTGTTAAAACTCCCGCAATGGTTCGCGCTAGAAGTATGCCAATGACGATTCCACTTGTAACGACTCCAACCACTCGTCCTCGCTCAGCAGGAGCAGCCATGGTCGCCGCAAAAGCAACAATTGTCTGCGTCACAACGGCAAGCAATCCGACTGCAGCGATACCTGCGAATAGTACCGTGCTGGTGGAAGCAGTCCCTACGACAACCAGCGCAACCACAGATAAAAACATCTGACCAATAATCAAGCGGCGCTGGTTCAATAAATCGCCAAGCGGCACAAGCAACAACAGTCCTACTGCATAAAAGATTTGAGTAAGGGTGATCAGAATCCCAATGAGGGAATAGTCAATTCCGAACTCCCTCGACAAATGATCAAGTAGCGGCTGCGCAAAGTAGATATTCGCAACTGACATCCCGCAAGCAACCGCAAACAATAGTGTTACATAGCGAGGCATGGGAGAGCCTTGCACTGAATCCGCTTTCCTATCGGCTTTAGCCGCTACTTTTTCAACAGCTTCCTCCATCTGACTTCACCTTACCTCCTTTCATTTTTCGTTCCGAGCATCATAACATACCGATCGGTACACTATGATGCCCAGTAAATATATCCCACTATTTCTTTTTCTGTCAACATCATTCTTTTTAGTTGTGAATAAACCAGCCTAAAATTGACAAGACAGATGAAAACCAATAGAATATAAAATACCATTCAGTACAAAAATATTGGCCGATACATAGATTTGAATACATAAGTAATGAGAGGTACTCTTTATGGCAAGAACACGCGAATTTGACGAAGAAAAAGTACTAGATGCAGCTATGCAGCTTTTTTGGGAGAAGGGGTATGAAGCTACCTCATTAAGTGATTTAACTTCCCGAATGGGCATCCAGCGTCCCAGTATTTACTCAACCTTTGGGGACAAAAAAGAATTGTTCGAAGCCGCACTACGTAGATACACGATGTCTCGTGCTTCGGAGATACGAGCGAAGCTTCAAAACCATCCATCTGTAAAAGAGGCATTTCGCCACTTTTTTAGGGAGGTAGCCGACGAGGAATATGCAGAAGGTCTCAGCCGAGGATGCTTTTGCATTAATACCATGGTCGAGCTAGCCCCTCATGATGAGAAATTTGAGATTTTGACAAGGGAACACCAAATGTACCTCTCTGTCATCTTTCAAGAAACGATTGAGCGAGGTATCCAATCAGGTGAACTCGATTCGGGTATAGAAGCGAAAGCTACTGCACAAGCGCTTATCGTATCGTTAATTGGACTGACCGTCATCTTGAAATCTCGTCCAAATCGATCATTTGTTGATAATTCGATAGAAGTTACGCTGACGTTACTTAGATAACTACTCGGATCAACTTGGACAAAAAAAGACCAACATCTGTTGGTCTTCTTTCTCTCTATCACTACAACTACTGTGTACGCTCCAATTTAAAACGCTGCACCAATGACTGCAACTCTTCCGCAATGTTGGCAAGATGCGTTGCCGATGCCGCCACTTCCTCCATCGAAGCATTCTGTTCTTCACTGGCTGCGGCGACTTGGTCGACCTCTTGTGCAGTAGCTTGGCTCATAGAGCTCGATTCACCAAAGGCTACCAGCATCGCTGTATTTGATTGCATCAACCGTTCGCTAACGCGGGCTACTTGCGCGAGATGCGCGTCAATGCGGTTAATGGCCTCATACATCTCTGTAAAGCGCTGCTCAACCGATTGTGTCAAATCGCTTCCCGCTGTAGCAGAATCTACACCTTCCTCCGTGCGCCTAACCATGTGGAGCACGCGATTCTGAACCTCACCGATCAGACTGTCGATCTTTTCAGCAGCAGACCCTGTCTGATCAGCCAGCTTGCGTACCTCATCAGCGACGACAGCGAACCCCCGACCTTCTTGCCCGGCGCGCGCCGCTTCAATAGCAGCATTCAACGCAAGCAAATTCGTCTGAGAGGCGATATCCTGGATGAAATTCGTCACCCCGCTAATTTCTTCAGCAACCTGTTTTAATTCCTCCATCTCCTGCTTAGAACGGGCAGAATGTTCCACGATCATATTCACCTGTTGTCTTGCAGCTCCAAGGGACTCCTCTCCGGTATTAGCCAGACTGGTGATGACCTGCGACATTTCCGTGCTCTCACGCAGGATGCGGATGGCGTCATCCAGCTCCTGTTGCGCTTGCGTCGCCGATTGCTTCACGGTATCTATACTCTGATTCATATCGGAAGACATGGACGCTATTTCTTGCATAGAGGCAGCGACTTGTTCAATTGTTTGCACGTTCTCCTCCGAATTCGCAGACAGATGCTGGGAGGAAGCTGAGATTTGCTCGGAATGATCGGTAATTTGACGCAAGACATCTGACAACGATTGCGACATCGTATTAAAGTTGGATTGCAGCTGCCCAATCTCATCCGTTCTTCCACTCTGGATGGACCGGACCGTCAAATCGCCCTGCGCGATTGAGTCGGTCAGTTGCTTCAATTGCAGAATTGGTCGCACTGTGCGTTTCATGAATATCCAAACAAACAGGGCAATGAGGGCAAGCAACAGTACGATGAACAAGAATGAGGTCCGCATCAGTGGCCCCGTTTTTTGATTGATTTCATTCCAATCTATCACGGAGACAACGTTCAATCCGAGTGAATTTTCCTTGTTGAAATGGTAATATTCACGAAGCTCGTTATCCTCCATTTCGAAAGAACCCTGCGCCTGATTACGCATCACTTGGAAGCGCTCGTCTTCAAGCGGCTTGCCCTGCGGGAATCGCGGATGCGACATTGTCACATTGTTCTGATCGAACAAGCTGACATATCCCTTTTCTCCGATCTTGTACGTCTTTACCAGCTCGTTTAAGTGATCGATAGAAACGTCGATTCCTGCTACTCCTTTCCCATCGGGGAGCGTCTTGGCAAACGTAATCACGTAGCTTCCGCTTATCGCGTCGATATAAGGTGGCGTCACAACGACCTGCCCTTTATGCTGCATTGCTTCCTTGTACCATTCACGGGTAGTCGGATCAATTTCCTTTTTCGCCGAGTTGTAATATCGTTTGTCGTAGTACATAAACGCAGCCAAAACGTTGTCAATGTCTTTCTCTATGTTGCGGATGCGATCATAGATATACGTATCCGCACTTTGCCCCGGCGGAACTTGAACATCCGCAAAGCTATCAATCGTAGCAGAATAATCCTCGTACGAGTTATTGAGTACTTGTGTAATCATCGTAGTAACCGATTCGACTTGAGACAGCAATTCGTGCTCTAACTGGTTGCGCGCCAGTTGTGTTAAGGTGAGGCTCAAAACGACAGAGGGAACAACAATAAGCAGGACGAGTAAAAACAGGATCTGCTTTGATAGCGATGCTTTATAACCAGTAATCATTTTCTTTATCATCTGTGATGACTCCTCTCTAGTGAAGTAGAATAACGAGTTGCAACGCAAACAACGCCCCACCGGTCGTCAGAAGGCGCGTTCCTATCAGGTCAGACTTATACCTATGCCCACCTTTTCCACGTGAACATTTCTGCAAAGTATATTTCCCCTGTTAGTACCTATTTGAAACTTCACGGCATTGGATAAGTAAAATTTGGAAAAATTCTTTCCGATACAAATAATAACCAAAAATCAGTAATCCGCACTCTGGATTGGCTGCCGTTTTGGTTGACGATTCGATTTATGAAAGGAGGTATCATCATTCATGTTGTCTGTTACACCTAGATATGCCATAAGCTCGTCCGTCCAGTATAGAAGCCCAGGAATTCACCTACAGACGAAAGCCCTGGAGCATGACAGCAACAAAAAGCAGGATCATGTAACGATTAGCCAGCAAGGCCTACAGCTAAGCAATGGAAAAAACGCACCCAATAAGATGCTGCAAAGCCTCATGGAACAAAAGCAAGCCATGCTGGAGAGACGGAACAACTATTATGCGGATGCGGTTGAAAAACTGACAGACCCGAAAGTCATGAAAGAACGACTGGATGAGATGGACAAACAGATCGAGGAAATCGAGACGCAGATGAAACGAATTCAGTTGGAAGAACAACGCAAGGCGAGAGGCACGGATGAAGAGAGCCAGGAACAGAAATCCTCGGATATCGCCCCCGACAAAGACGAATCATCACTTCAACCCTCCCCTACCCTCCATGCTGTTTTAACGGCAACTCACGACCTCAAGAATATACACAGTGTAAAACGCGCTCAGATTACCTTGGAATTAGAAGCTAAAGCGTGGGAGCCCTCGTCAAAGGACGGAGATTTTACGAAGTCCGAAGAACTAAAGCGGAAAGCAGAAGGCTTGGACGGCAAGTTGCTGAAGATGGCTGACGAGATCGACAAAAAGCTTGAGAATTCTCAAGAGGCTAATCAGACAGAGCGTTCATCTAATGACGAGCAATTAGATGAGCAAAAGAAAAACCCTTACCTGCAACAGCGAATGGAAAACCAACATGCATCTGGAACTACCATCGATTGGATTGCATAGCTTGTAAGCAAGAAACCTCCTGCCGCTACACAGTAGTAGCTCAGGAGGTTTTTTCAGTTTGTCTCCAGAGGAAAATACCGGGAAAGCAGGGCAAATAGCTATCAAAGTGACTGTTAAACAGTTGTTTAAAAGGCGCCGTTGTTCACGATACCGTTTCATCCGCACTCGTCACAGCTGTATTTTTCATCATATAATGAATTGTTGATATGTCAGTAACTCCCCCTAACAAACATACGGAGCTGGTTAACCATATGAATATCCTTGTAACCGGAGCAACAGGTTTTCTCGGAAAAAAACTATCCCAAGATCTATTAAACGAAGGCCATTCCCTTTACTTACTCGCTCGTAATGAAAAAAAAGCAAGCGATTTGTTGCAGAGCTTTGCCGAAGAACACCAGGCAAGGGTACATATTTTACTCGGTGATGTTTCGAAAAAAGGCTTGGGCGTCTCTGAAAATGATCTGGGACTGCTCAATCAAAAAATAGAGGCGATGTACCATATTGCCGCATACCTTTCCTTTGATCCCGCTCAGAAACCGCAGACGTACGAGGTAAATGTAGTGGGAACAAAAAATACGTTACAATTCGCAGAAGCCATTCGCTCCCCCCGCTTTATCTATGTAAGTACGGCTTATACCATCGGCACCGAAACAGAAGGAAAAGAAGCGCTGTACAGCCCGGAACGTTCCTACGTGAACAACTATGAAGAGACAAAATGCTTGGCAGAGCATCTCGTCTTTTCCTATAGCGACAAAATGGAGACCATCATTGTCAGACCGTCGATCATTATCGGCGATTCCAAAACGGGCGAGGCTGATACCAATTTTGGCTTGTATGGATTATTAAAAGGCCTTCGCGTATTGAAAAGAAGAGCGTCCCGCACAGAAGGCTGGGAAAATCAGAAGTACCGAATCTTGGTGGATGTCGACGTGAATTCGAACCTCGTTCCGGTTGATTATGTCTCTTCTGTCTTGCTCGCTGCGCTCACTCATGGCGAGCATAAGGAAATCTATCATGCTACCAACCCTGTTCCACCTACCCAACAATTAGTAGTCGATTGCATCAAAGAAGTCTTGAACTTTCCGAACTTAGTACCTGTTCCATTTGAAACAGACGAGCTGCTAACCGAAGAAGAGAAAGCCTTTAATGCTTCTATGAGCTTGTTCCATTCGTATTGGAAGCGGAGTATCACTTTCCCGAATGACAACACCAAGAAACTGCTGAAAAAAGTGGGGCAAGACGAATTGCAGATGGATAAAGAGATGCTGATTGGGATCATGAGTGAGTTTCAGAAGCAGGCTGTGCTTAGTTAGTCAGTTAAGATGAAAACCGCACCGGATGATTTGGTTCCTCAAAACAACTGGCCACCCTGAAAGGATGGCCTTCTGTTAACATCGCGTCACCGACGCATACGTTCCTCGAGCCTGTGTCTCTAGGACTGGCGTTCAGCGGTTGCTGGACTGTGTTTCGTATGTGCCTGGTTTATGTCTAACTTTTTCTTTTACTATCACATGTAAAATCAGTGCAGCAACGATAGCGATCAACACGCCAATCATACCAAACCAAGTAATTGACGATAAGGATACTTGATCAACAGCGATGCCGCCAATTCCAGCCCCTGCCGCCATCGCGAGCTGCATCATGGATTGGTTAAGACCAAGCATTACCCCAGAATTATTCGGTGCAATCCGAACCAAATTATACTGTTGCGTTGGCCCGGAAGACCAAGCGGCGAAGGACCATAATACCAATATCGCGATCACCGTAAACGGTTCATGTGAGATAGAGACGGTAATCGAGAGCAAAATGAGAGCTGCAACGTGCAGAACCATTCCACCAAGTAATGTAGAAGATACTCCCCATTTGTCCGTACTGTAACCACCGAATTTGGAACCGACCAGACTAGCTAAACCGAACGCCAATAAAGCGCTACTCAACAAATTTTCACTTATACCAGCTGCTTCGAGAAGATAAGGAGATATATAAGTATAGGCAATGGAGTATCCACCCAGCCAAAAGAACGTAACCGATAAACCAAGCCCAACTTTCGGGTTTTTCAACAGTGCTAATTGCTTCGAAAGAGGTACGGGTTCATCTCCTTTTACTCGTGGGATTGTGCGGGACAGGACAAACATCGCCAAAAGACCTGCAATTGCAATAAACCCGAATACAGATTGCCAACTAAATGCAGCTGCCGCTATTCGTCCAAGGGGAACTCCGATAATTAAAGATGCTGTAAATCCCATAATGACAGTTGCGATTGAACTCGCCTGCTTGCCTTCAGGAGAGATCTTGGCCGCAATATCTAAAGCAGTCACAACCACCATCCCAGCACCTACAGCCATGATCACACGCGCCATAATAAAGAATTCAAATCCCTGAAGAGCGAACGAAAGTATATTGGCAACTACGAAAATTCCTAGTGCACGAACAAGAAGCCTCTTCCTATCCATTTTCGCCGTTATGGCCATCATCACAGGAGTTAAAATGGCATACACAAATGAAAATATAGTAACCAGCTGTCCTGCCGCTGTAATGGAGATGCCCATAGTATCCGAGATTTTATCCAGGATGCCAGAGATTACATACTCTGAAGTACCCACCAGAAAACTGACCAATGACAAAAAGTAAACCTTCCATGTATTCGACATGAATTGCACCCCTTAAAATTTAAACATATTAAGATATGTCGATATGAAACTCAAAATATAACTGAATACTCCATGAAGCATTCAGTTATATTCGTTCATATTTGACTGCTAAAAAAAGCGCCTATTTCACGTATTTTTTCTTCGTCCCTGGTATAGTACGTATATTTTCCAATACGCTCCGTCTTTATCAGCCCAGCGCGTTGGAGAATGGACAAATATTGGGACGCGGTTGATTGGGTCATATTCAATTTCTCAGTTATTTGACTGACGCATACCCCGATCTTTCTCATATCAACTCCTTCATGGGGTATAAAATGTTTTTCAGGCTCTTTTAACCAATGCAAAATTTGGAGTCTAGACTCGTTGGACAGCGCTTTAAAAATTTCAATTGGATCCATACGCATTATTATATCGAGAATTGTCGATGTGTCAATAATTGTGATACGAATGAGAAGACATTGCCTAACCCTGTAACAGCAGATTAATTCCGTTACAGGGTTTTGGTTTTGCAAATTTCCCTTGATCATCAAAGGTGATTGTGAAAATACATACCTTGGTCTTTTAAAACCAAGACCACACGTCTTTGACATAACTAGCTTCCGTTTGCAAGCGGTTCAGCCCCCCCACCTGCTGCGCCTGACCACGGCAGCCTAGTTAGTTGGTATGTGCGACGGCGCGGATTTCAATCAGTTGTTGAGGAAACGCAAGACCCGACACGCCGATAAGAGTAGCAGCCGGACGATGGTCACCGACATACTCTTTGTACATACTGACGCACTTCTCGAAATGCTCTTGCGGATTTGTCAGAAAGACCTCTATCTCAGCGATGTTCGACCTCGTGACACCAAATCCCGCCAGCACGCGATCGAGATTATCCAGCGTCTGTCGGGTCTGTGCCTCGATATCACCCTCGCCAACAAACGCGCCCTGCATATCATGGGAAAATTGCCCCGAAATGTAGATCGTACCATTGACGCTATAACCTTGTGTGACGCCGAAACCTTCTTCCCAAGCAACACCGTGATTGTAGGTTTTAACATGAGCCATTTTATTCTCTCCTTTACTCAAAGTAAGATTAGAATAAAAGTAAATCAAATAAAAAAACAGTACGCACATTATTGATAGCTACTACCAGAAAGGATAGTGTAAAAAATGAGCATGGCTGAATATAAAGGTAAGGTTAAGAATATTCAAGATACACCGTTTGGTTATACCTTGTCAGTCATAGGTGGTAAATGGAAAATGGTTATTATATACCTCCTGGCAGAAAACCAGCCGGTTCGCTTTAATGATTTGAAAAGACAGATAGGGGCTATTACTTATAAAACATTGAGTTCCCAACTAAAGGAATTGGAAGCAGATGGTATGGTGACACGGAAAGAGTACCCTCAAGTTCCTCCTAAAGTCGAGTACAGTCTCACACATAAAGCGGAAACTCTATTACCTGTTTTGGAACAATTATGTGAGTGGGGAGTGAAATACCAAAGCCGTTAAATGAAATCTAGGTTTTCTGATCTCTCCCCCAGAATGAGAGAGTTATTTTACACCCAAAACCCACCCGCTTTCACGGATGGGTTTTTTAAAGGTTCAGCCATTACTGGTTCAGTGCATCAAGCGAAGTGCGAACATGATTGGCAAACGAATAGTTATTTCTGGCATCCCAGTTGATAGACCAGGTCATAACTCCTTGGAACTGCGGATAACCAGCTGGATTTTGGAGTTTGTAGGTTCCTCCAAAAGACGTGCCCTTTACCAAATATTGAAGGGCTTTCTGGATATCGGCAGGAGACGTATATCCTCCCCCGGCAGCACTTGGAGCAGAAGGCAGCCCGATAGCGACTTGGTTCTCCCTCAAGGCTGGAAACATGTTGTTAGGATTACGCCCGATCGGGAATCCTTTCAATAGCATTTCTGCCATCGCTACTTGGAAATCAGCCGTTCCTTGTTGATACGTACGACCATCCAATGCTTCCAGCGCTCCAGAATTATAGTGTTGGACGTGTATATAATTCATTCGATCACGAAGGGCATGAATCACAGGCAGATAAGCGCCCCACGGCCCACCATAGGAAGTGTAGCCTCCTTGGACATAAGCCGTTTCTGGCGCCATTGTCAGAATAAAAGATGGGCCAAATGTATTCGTGATCGTTTGAGTCGCTGAGATCAAATTTATAATTTTGGGCGTTGTCGGATTTTTAAAATCAGTGTCCCCCGCATTTAGCGACAAGGAGCTTCCTTCCAGATCAATATCCATACCATCAAATCCATACGTTTGAATGATCGAGGTCATCGAGGTAATAAAATTTTGTTTGGCAGCTTCCGTCGTCAGCTCTACTGTACCATTCGCTCCGCCAATCGAGATGAGGACCTTCTTCCCCTTTGATTTTAACAAGGCGATATCCGACTTAAATTCCTCAACGGATGCATTGAACGGCACGAATCCCATTGTCGCATGATCCCCACCGACTGGTTCAGCGAATGCAACATTGATGACATCGTATTTATCCGAAACATCTCTTAGCTTGAGTACTGTAGAACCATTGTCAAAATTATGCCAGTAGCCGATCAAAACTCGTTTGGACGCCGGTTCAGTTGGGGATTTAGATAAAGTGGTTACCGTTATCGAGGCGCTTGGTGGGGATACATTGCCTGCGGCATCTTTTGCCTGGATCGTAAATGTATATGTCGTATTTGCCAGAAGCCCAGTCACGGTATAGGATGTGGTACTCGATGTACCAGCGAGTGAATCTCCGTTGTAGACGAGATACTCCTGAACAGCTCTGTCATCCGTAGAAGCTGACCAAGATAAGCTGACCGAGCTACTCGACTTCCCTACTTCACCAAGATTTGTAGGAGACGTAGGTGGAATGGTATCGGGAGCAGAGGGACCTTGCAGTTGCCACAGTGTCGGTACGTTGGGCGGTTCCCACCCGACAAGCGATGTATGAGCAAATGTACATTTGTAATCTTGCCCTTGATACGTAACCATGTCTCCTACCTTGTATACAGTGTTGGGAGTCCACGGTGTCATAGCGTGAGAAGACTGCGGGAATAGAGAAAAAATTAAGATAAGCGATAGTACTACCAAAACTCCTGTTTTTCTCATCAAAAAATACATCAAACAAAGCCTCCTTCATTTTTACTCGCCCCCTCATACAGATGAGCTAACATAAAGATATACTTATATTTGGAAAAAATGTATTTTTTTGATTAACATACAATAAGAAAACCTCTATCGAGGCTTTTCGAAGAGGTGCCAACCGCGTTTTTGCGGATAATTTTCTTCTGCTCCAGAATTTTTAAGCCTGTTCCACGGGCTCGGCATTGACAACGTTTTCACAGAATAATAGAATACACTTACGACAAGTTAACTATGATGGAGATTCGGAGACTCATACTTTTTGGCACTTTCATTTTTGAAAGCGCCATTAAAGTATGGGTTTTTTTACGTGCATCTCCGTCTTTGTTAGAAATCACCTAGGGGGAGGAATAAGATGCTCAAACTGTTTAAGCCTGCACCGCCTATTGACAGATTGCCTGACGAACAAATTGATTCTGAGTATAAAAAGCTCAGACTTCAGGTGTTTCTCGGAATCTTCATTGGTTATGCGGCGTACTATCTCATCCGCAAAAACTTTTCGCTCGCCATGCCGTATTTGATTGAAGATGGATTTACAAAAACAGAGCTCGGCTTTGCGTTATCCGCCATTTCGATTTCCTACGGGATCAGCAAGTTTGTAATGGCCATTTTTTCAGACCGAAGCAACCCGCGAATGTTCTTGCCTGCCGGTTTGATTCTTTCTGCACTTATCAGTTTATTGATGGGCGTTGTTCCTTACTTCACCTCATCCGTCACGATCATGTTTGTGATGTTGTTCCTGAACGGTTGGTTCCAGGGAATGGGCTGGCCTCCATCCGGACGTGTCCTCGTACACTGGTTTAGTGTAAGTGAAAGAGGAAACAAAACAGCCATTTGGAATGTAGCCCATAACGTTGGCGGAGGCTTGATGGCCCCCCTCGCTGTTGCAGGTGCAGCAATGTTTACTGGACTTACGGGTAATACCGCCTCCGGATATGAAGGCGTGTTTACCCTGCCTGCTCTGGTTGCCATTGTCTTTGCATTCATTACGTATTTCTTAATTCGCGATACTCCACAGTCTGTCGGTCTGCCGCCTATCGAAGAATATCGCAATGACTATCCAAACAAAGAGAAGAAAACGTTTGAAACAGAATTCTCCACAAAAGAAATCCTTTTCAAATATGTGTTGAACAACAAATGGGTTTGGGCAATCGCGATTGCCAACATCTTCGTCTACTTCGTCCGTTACGGCGTTCTGGACTGGGCGCCGACCTATTTGAGTGAGGAAAAAGGCTTTGATATGAGCAAGTCGAGCGTTGCCTACTTCCTGTACGAATGGGCAGGTATTCCGGGAACGCTCCTGTGCGGCTGGCTGTCCGATAAATTGTTCAAGGGCCGCCGTGGACCCGCAGGGTTTGTCTTTATGCTCGGTGTATTGATCGCTGTTCTGGTCTACTGGTTCAACCCACCTGGAAATTCCGTTGTCGATATGATTTGCCTGATCGCTATCGGTTTCCTGATTTACGGTCCAGTCATGCTGATTGGTTTGCAAGCCCTTGATTTTGTACCGAAAAAGGCTGCCGGAACCGCTGCAGGGCTGACGGGTCTGTTTGGTTACCTGGGCGGAACAGTCACAGCGAATGCATTGATGGGGGTTATCGTTGATGCCTCCGGCTGGGATGCAGGATTTATGTTGCTGACAGTTTCGTGTGCATTGGCTGCTCTTGTTTTTGCCCTTACGTGGAATGTGCGGGGGCAGGAAGTCGTTAAAAATCATTAAAATAGCAAAAAGAAGGATGAAAATCGTTGTGATTTTTATCCTTCTTTTTTTATCAAAACCGATCCCCCGATCCAGAGTGGCCTAACCTAAACATTGAATACCACATTTTCCAGCTGGCTGGAATAAGAATTGTCATGCTAGAACAAAATAGGACAAGTTTCTTTTTAGGACTGTAATGAAGCTGCAAAGGAGGAAAACCATGTGGAAAACAATTGTTTCAAACCTTCCTGCCTGGCCAGTTTTTATTCAAGCCGCAGTCGTTTTTCTTGTTCCTTATGCGATTTCAAGATTATTTCATTGGATTCGTACAACGGAGGAAGAGTGATATAGATGGAAAGTATCGCTCCATTTACAGACGATTACCTATCGAATTTGAATCTTATCCGTCAGGAAATTGACCAAAACGCAGATGTGCATATCCGCGAATTTTCTTTCGGACAGACTGCCATTCGTGCTTCCATTATTTTTGTAGATGGGTTATCCGATCACGATCTCATCGATAATACTATTCTGAAAACGCTCATGAATGATTCTGTGGCAGTGATGGTACAGGAGAATTCTTCCGGGGACGTTTCTGTATCCAAAGAGTTTTTCATCAATCATGTGCTTTCCATCCATGAAATACTGGAATGCCGGGATGTATACGATCTGAGGACAAAAGTATTGACTGGCTACACGGCATTATTGATTGAAGGGTCCGCAAATGCTCTCCTTCTTAATACCGTAAAAGTAAAAACTAGAAATATAGATGAACCTGTCTCAGAATCTTTGGTTAGAGGCCCTAGAGTAGGCTTCACGGAAACGTTAAGCGAAAATACGGCCCTCTTGCGCAGACACGGTGAAAATGGAGATCTTCTCTTCCTAAAATTTCAGGTGGGAGAGCGTGCAAAAAAAGAGCTGATTATCGCCTATATGAAAGAGATTGCAAATCCCGCGTTGGTTGAAGAAGTAAAAAACCGAATTACGAAAATTAAAATTGACCATGTGCCGGAATCCGGCTATGTGGAGCAACTTATTGAAGATAATTATCTCAGCCCATTCCCGCAAGCGCAGAGCACAGAACGGCCTGACCGCGTCATCAGTGCATTACTGGAAGGACGAGTGGCCATCTTGCTGGATGGTACTCCTTTTGCCTTAATCGTTCCGGTGACGTTCAGCATGCTCCTGCAATCGCCTGAAGACTATTATGAGCGATGGATTCCAAGCACATTCATTCGCTTGTTGCGCTTTTTCACTGCCTTTTCTTCCTTACTTATACCAGCCCTCTATATTTCCTTTATCTCTTTTCACCAAGGGCTGATTCCTACCGAATTGGCTATTTCCATCATCAGCACTCGACAAGGAGTTCCATTTCCCGCTTTGTTGGAGGCACTGATCATGGAGGTTTCTATCGAGATTATGAGAGAAGCCGGTCTTCGATTGCCGAAACCAATCGGCCCTGCCATCGGGATTGTCGGTGGACTGATTATTGGTCAAGCTGCAGTACAAGCAGGTATTGTCAGCCCAATTATGGTAATCGTCGTGGCTGTCACTGCTATTTCCTCCTTTGCCATTCCGTCATACAACCTGGGTATTTCCTTACGTCTCATTCGGTTTTTGGTCATGTTCTCCGCAGCCATGTTTGGATTGTACGGGGTGATTTTGTTTTTTCTCTTGCTTACGAGTCATTTGGTAAAACTAAAAAGTTTTGGTGTACCTTATGTTACTCCTGCTGTCCCCTATCGGTTAAGGGATTGGAAAGATTTCATGGTGCGCATGCCACTCATGATGATGAAACGCCGTCCAAAAATGCTGCATACGAAAGAGCCGACTCGCAAAGGATAACCACTCAGTATAGTAGGTGAAGCCCAAAATGTTACCCACCCGAAATGATCGGATCACCACCTCGCAAACAGCAGTGATCATCATCAACTTCATACTGGGAGCGGGAATCCTTACCCTGCCTAGAATCTCAGTGGAAAAAGCAAAGACACCGGATGTTTGGATAAGTGTCCTCATTGGCGGTTTACTCGCGATGCTCGCTGGGATAATCATTGTAAAATTAAGCCAGCGGTTCCCTGAGAAAACGTTTTTTGAATACAGCCAGGAAATTGCAGGGGAATGGGTTGGAAGGATGCTCAGCCTTCTGATCATCTGTTATTTTTGTTTGACCTCATCTCTTCAAGTCCGATCTATGGCTGAAGTAACAACCTTTTACTTGCTGGAGAAAACCCCTATGTGGGCCATTGTTATGGTATTTTTGTGGGTTGCTCTTTATCTTGTCATAGGTGGCATCAATTGTCTCGCCCGTATGCTTGAGATTATCTTGCCAATTACTGTCCTCTTTTTTTTGGTGGTTTCCTTGATGAGCATAAAAATTTTTGAAATCGATCATCTTCGTCCCGTATTGGGGCTGGGGTGGAAACCGGTGTTCGATGGGATTAAACCAACTGCGCTCGCCTATACCGGTTTTGAAATAATGATGATTCTGGTGGTATACATGAGACAGCCAAATAAAGGCGTGAAAACCGTTGTGGTGGGAATTAGCGCCTCGTTGATCTTTTACCTGATGACAGTCGTGATGGTCATTGGGGCGTTTTCAATCGATGGAGTCGTCACAAGGACATGGCCGACCATTGATCTCATACGAAGCTTTGAAATTACCGGTTTACTCTTTGAACGGTTTGAATCGTTGCTGCTCGTATTATGGATTATGCAAATCTTTTCTACTTTCACGTTGGCTTACTACTCAGCCGCTCTAGGCCTCGCCCAGCTCTTCAAGAAAAATATGGAGCCGTTTCTATTCGGATTGCTGCCTGTTATCTACATCATTACGATGACTCCAAAAGAAATCAATAGTGTATTTGCACTTGGCGATTTTGTGGGCGATGCAGCCTTTTTATTATTTGGTGTAATGCCCCTTCTGCTTCTTATTATTTCTGGCTGGAAGGTGGGTAAGCATGAAGCAAAGTCATCATCGTGAGTGGCTCCTCCTCTTGACGTCGTTATCTGTTTTCCTGCTCTTCTTACTGACTGGATGCTGGAGCAGCAACGATATCGACAAGATGGGTATGGGCATCGGTTTGGCATTGGATGCCAGCAACAAATCAAATGTTGAAAAAAAGCTGGAAAAGCAGGGAAAGAGCCCTCCTCACGTTGACACAATCACCATGACCTATCAATTTATTAACCCAAAAGCAACAAGCAAAGAAAGCAGTTCGGCAGGACCACAACAAAAAGCATATTTGAATGCGTCCCAAACTGGTGAATCTATCCTTCCAATCATCCGTGAATTTTCATTGAGTCATGATACCCCCTTGTTCAGCCCGCACTTAAAAGTCATTGTGATTAGCGAGGCTCTGTTACACACACATCGTTTGGAATCTTTGCTGGATCTATTTCTGCGAGATAATGAAATACGTCCAAGCTGCTTGGTATTGGTTAGTAACGGGAATGCCCGCGATGTCTTGGAAACCAAAAAACCGGGAGAATTGCCAGCACTGAATTTGCTTGGAATCGTAGATAACCGAAACCGAACAGCCAAAATTTTACCTCCTGTGTCACTCGCCAAATTAACGGCCAAGTTGAATTCCGAATCAAGCTTTCTCTTGCAAAATGTTGCCGCTTCTAACAAGGAAGTGAAGTTTGAGGGGGCAGCCGTGATCAATGGAAAGACAAAAAAATGGGCGGGATTTTTAAACGAAATGGATTTGGAGGGCATAACGTGGATAACCGGAAAAGGTAAAGGAGGGCTAGTGAGAAGCCTTGACAAGGAGACAGGTCAACTGATCATCTATGAGATCGAAACCATGGAGAGCAAAATCACTCCCCATGTTGACGGAAACAAGATTTCCTTTGATGTGCATATCAATTCGAAGGGACGCTTGTCTGAAAATTGGGTGTTGAACGCAAATCCTTTTGAAAATGAATTCCTGAAAAGGGTGGAAAAAGCGGCTGAATTGGAAGTACGGAAACTGGTCAAGAGTGTCACAGCAAAAATGCAAAACCATTTCCATGCGGATGTTGCCGGATTCGGAGAACGTTTGCGAATCGAGTATCCAAAAACATGGGAGAAAGTAAAAAAAGATTGGGACCAAACATTCAGTACTGTACCCATCACTTACTTCGTAAAGCTTACCACTACTGATTTCGGCGCATCAGGGCCTAGCAAGTGAAGCTTCCTTTCGTTCTGTTATCTATTAATTGCGATTGGAGTAAGATGTCCCCTCTCCCCTTACTCCATTCCCTCTTCGTATGAATCACTTAACTTCTGCTATGACCATACCGTCCAGCGACTTTTGCAGACCATATGTTGCAAACGCTGAAATAAGGTGTTATATTATTTGACGTATCAATTATTGATGCGTCAAATATCATCAAGCTATCATGCTCCACTGACTGTATGTTGTCATGCTTGTGGATATATGACTGAGTTCCTATTCATATTGCCCCCGGGAGGCATTTTTCATGACACGCAAGGAATTTGAAGAAGAGCAAATACTGAATCTGCTCATCGGATTAACCAATAAAATAAGTCCCAAGTTCGAACGCTGTACCGGAATCAGCTCTACTCGTCTCGCGATCTTGCAAATCCTTTGCGAATGCAACGAAATCAATCAGTCCCAGCTACAAAAGCACATTAATATCGACAGTGCTGCCATTACACGCCACCTGAAGCAACTGGAAGCGGATGGCATGGTGACCCGACACAAAAATCCAAATGATAACCGCGAAACCTTCGTTCGTCTCTCCGAAGAAGGACATCATCGGATTGAAGGGTACAAAAGCGAGAAACGAAATTTTATCCAGCAGATTCTGGAAGGCTTCAGCGACGATGAGACGCAGGTCTTAACTGATTTTCTCAAACGGATGCAAAACAACATTTGATTGTTCAAGAAGGGAGTCTGTTTTTACATGAGCACCGTACAAAGAACAAATGATTTTCGTGAAATTACGTTTGGTCGTCGTTCTGTCAAACTTTATGATCCTGAAATAAAAATCAGCCGCGAGGAAATGATTGAAATTCTAGCGGGGGCCACACGCGCTCCATCTTCGGTCAACATGCAGCCTTGGCGCTTTGTGGTGATCGAAAGTCAAGAAGGGAAAGAAAAGCTTGCAGAGCTGGCACGCTTCAACAAAACGCAGGTACTCACCTCTTCCGCCGTCATTGCCGTCTTCGTCGACATGAATAATGCGGAATATATGGATGAGATATTTGGAAAAGCTGTCGAGCTCGGATACATGCCGCAGGAAGTGAAGGACATGCAGCTGAAAGCCGTAAAGCCTTACTACGCCAATCTACCCGCTTCTGACCTGCGCGATGTCAATTTTATCGATGCTGGTCTCGTATCCATGCAATTGATGCTGGTTGCCCGTTCATTCGGCTATGACACGAACCCGATCGGCGGCTATGAAAAGGATCAAATAGCTGAAGCGCTGGATTTGGACAAGGATCGCTACCAACCGATCATGCTGATCAGTATCGGGAAAGCAGCCAAGGAAGGATACCCCTCTTACCGTCTCCCCGTTGAGACAGTGACAACCTGGAAATAATTCAAATTCGTTGGAAGAAAGGGAGAAAACCATGCTTATTATACATGCCCATCTGCAAGTGATACCCGCCCAGGAAGAAGCGTTCCTTCAAGCGGCCAAAGCCCTGGTTGCTGCAAGCCAAGCTGAAGAAGGGAATGTCGGATACACCCTTCTGAAAAGCACAGAGCAAGAATATCACTACACCATGGTAGAAAAGTGGAAGGACGCTGCCGCAGTAGCGGCCCACAATGCAAGCGATCATTTTCAGGCTTTTGTGAAGCAAGCTCCCTCCTTTTTTGCAGCAGCTATGGAATTGGAAGTATTCGCAGGAGAGCCTGTGAAGTTGTAATTCGTGATGTACGGAAAAACAGCAAGGTTGGTCCTCCGATCAGCCTTGCTGTTTTTTTGTCCAGCCATACATAAAATGGGTAATAGGCACTCGCCAACTATTTGTTGACAGCGCTTTCTTTTTCCCTTACATTAGTAACCAATATAATATTTTTGTGATGGAGATCAGGAGATTCACAATATTTCATTTGGTACGGTATAACCTATCAATGGAATTTGTGGATCTTTTTTTCATCCAAATGGAGGAGGAACAACATGAAAAAACTGGTTACATCCTTGGCAGCCGCTCTCGCTATTACAACAAGCTTTGGAAGCGTATCCTTTGCCGAAGCGGATAAGATTGTCATCGCCCACCGCGGAGCGAGCGGATACTTGCCGGAACATACGCTGCCCGCAAAAGCGATGGCTTACGCGATGGGAGTCGACTACATCGAACAAGACGTGGTCATGACAAAGGACAACAAACTGGTCATCATGCACGACCATTATCTGGACAGCGTAACCAATGTAGCCGAGGTCTACCCTGATCGAAAACGAAAAGACGGCAGGTACTACGTTATTGATTTCACTCTTGACGAGATCAAGAAACTGAAAAGGACAGAGGTCTTCACAGTAGAAAACGGCAAGCAGGTACAAGACTATCCGGATCGCTTCCCTATCTGGAAATCCAGCTTCAGTGCTCACACCCTGGAAGAAGAGATTGAACTGATCCAGGGTATGAACAAAAGCACGGGTCGTAACGTAGGGATCTATGCGGAGATCAAGGCTCCCTGGTTCCACAGACACGAAGGAAAGGACATCAGCCTCGCAGTGCTCCAGGTGTTGAAAAAGTACGGCTACGTGTCCAAGAATGACAAAGCATACATACAGACTTTCGACCCCAATGAAGCAAAACGGATTCGCACGGAACTCTATCCACATTTGAATATGAACGTGAAGCTAGTACAGCTCATGGCAGAAACCGACTGGAACGAAACCATGATCTATGAAAACGGTAAGGCCGTTCCCTACAACTACGATTGGATGTTTGAAAAAGGGGCGATGAAAGAAATTGCGAAATACGCAGACGGCGTAGGGCCATGGAAGCCGATGATCATCAAAGAAGAGTCGACGAGAGACCACCTGATCATTACCAATCTTGTCAAAGAGGCTCATGAAGCTGACCTGGAAGTGCATCCATACACCTTCCGAGTGGATAAAGGAGAAATCCCTGCCTATGCAGCAAACTTTGAGGAACTGCTCGATCAGTTCTACTTCACAGCAGGAGTTGACGGGGTGTTTACGGACTTCCCTGACCGTGCCGTTGATTTTTTACAAAGAGCGGAGTCCCAAAGCAAAATGCCCCAGTCCCAGGGTACACAGACCGCAAAGTAACTTGAAAACACCTATTTAACACTAAAACGCCGGTATCTTGTACGCTAAGGATTACCGGCTTTAATAATGGTGATTCTTTTTGGGACAAAGCAGAGATACTATGGGACCACTCAGGAGAAGGTCGAGCTAAACGCATCTATATACCTCCGGGCGGGAAGCTGCCAACTCTATCGAGGCATTCACCATAAAGCAACTTCCGCGACGCGTATATTCGATGACCTCGTGAAAATAGCGCAGTAGAAACCGTTAAACCCCGCCTCGACTCTGATAGAGCTTGTGGCGGGGTTTGGCACATATTTTTTAGTAACAGACAATATTTCACCTAACACTTTGTTTCAATAAATAGATGGCTAGAAAATAAAAATAAGCCGAGGAAAAACAGATGTGCATATCTGAATTTCACTCGACTTATTAACATGACTTTAATCGCAAAGAAAAACTATATACTCTTTACCAAGTCTAATGTAAATTTACTTACTCTAATATCAACGAATATGAACAGGATGTTCTTATCCCCTTCAACCCTTACTCAACCGTCACACTCTTCGCCAAGTTCCGTGGTTTATCCACATCGAGGCCACGAGCGACAGAAGCATAGTAAGCAAGCAATTGCAATGGAATGACGGTCAGAATCGGTGTGAGCATTGGCAGAGTGGCTGGCATGTAAATGACCTCATCCACACTCTTCGCCAGATCGTGGTTGCCTTCAGTCGCAAAGCCCAGTACATGAGCGCCGCGAGCTTTTACTTCCACGATGTTGCTTACCGTTTTTTCGTAGATGTCTGGTTGCGTAGCCAAAGCTACAACTGGAACATTATCTTCAATCAGCGCAAGAGTACCGTGCTTCAGCTCACCGGCTGGATACGCCTCGGAGTGAATGTAAGAGATTTCTTTCAGCTTCAGAGAGCCTTCCAGCGATACCGCATAGTCGAGGCTGCGGCCGATGAAGAACAGGCTGCTTACCTCTTTTGTGCCCTCTGCAAAGCGACGAATCTGATCATCGTTATTCAGCATGGAAGCGATTTTACCAGGGATCTCGCTCAAGTGCTCTACGACTTCGGCAATCTCAGCAGCCGCCATGGTGCCTTTTACTTGAGCCAAATACAGGCTGAACAAGTACAGGGCAACGACTTGTGAGGTGTATGCTTTCGTAGACGCTACCGCTACTTCTGGACCAGCCCACGTAAAGATCACTTCGTCAGCTTCGCGAGCTACAGAGCTGCCTACCACGTTGGTGATAGCCAACACCTTCACGTTGCTCTTCTTCGCCTCACGCAGTGCAGCCAGCGTGTCTGCTGTCTCACCCGATTGGCTAATGACGATCATCAGTGTCTTGTCTGTGTAGATCGGATCACGGTAACGGAACTCGGAAGCGACTGCTACCTCTACAGGTACGCGAGTCCATTTTTCGATAACATCCTTACCGACGAGACCTGCGTGCATGGAGGTACCGCATGCCACGATGTAGATGCGATCGTATGTCGCCAGTTCCGCATCGCTCATTTTTAGCTCAGGCAAAATCACTCGCTTGTTGTCCTCGTCAATGCGGGCACCCATGGTATCGCGAACAGCTTGAGGCTGCTCGTGCATTTCCTTGAGCATGAAGGAATCATATCCGCCTTTTTCCGCTTGTACCAGATCCCACTCGACATGGAACAGTTCCCGCTCGATTTTCTCTCCGGTCTCTGCGTTCATCAGTTCCACACCATCGCGAGTCAACACAGCCATTTCGCCTTCGTTCAAAATGTACACGTCACGTGTATGCTCCAATATAGCCGGGATATCCGAACCGATAAAGCTCTCGCCTTGACCCACACCAACTACCAACGGGCTAGCCAAACGAATCGCTACCAGCTTGTCAGGCTCATGTTCCGTCATGATACCCAATGCATAGGCACCACGCATGCGTTGCACAGCACGACGCGCTGTAGAAACGATATCGCCATCGTACATGTCCGCGAGCAAGTGAGCGATAACCTCGGTATCTGTCTCAGAAGTGAACGTGTAGCCTTTTGCCAGCAGCTCTTCTTTCAATGGCAGGAAGTTTTCGATAATCCCGTTGTGAACGACTGCAAAAGCCGATTTTTCGTCTGTATGTGGGTGGGAGTTCTCGTCAGACGGTTTTCCGTGTGTCGCCCAACGTGTATGCCCGATTCCCATAGAACCAGTCAATGGCTTCGATTCCAAACGGCCTTCCAGAACAGCCAAGCGACCCTGAGCTTTTGAGTACTCCAATCCGTTTGCATTCACGACAGCGACCCCTGCTGAATCATAGCCGCGATACTCCAGTTTGCGAAGTCCTCCGATAACGATGTCTTGCGCTTGTTTATTTCCAATATATCCAACGATTCCGCACATAAGTGTATGGTCCCCTTCCAAATTGGCGAGGGACTTCCACCCGAACAATGGTACGGGGGTGAGTCCCCCGCCATTCCATGTTTTTTATATGATCATGCTGTTTCATCTATTTCGACAATGGCAAAAAACGTATCACACGCAAGGTTTTGTCCATCAGATCACCCTGATGTTTTGTCCCTGCGCTCTGCGGCAGTGATACTGCTGCCGGGAGGTATCCGCCGAATCCTTCGATAAACCTCCACCTCGTCCACTAAGGCTCCATGTCGGGCAGCCTCAGTGCTGGCGCTTTCCAATGGTATGCATTTGATTTATGATGCTTGTTCCTTTTTGCACAACCCCTCCCATTTTTTTCTTTCTTGGTGCTAGTGCACATGAACACTGTACCACAGATTGTGAAGAGCGACAATATCTTGTCGTCGTATTGTAGTTGTATGCAAAAGGGAGCGGCATTGAAACCGCTCCCTGCAACTTTTTACACGAATTTTACACGAGTTCTTGTTTGACCACGTCAACGATCCGATTCACGAGCCCTTCCAACTGTGCCGCATCTGGGCCTTCTGCCATGACACGTACGATTGGCTCTGTTCCCGACGGACGAACCAGAACGCGACCATTGCCAGCCAAATCTTCTTCTACTTTACGGATGGCCTGCGCAATGGCTTCATTGCCATTCAGCTTTGACTTGTCCTCTACACGGACATTGATCAGAAGCTGCGGATACTTGACCATCACTTGTTTGAGCTCGGACAACGGCTTGCCAGACTCCTTGATGATGTTCAAGAGCTGCAGCCCCGTTAACAAACCGTCTCCTGTCGTATTGTAGTCCAGGAAGACAATATGACCGGACTGTTCGCCACCGAGATTATAGCCGCCGCGAAGCATCTCTTCTACTACATAGCGATCCCCTACAGCAGTCTTCGTCGTATTGATGGAGCACTCTTCCATTCCTTTGAAGAAGCCCATGTTGGCCATTACGGTCGTAACAACTGTATTGTTGTTGAGTTTTCCTTTTGCCTTGAGTGCTCGTGCACAGATCGCCATAATATAGTCGCCGTCGATGATTTCACCATTATCATCTACAGCAATACAGCGATCCGCGTCCCCATCAAAGGATAGACCCAAGTCAGCTTTATGCTTCAAAACTTCTTCTACTAAACGTTCAGGATGCGTTGAACCGCACTGGTCATTGATGTTGATTCCATTCGGATTCGCACCTATCGTGATCACTTCAGCGTCCACATCCGCAAACAGACGAGCTGCCAATGATGAGACAGCACCATTTGCACAGTCCAGAACTACCTTCAGACCGTCAAATCGCTCAGATACGGTACTCTTCAAGTGAGAGAGGTACTTTTGTCCACCCTCCAGGAATTCCAGAACCGTCCCGATTTGTTCGCCTGTTGGTCGAGGCATCGTATCCTCTGCCGCGTCCAAATACTGTTCTACTTCAGCTTCCACTTCGTCGGACAGTTTAAAACCGTTGCTGCCGAAGAACTTGATTCCGTTATCCGGAAACGGATTGTGAGAGGCGGAGATCATAACGCCCGCATCTGCACCAAGTGCACGTGTGAGATACGCTACCCCCGAGGTGGAGATAACACCCAATCTGACCACTTCTGCTCCAACCGATAACAGTCCAGCCAAAAGCGCGTTTTCCAGCATTTGTCCAGAAATGCGCGTATCGCGCCCAATCACCACTTTTGGTTTTCCTTCCTGCTTGTGTCTGGTGAGAACGTAACCACCAACGCGTCCGATTTTAAATGCCAGTTCGGGTGTGAGTTGTGTATTTGCTACACCACGTACACCGTCTGTTCCGAAATACTTCCCCATGATTGTCCCTCATTTCCTTCCTTGTGCACACAACAGCTTATGTCTACCTTTGCTTGTTCGTGATTTGAATTGTGACCTTTTTCGGTGCGCTCGCAGAAGTCTTGATATACTCCGACTGATTGAAGATGTAATTCAATGGTACTTCGTATACACCCGCCGGCATATTGCTGACATCTGCTACGACCTGCAAGTCTTCATGCCTCAACTGATTCAGCACTACTGGAGCGCCGATCACGTCGAAGTCGATTGTAGACATCTCCTGGCCATCGGTGGATAGTACCTTTGCTTCCATGCTTTCTGATAGCCCGCTAATGCGAATCGGAATCTTCTCCAAACGCTTCGTCGTTGATGGAACGACTTTTAGCGATACGGTCAAATACTCCGGCTCTACCTTCACAATATTATCCATTAACGGTATCTTGAGCTCTATATCGCGATCTGATGTAATGTTGCCGAGATCAATTTCCGGCCCTGGGTATGTGTTGGATTTGATGCCATCAATGACTTCCTTCGGTCCATAGACCGTGACCTCTTCCACATTCATACCCATACTAGCCAAACTATAGCCATTCGGCAATTCATTCGTCAAGTTTAATTTAATTGGCACTTTTGCAAACGGACTCGTTACGGGGATGTTCACTTCTACCGTAAGTGGCACCACATCTGCCCCTTGAATCACGTTGCCAGACTTGTCCACGACTTTGAGCGGAACCGTTGTCTTGATTGCGGAAGTAGCCCCTTCCAGGTCAACCGAAGCCTTTACCGCTGCTACCTTATTCACTTGACTTTCAGGTACCCTTACAAGCGCTCTAAACGGCTTCACAATAGGTTCTCCAGCGGTATAACCTGGGGCGACCTGTCCCAATTTCTCCACAGAAACTTCACGCTCAACAGTCTTTTTCTCTTCCAAGGTGATTTCCACGATATTCGGGATGATCCCTACCTTGACTTCATCCGGGAATCCCTTGTACTGGACAGGTACACGATGCGTTCCTTTGCCCAGGTTCGTCGCATCGACATACACTTCCCACGATTCCTCTGGAAAGAAATTGTGTCGATAAAAAGGATTATTACTTTCCAAGGCGACCTTTACCGTTCGCTGCTGCTTGACCACCTGATAACGATCAGTATCATATTTCACATGCAAATTGACACTATCAATAAAAGTTGGCTGACTTGCCTCAGGAGTCGTCGTTTGTTCGGCTTCCAGATTGACAATCATCCAAGTCATGATAGCCAAAAGCAACGCAACAGCACGTGCAAACCAGTGACTGTTTAACCATTTATCCATGTTTTCGCCTCCATTGCCAACGACTTCCCATGGATTTGCCTTTGGACAGAGGCTGAAGCTGTTCTGTCAGCATCTCTGCCAGTTGCACCTCCGTCAGATTGCGATTCATTGCTCCATGCGCGGCAAAAGACACCTGACCAGTCTCTTCGGATACGATGATCGCGATGCCATCGGAAACCTCACTTAACCCTATTGCCGCTCGATGGCGCGTCCCCAACTCCTTGGAGATGGAATTGTTCTCAGACAGTGGAAGATAACAGGCAGCAGCCATAATCATGTCTTTTCGCATAATGACTGCACCATCATGCAACGGTGTATTCGGAATGAAAATATTAATCAGCAGCTCTGAGCTGACTCGCCCGTTAATGCCAATACCCGTTTCCACGTAGTCGTTAAGTCCCGTCTCTCTCTCAATGACGATCAATGCACCAATGCGACGCTTGGCCATGTACGTAACCGATTTGCCCACTTCTTGAACCAAGCGGCTAACCGCCTCGTCATCTTGCGTACTGCTTGAACGGGAAAAAAGCTTGCCTCGACCAAGCTGCTCCAGTGCTCGACGCAACTCTGGCTGGAAGATGATGACGACCGCCAAAACCCCGAATGTAAAAGCTTGATTCATCAGTGCGTGCAATGCCGTCAGCTGGAAATATTTGCTGAGGAACCATGTGATGACGATGACCATAATCCCCTTCAGCAATTGTACAGCCCGCGTCCCGCGAATAAGCATAATGATTTTATAGAACACGTATGTAACGAGTAAAATATCCGTTGCATACCGTAGCAAATCCCCATATTCCATGGATATCGATATCATAACGAAGCCCCCATATCTCGCTCCATCTAATGAAGTCAGTCTATCTCCTGCGGAAAAAGCACGGCTCCACTGCCGTGCTCTGATAGCTGTACTCTCTATTTTCTCTTATGGCAAGATCGGAAGCAAGTCATTTCCAATATTTTTCACCTCATACCAGATCCAATCTACGATCGCTTCGATCGATTCGGTATTTCCCACGACTTGGGCGGTAGATGCCACGAACACTTTTCCTTCAATGGCCACAACATTTCCAGTTACATGGCCTCGAACATCTACGTTTCCGTTGCGGACAACCAAGTCTCCATCAATATTGGTTCCTGCTGGTACAACTACGACATTGCGTTCACGATCTATTTTTAATTTATCCAAATTAGCAGAGGATACCTGTAGAGTGTCATCCCGATCAAACCAACTGTTGAATACACTGCCGGTCATCAAAAAGAGAAATACCGCTGCAGCTGTCAAAAACGGATGATTACGAAGCCATCCTGATAACAGATTCGCTTTCGTCGGCGCAGGCAATTGCGCAAGTACACGAGCTGTAAAATCAGAAGAGACATGAATATGCGAAGCGCTTTGAACAAAAGCGATGGCTCTCTGCAACTCATGCATATGCTGACGACAACTCACACAAGACTTTATGTGTGCTTGCAATTGCAGATTGGCTAATTCATCAGTGTCCCCATCTAGATATTCGTGGATGAGGCAAATCATATCCCGGCATTCCATCGTGATTTTCTCCTTTCTCACATCAATCGCAACTTGCTGCGTAATGCTTCCCTTCCTCGGTGAATACGCGTCTTAATTGTCGTTATGGGAAGCTTTACGATATCGCTGATCTCCTGCAACGACAAATCCTCGATATAACGCAAGATCATAATCGAGCGATATTTGGGCTGTAAGTGAGACAAAGCATCTTGCACCGTCTCTTGCAGCTCCTGCGTTACGACTTTGTCCTCCGGTGTTCGCTCGTTAGAAGACAGGCGTGAATACCAGTCCAGGCCTTGCCCTGGTTCGGTTTCTTCATCCAATGAAAAGTCAGGTCGTTTTTTCCGGCCACGGTCGATACATAGATTGGTCGCGATCCTGTAGATCCACGTGGAGAACTTATAGTTGTCATCGTATGAATGCAAATTGGCATAGACACGCAAAAATGTTTCTTGCGCAATGTCCTCTGCATCTTGACGGTTTCCCACCATACGATATGCGAGCTGAAATATCTTGTCTTTATAAATCTCGATTAACTCCGCAAAAGCTTCACGGTCTCCGCGTTTTGCCCGCTGAGTCAACCGTTTCTCTACAAAATCCATGCGATCCTCCCCACAATACCGTAATCCTATATACGGATGATACTGCATATGGTTTCATTTTTAATCTAGTGTTTGTGCGGATATTTTGTTGGGAAATAGAGGAATAAGCGCAATGCTTTCCTCTATATATAAGTAATGATAGCTCATTTATCTCACGGGTGGAAAGGAGAGTGCAACGATTGTCAAAAAAAGACGTTCTCCTCGAAATTGAAATGCTTCGAAAAAAACTCAACGATCAGTACAAAAAACAAGCCTGCATTACTCCAGAATTAGTTTCGCTAAGTGTACAACTGGACCAACTATTAAATAAACTTCGTCTCCATCCTTAGAATGTACAGCTTTCCCCCATCAATGTAAAGATGCGGTAAAACAAAAAAAGAGGGCCAAAAGCCTCTCTTTTTTCATGATCTTCTTTATTTATTTTATAGTAATTTATCACCAAAAACGGAACTCATTAAAGCGACTGCAACGCGAGCTGTCATGTTTTCTCGGTCAAGAATCGGGTTGACCTCCACGAATTCAGCAGAACAAAGAATATCTGCATCTGCCAGCATTTCCAATGAGACATGCCCTTCGCGATAGGAAATACCACCTATAACTGGCGTCCCAACTCCCGGAGCATCGTGTGGATCTAGTCCATCCAAGTCGAGGCTCAAATGCACGCCATCCGTGTTTTTGGACACATGCGCGATTGCTTCATCCATGACGCGAGCCATACCCAACTTATCAATTTCATGCATGGTGAAAACCTTAATCCCAATACGCTTGATCAATTCACGCTCACCTTGATCCAAATCACGCGCTCCGATGATGACCACGTTTTCTGCCTTTACCTTTGGTGTATATCCTCCAATGTTTGTCAGACGCTCATGCCCATGTCCCAAGCTCGCTGCCAAAGGCATACCGTGAATATTTCCCGATGGAGAAGTGGCACCCGTATTCAAATCACCATGAGCGTCAAACCAAATAACACCCAGGTTTTTCACGTGCTTCGCCACACCCGCTATGGTGCCAAGGGCAATGCTGTGATCGCCACCCAATACGAGAGGGAATCGACCAGCAGTCATGATATCGCTTACAACATTGGCAAGCTTTTCATTGGCTTCCACGACTTCATCCAAATATTTATGGTTTTCCGTCTCAGTGAAGTGATGAGGGCGCGTTACAAAAATATCTCCGCGGTCTTCAATATTGAAACCCATCTTTTCCAGGCGTGCGACAACACCTGCATAACGGATAGCGCTAGGTCCCATATCAACTCCACGGCGGTCTGCACCTAGATCCATCGGTACACCAACAATGCTCATGTTTTTGTTCATAAAAGTGCCACCCTTTCCTTCGTTCATTCATTATCTACTCCTATATTGTAGCCCCGGAAAGCAAAATGACTCAACTCGACATGATTTTGCATAAATAACCTGTCGGACAAGCTTTATTAAAAACACAAAAAAACGAGTAACCGAAATGGTTGCTCGTTTCTAATAAGCATATGAAAGCATATGGAGCGGGTGATGGGAATCGAACCCACGCGACCAGCTTGGAAGGCTGGAGTTCTACCATTGAACTACACCCGCATATAAAAATGGTCGGGAAGACAGGATTCGAACCTGCGACCCCTTGGTCCCAAGCCAAGTACTCTACCAAGCTGAGCTACTTCCCGATAAGTGGCGTGCCCTGAGAGATTCGAACTCCCGACCTTTTGATTCGTAGTCAAACGCTCTATCCAGCTGAGCTAAGGGCACCTATTCTAATTTTAAAAAACTGGTGAGCCATGAAGGACTCGAACCTTCGACCCTCTGATTAAAAGTCAGATGCTCTACCAACTGAGCTAATGGCTCGCAAAATGGCTGGGGTACTAGGATTTGAACCTAGGAATGACGGAGTCAAAGTCCGTTGCCTTACCGCTTGGCTATACCCCAACAACCCGCAAAATAAAAAATGGTGGGGAGAGACGGATTCGAACCGCCGAACCCGGAGGGAGCAGATTTACAGTCTGCCGTGTTTAGCCACTTCACTATCTCCCCATTTTTTATGGTGGAGGCTGACGGGATCGAACCGCCGACCCTCTGCTTGTAAGGCAGATGCTCTCCCAGCTGAGCTAAGCCTCCAAATCCCCGACAAAGTGACGAGTATGCTTCTTAGCATACTCTGAGAACTTTGCAGGTACCTTAACCATTGCTAAGGTGTTTTTAGGTGACCCGTAGGGGATTCGAACCCCTGAATGACAGCGTGAAAGGCTGCTGTGTTAAACCGCTTCACCAACGGGCCAAGATCAAGATTACTTCTGGTGCTCCCGACAGGAATCGAACCTGCGACCTCTTCCTTACCATGGAAACGCTCTACCGACTGAGCTACAGGAGCATATTATGGCTCCTCGGGACGGACTCGAACCGCCGACCGATCGGTTAACAGCCGATTGCTCTACCAACTGAGCTACCGAGGAACGTAGAAGGTTTGTTCCTTCAAAACTGAATACGCATGATTGCTAAGTGTGTGGATAAGTCCTCGACCGATTAGTATTCGTCAGCTCCACGCGTTACCGCGCTTCCACACCGAACCTATCAACCTCATCGTCTATGAGGGGTCTTACCAGCTTGCGCTGTGGGAAGTCTCATCTTGGAGGGGGCTTCACGCTTAGATGCTTTCAGCGCTTATCCCGTCCGCACATAGCTACCCAGCTGTGCCACTGGCGTGACAACTGGTGCACCAGCGGTGCGTCCATCCCGGTCCTCTCGTACTAAGGACAGCTCTCCTCAAACTTCCTACGCCCGCGACAGATAGGGACCGAACTGTCTCACGACGTTCTGAACCCAGCTCGCGTACCGCTTTAATGGGCGAACAGCCCAACCCTTGGGACCTACTTCAGCCCCAGGATGCGATGAGCCGACATCGAGGTGCCAAACCTCCCCGTCGATGTGGACTCTTGGGGGAGATAAGCCTGTTATCCCCAGGGTAGCTTTTATCCGTTGAGCGATGGCCCTTCCATGCGGAACCACCGGATCACTAAGCCCGACTTTCGTCCCTGCTCGACTTGTAGGTCTCGCAGTCAAGCTCCCTTCTGCCTTTACACTCTACGAATGATTTCCGACCATTCTGAGGGAACCTTTGGGCGCCTCCGTTACCTTTTAGGAGGCGACCGCCCCAGTCAAACTGCCCACCTGGCATGGTCCTCTCGCCCGATAAGGGCGACGAGTTAGAAACTCCGTACATCAAGGGTGGTATCCCACCGACAGCTCCACAGAGGCTGGCGCCCCTGC
>NZ_CP041767.1:207500-270000 GCF_022026395.1 Brevibacillus brevis | reverse complement strand
AATCGTGCCAGCTTTTGCGGTTGGATTAGAACTCCCACTGATCGTAAACTCAGCACCCCTAAACGAATACCAACTCCCGCTGCAAACAGGATAGCTGGGAGCTCAAAAATTCCATGCGGCAAAATCCCTGCACTAAAAATAAGCCATGGACTTACTCCAACCCCACTGTATTTGAAAAGGATAAATCCAAGCAGCACTCCATTCGTGAGCATTCCAATTATGGGAAACAATGCAAACAATATTCCCAGGGCCATCATCATCAATGCACTGAAAACATTATTGGAAAAAATCATCCAGAATACCGCTAAAGGTCCGCCGCCGTTTTCTTTTATCCGTTCAGCGATTTCCTTTAATTGGCCCATCATTTTACCGACCATCTCTTCAACGAGCGGTGCTTGAAAATAACCAATCAAGGCACCACCAAAAAATAATAAGCATGCGGCGAAGAAATATTTTCGGTTATCAAGCCATAAATGCCGCAATCGACTGCCCATGCACCACACCCCTTTACTGCCTCATAATTCACTATATGCATTGTACCTCAACAATAGCCAACAGGCCAAAGAATATCCTTGTCTTCCCTGCATAAACTGTTATCGGACAAAGGAGGTGCTATCCATGAAATTCATTTACGTGATCAGTGCAAAACGACTAAAGCAAATCCTAATTATCGTCGCGGCCATCGTACTAACAGCCGGAATTGGTTATGCGGAACGCGATTCAATTGCTGCTTTTGCTGAAGGTACCAGCACGCAAGCCCCCCAAGCTATTTATAAGGTCGACACCAAAGAAAAGAAAATCGCCCTTACCTTTGATATCAGCTGGGGAGAGACAAGAGCAATACCTATACTGAATGTGTTGAAAGAAAAAAAAGTAAACAAAGCGACCTTTTTCCTCTCCTCTCCTTGGAGTCAACGACATCCGGACATTTTGAAACGAATCAAAGAGGATGGCTTTGAAATTGGTTCGCACGGTCACAAGCATGATAACTACACCAAATACGCCGATGAAGAAATTCGCTCCCAAATGGCTAAAGCGGACTCCATTTTAACCGAAATGACTGGAAAAAAACCAACACTCATTCGGATGCCAAATGGTGATTTTGACAAACGAGTGCTGGAAATCGCGAATCGCATGGGGTATTCCGTCATCCAATGGGATACGGACTCAAAAGATTGGACCAATCCGGGAACAGATGTGATCATCAATAATGTATTATCGAAAGCTCATCCAGGAGACATCGTCCTGATGCACGCGAGCGATTCTGCGAAAGATACACATCTTGCCCTCCCAGTGATCATTGATCAACTACGTAAGGATGGCTATGAATTCGTTACTGTATCTGAACTCATTTCGGGTACAAGTGTAGACAGCAAAGAAATTCACTAAAACAAAAAAAGCTGACCTTCATTGGGTCAGCTTTCTCTTTTTACCAGACGGTGCAATTGCATGACTTGCCAGACGTTACAAAACAATAGTGGGACGAGCATGGACAGTGTTGCACGCACATTATCTTCCTTCAATGCAGGAATCCATTCCAATGCCGTAACGACAAACATAAAGAAGGTCGTCGGTATCCATGCTGATTTATTGGTCAGACTTACTTTTCCATATGCGGTAACAATAGCAACAATCAATAATAGCGTTGGCTCAATAAAATACGAACCAAATCCTTTTCCTTCACCGAAAGACGTATAGCGAAGATAAATCATATCGAAAAAGACAAACAAAATAAGAAATACTTGGACACTTTTCCACAGCGAAGCCGTTTTGAATATTGTTTTAGCGAAATAATTAATCGTCATATACGCAAAAAAACCCATCTGAGCCACAATACTAATGGTCATTCCATACAGGAGATACATGAACAAGCCTACAAAAAAGTTACCGGTGCTGCCCCCGAGTAGCTTGTCCAAGTCAAAAATAAGGGCAACCAGGATCCCGCCTAATCCCCCAAGCAAGAGCGTGGTAATAAAAAGCCATCCATACTTACGCAAACTCACCAAGTATTCCCTCCCATCCACATCGAATATGATTGTACCAATGGATACAAGAAAATACTAGCGTAAGAACAAAACAAAATGCACACGTTACTTGTAGGCAGAGTAAAGAAGGAGGTGTCCACCCCATGAGAAAAAAGACGATGTCTTTTTGGTTAACCGCTCTTGTCTGTCTGGTCCTCACCAGTTGCGGGGGTGGCGGACAAGCGCAAAGTTCGTCTCAGCCTGATTATAAAAGCGTCAAAGACATGGTGCTGGACATATTACAGACGGACGAAGCGAAGCAATCTGTAGGTAAAATGATGAAGGATGACAAGTTCAAACAAAGCCTGATGCTGGACGAGTCGACAGTGCGGACAACTTTGATCCAAAGCATGACGAATCCCAATAGCACGCACATCAAAGAAGCGTTTAAAGACCCTAAGTTCGCAAGCGCTATGGCGAAATCCATGAAGAATGAACAAAAAACGCTAATGAAGGACCTGATGAAGGACCCTGAATACCAAAAAGAGCTTATCAGCGTAATGAAAGACCCTGAGTTTGAGAAAAATTTGATGGACCTGATGAAAAGCTCTGCTTATCGACAGCAAACCATGCAAGTGATGAAGGATTCCTTGCAAAGTCCTTTGTTCCAGGCTGAACTCATGAAGATCATGACCAAAGTATCCGAGGACATGACCAAACCAAAGGAACTGAAGCCGAAGAAAAAAGGAAAAGAAGGTAAAGGTGGAGGTTCCGGCGGAGGTTCTTCTGGTGGAGGCAGCGGTAAATCTTCTTAAAACGCAAAGGTGAGCTCTATTATAGAGCCCACCTTTTTCATCTTCTTGGATCTTATTGTTTGACGGCTTCCCCGCATTTTTCTATGACACGTTTGGCCATATCGATGTAAAGCTGACCAATTTCGGTCTTTTCTCCATAGATGGATGGGGAATAATCAGGTTCAGATGGATGATTATCCGGTTGTCCCAGCGGAATTTGAGCAAGCAGCTCACATGCCAATGTCTCGGCAAGCTTAGCTCCTCCACCACGACCGAATACGTATTCTTTCGAACCATCCTTAGCTTCATACCATGCCATATTTTCCACAATACCGAGAATTTCATGACCGGTTCGCTTTGCCATAGCTCCTGCGCGAGCTGCTACAAACGCTGCAGTAGCATGAGGAGTAGTTACGACAATCTCCATGCTCTGCGGAATCATGGTATGCACGTCAAGGGCCATGTCTCCCGTTCCTGGAGGCAAATCCAACAAGAGGTAGTCCAATTCTTCGCCCCAGTGCACTTCTGTGAAAAAGTTACGCAGCATTTTCCCCAACATAGGACCACGCCAAATGATCGGAGAGTTGTCCTCTACAAAAAAGCCCATGGACATAACCTTTACATTTTGCTTTTCAACAGGCAGAATGGTTTCCCCAATCACGGTTGGACGTTGTTCAATATTCATCATATCGGGCACACTAAAGCCGTAAATGTCTGCGTCGATAATACCCACTTTTTTTCCTAGACGAGCCAGCGCAACAGCCAGGTTCACTGTCACCGTCGACTTTCCGACGCCACCTTTTCCGGAAGTGACCGCGATAAAGGTCGTATTCGAATCCTTCGCCAAGATCGGATTCAAGAGAGGAGCTTGTCCCGGTGTCATGTTATGTGTTTGCCCACCTTGGTTCTTGCGAAGCTGAGCAGACAGAGCCGCACGTTCCTCGTCTGTCATCGAACCGAATTGCAGGCGTACTTCTTCTGCTCCTAGCGCTTTCACAGCTGCGATGACATCGTCCTCAATCTTGGCTTTGAGCGGACAGCCCGAAATCGTCAGAACGACTGTGAGGCTTACTGTCTTGCCTTCAATATGGATATCCCGAATCATGTTGAGCTCGACCAAGCTACGATTAATTTCAGGGTCTTTTACATCGCGTAGTGCTTCGAGAACCTGTTCTCTGGTCAACATTCTGGTTCACCTCATCTATAATCTTTTCAAACATTTTCATGCTGGTATAACGGCAGCGTATGCGCGTTCATTATAGCATATTCGGGCGGTCGGAACACGATCACCGCCATCTCAGGGTGTAATTGGCGCTTTTTCTCCCGAGTACTGACGCAATATTCCCTGATAAATAGCATTCGCCATAGCTTTTTGGTATTCAACGCTCTGAAGTCGCTTGGCCTCCTCTGTATTGCTGACAAAGCCTACTTCTACCAAAACGGCAGGGCAGTTAACCTCCCGAATCAAGAACACATTGTTCGTCTTACTCGGAACCCGATCTGTATGACCGATCACCCGTTTGATCTCATCTTGTATCAAATAAGAAACTTCTGCACTCTTTTTGAAGCTAGGGGAATAAAAAGTCTGTGCTCCCGACCATTTCGGAGAAGGGATGGAATTAACGTGTATGCTGACCAAAAAATCCGGTGTACTATCATTGACCAGCCTTACCCGGTTTCGAATATCCTCAGATTTTCGTTTGCGTGCCTGTGCCGCATCTGGACTCGCCAAATCCTTGTCTTCCTCCCTCGTCATAACCACAAACGCTCCTGACTGCTGAAGGAAATCTCGCAAGTACATGCTAATGGCCAAAGTCACTTCTTTCTCAACTACATCCCCCTTTTTGGAAACGGCACCGCCATCGATTCCCCCATGCCCAGGGTCAATGGCTATGACCGTTCCCGTCAGTGGCAGCGACCATGCCTGCCAGGAAGAACGATCAGGCGCTTCGTAGGTGAACAACAGCATAAGTACCGCGAAAGCCAATATCCAGCCTACTCCTTTTCGTGTCACAGTGTATCGTCCCCTTTGTCCCATTCTCGTTCCATCATATGGACAAACATGGACAAATATACCCGTTTGTAGAAAGGAAAAACCCCCTGCCTGCGAAACAGACAAGGGGGATGTATCGATCCCAAGGCAAACAGAAAAGAAACGCCACACATTAGATTACATACTGTTTTTCCAATGCGTGGCGTTTCTGCACGTAGGTCCACTTACCAGCCACCAGGCTTATCTTTTCCCATATAAATATTAGCAATATCATGATGATCTTCCATATTGGGACGAATATGATAATGAACCCACAGATAGTATCCATCCGATTTTTTTAATAACTTAGCATCCAATCTGAAAATTTCCGTTTTATCGCTAAATATAGCGAAGACTCTTTCACCGCCACCAGGGCCTTTCACAGAAAGATCTTTAGCTGATTCCAAAAGATCATCCAGCTTTTTCTTCACAACAGGCCATACATCATCTGCTATCTTTTTTCCTAGTTTCTTAACAGCAAATTCTGCTGCTTTTATGATGATTCTGGCAACAATTGGTGCAACCTGTTGCTTCTCTTTCATTTCTGACTCTCTCATTGAACTCGAGAAACTCTGTTTAGTTGTTACTTGAGAATGATGATCTGCCGCGGCTACAGTGGAAGTCCCCACGACACCAGTAAAAACAAACGAAACCGCTAAAACAAGCGATACTATCTTCTTAAACATTTAAAAATCTACCACCTTTTCTTTAATTGATTTCATGTTTCCTTGTACATGTATACTGATTTATCTTTTGCATTACGAAGAAGCACCTTGTTGACCCATTGTGCAAACATTTCATTGATTTCTTCGATGTCTAACTGATCTTTTTCATAGCGGAAAATTACTAAATCTAATTGAGTATCATTCTCTTCATTTAGCTCATTATGTATATCAGAAAAGAGAACATCCCAACCATTTCCGTTTTTCTTTTTCCATACAGTACCCTCGATATCGTATCCATCTTCATGGTAAGAAACATGATAATGATGATCCGTTACGTACTCCTCTTGCATTTTGTCCCAATCCAACATTCTTTCCACTCTCCCATTTCTCAAGATTCACTTTTTCGTATGTTGAATTTTCAAGCCAAGTGTAATAGTGGCTCTATGATTGATTCTTATGCGGTAATCCACCACCTGACTCATGTGGTCAGTGATCCATTTGGGAGGCCAAATTTGAGCCATCCTCCAGCAACGTATCGCTCGCGGTCGAGATGTCCATTTGCCATTGACAACAGTTGATGCTCGAAGTATATTCAGTAGCTTTTGCCTCCGATTTCACTCACGAGCACTAGTAAAATGATAGCGGTTGAGTTCACACGAGCAGACCATTTCGGAGTAGATACAGTAGCACCAGATGCTATGTAGCTCTACACTTCATAGTTACTATCCCATATGAATGACCTCCTAACATTATTGAATATACCAAATTATACCATTTTAATAATTGTTTTCAATATATAATTTACTTTTTTTGGTAATTTATAAAGTAGCAATGGACTTGTTAAAAGACAGTGCTTTTCGGGGTATAGGAATTTTTATACGCATAGACATTTAGATAACAATAGGGGTTGCTCAAAAAACCATAGAAGGCAAATTGGAGGGCCGTTGGAAGAAAAAATTAAAGCCCCTGACCAATGATGGCCAAGGGCGATAATGTTGATAATTGAAAGCTTCTTAGCGCTTGGAGAATTGAGGTGCGCGACGAGCTGCTTTCAAGCCGTATTTCTTACGCTCTTTCATACGAGGATCGCGAGTCAGGAAGCCAGCGCGTTTCAGAGCGCCACGCAGTTCCGGATCTGCTTTCAGCAGAGCGCGAGCAACGCCGTGACGGATTGCACCAGCTTGACCAGTGGTTCCGCCGCCGTTTACGTTAACCAATACATCGTAACGACCGAGAGTTTCAGTCAGAACGAGTGGTTGTTTTACGATCAATTTCAGTGTTTCCAAACCAAAGTAAGTATCCATTTCACGCTTGTTGATCACGATGCGACCTTCACCTGGAACCAGGCGAACGCGTGCTACGGAGTGCTTACGACGACCTGTACCGTAGTATTGTACTTGTGCCACGTATATTTCCTCCCTTTACCTTAACCGCGAATTTGCCAAACTTCTGGTTTTTGTGCTGCGTGCGGATGCTCAGTTCCAGCGTATACTTTCAGCTTGGTGAACATTTGACGTCCCAGGCTGTTTTTAGGCAGCATGCCTTTTACCGCCAGTTCGAACATACGATCTGGGCGTTTGTTCAGCATTGCGCCAGCAGTGGTCTTTTTCAAACCACCTGGATACAGGGAGTGAGTGTAGTAAATTTTGTCATTCAGTTTGTTACCAGTCAATTTCACTTTGTCAGCGTTGATTACGATTACGAAATCGCCAGCGTCAACGTGAGGAGTGAATTCTGGTTTCAATTTTCCGCGCAGGATAGAAGCTACTTCGCTCGCCAGACGACCCAGCGTTTGGCCTTCAGCGTCAACGATGTACCATTTGCGCTCAACTTCGAGCGGTTTCGCCATATATGTGGTACGCATTTTTGTCCCTCCTAAATATCTTACCTAACACATATCCATCTACTTATAACCAAAACAACCGAAACTTGCAATGGAAGATAATTGCTGTTACGGGTGAGCAACTCTTCCAGGTGTTCCATGTAATCACGTTCTTGTCTTTCAATCCCGGGGCTAGAGTGGGGCTAGGCGGGGTTAAAATACCAAGGAATATCGTACTACATAGACGCCCTATAGTCAAGTGCTGCTCGTTCGTCTAATAGTTGGAAATCTGAGAACTAGTAGACAACCTCCCACATGGTCAGACCCTTGGCTGGTGCTGTCTTACCTGCCTTTTCCCGATCACATGCGGCGAGGATTTCCCTCAGTTCAGCAGGGCTTCTTTTTCCTTGCCCTACTTCAACCAAAGTCCCCACAATAATTCGAACCATGTTGTACAAAAAACCGTTGCCTCGGCATGTCACCCATACCTCGTCTCCGATTTTTTCCACGGTGAGCCCGTACACAGTCCGAACCTTGTCCTCGACGAATGTTTTTGCCGAGCAAAAGGAAGTAAAATCATGTTCACCCACCAAGTAATGAGCAGCCTGCTGCATCGCGTCCACATCTAACGGGAACCGGACATGGTCGGCGTAACGATGTCGAAATACATCTGCTACCGGATTGTTGTCGATACAATATCGATATTCTTTAACTTGCACGTCAAAACGCGCATGAAAAGAGGCATCGACCTCTTCGACTGTCCGAATGACAATAGAATCAGGCAACTGATTATTCAACACAAACCGCCATTTATCCATCGGAATGTTGCTCGACGTGTCAAAGTGAATCACTTGACCGCGTGCATGAACACCCGCGTCTGTCCGGCCTGATCCGAAGACTTGGATATCTTCTCCGGTAATCCGATTCAATGCGGCTTCAATTTCACCCTGGACCGTTACTTGATCTGGCTGTACCTGAAAACCGCTGAAGTCAGTTCCGTCATACGCCAATACACATCGCAGTCGCTTCATGTACGCCACCACCCAATCACGATTACCAGGATCACACTCACAACAGCTACGATTCCATCACGCCAAGTGAACGTCAGCTTATTCAGCCGCGTTCTCCCCACTCCCCCGCGATAGCCACGTGCTTCCATCGCCAAAGCCAGCTCTTCCGCACGCCGAAATGCACTAACGAACAATGGAATAGCGATCGGAATCAGGTTCTTGGCTCTGCGTACGAGACTTCCACTAGTGAAATTGGCTCCTCTGGCGGTCTGCGCCTTGATGATTTTATCCGTTTCTTCCATCAGGGTCGGAATGAACCGGAGTGCAATTGACATCATCAGGGCTATATCATGAACCGGTATGCCGATCTTCCCTAGTGGTCCTAGTAAACGCTCCAAACCCTCCGTCAAATCGATAGGAGAGGTAGTCAGTGTTAGCAAGGAGCTAATGAGAATCAAAAGTCCCAAGCGCAAAGAAATGAAGATCGCCTGGCGAACTCCCTGTTCTTCTACTGTAAACCATCCCCACTGAAAGTAGACCATCCCGCCTTTTGTGATAAAAATATGCAAGACAACGGTAAACAAAATCAGGATCCAGACAGGCTTTAAGCTTTTTAATATATAGGACAATGAAAGCCTAGAAAGAAGTGCAGCATACAAGGTAAAACCAATGAGTATAGCGTAGGTAACCGCATTGTTAGCCAGAAAAATCAAGGTAGCAAAAAGGATGATGAAGAGAAGCTTGCTTCGCGGATCTGCACGATGTAAAAAAGATTGCCCTGGTACGTATTGACCAATTGCGATATTCTGGAGCATGCCTAGCCCTCCTTTGGTACGGACAGTCGTTCCAGCAGATGGGCAATCAGCTCTTCCTCCCGATAAAGGGAGCTCGGCAGACTAGCCTTGTCCGGCAGCATTTGATTCATTTGCGATACGAAAGCCACCGTTTCCGGTACATCCAAAGACAGTTCTCGGAGACGCTCCACTTGCATGAATACTTCCTCTGGCTTCCCCTGCAAAGCTACTTGACCTTTTGCCATCACAAGCAAATAGTCTGCATAGCGGGCTGCCTCTTCCATGCTGTGTGTAACCAATAGTGTCGTGAGGTTTTGTTCCTGATGAATCCGGTAGATCCCTTCCAGAATCGTGACTCGTCCCGCAGGATCAAGACCCGCAGTTGGTTCATCCAATACCAGAACCTTCGGCTGCATGGCAAGAACACCAGCCAAAGCAACACGTCGCATTTGTCCGCCACTTAAATGAAATGGCGAACGATCCTTGATCGTGGCATAATCCAGGCCAACAATTTCAAGGGACTCCTTTACGCGGGCTTTCACCATTTCCGTTGGCAAGTCAAAATTGAGCGGTCCAAAAGCAACATCCTTCGCAACCGTTTCTTCAAACAACTGATGTTCAGGATATTGAAAGACGAGCCCAATATCGCGCCTTTTAGCATGGGGTAATCGTCGCTTTGGAGTAATGACCGCATCACCCAGGGTAATCTGCCCTGAACTAGGCATCAGCAACCCGTTCAAATGCTGAATCAGCGTTGACTTACCTGAGCCCGTCTGGCCTATAATTCCGACAAACGAACCGGATGGAATCGTCACCGAAATATTGTGTAAGGCAACTCGTTCGAACGGTGTTCCCTTTGCGTAGATATGGCTTACTTGGTCAAAAGTAATTTGCATACGTGCTCCACCAGCTCCTCTTGATGCAGGACAAACGGTAATTCAATCCCTTTGGAATGAAGTGCGTGTCGCAGTCGAACGGCAAATGGCACATCCAGTCCCACCTGTTTCAAACGATCTACTTCATTAAACACTTCACTCGGCTTACCTTCCATCAGGACTTCACCCGCATTCATGACGATGACCTTATCCGAATAGATGGCTTCTTCCGGAAAATGGGTAATGTTAATGATCGTGAGTCCCTCATCACGGTTCAGTTGACGAGCCAGATTCAGCACTTCCATTCTCCCTTGTGGATCAAGCATCGCTGTCGCTTCATCCAGGATGATGACAGAAGGCCGCATCGCCATAATCCCGGCGATCGCCACGCGTTGCTTTTGACCCCCAGACAGACGATGTGGTTGTGCCTGTAAATAAGACTCCATCCCTACAGAAACGAGCGCCTCATTAATACGATTTCGCATCTCTTTGGGGTCCACACCCATGTTTTCTAGGCCAAAGGCGACATCATCTTCCACAGTAGCCCCCACAATCTGATTGTCCGGGTTCTGAAAGACCATGCCAACATGTCGTCGAATTTCCCAAAGCTGCTCCCCATCTTTCGTATCCATTCCACTGATAAGTACTGCACCGCCTTCAGGAAGCAATAGAGCATTCATCAGCTTTGCCATCGTTGATTTGCCGGAACCGTTGTGCCCCAATACGGATACAAAGGAACCTTTTTGAATGGTAAGGTCAACACCTTGTAATACCGGAACCCGTTGGCCATCCTCACCATCGTAGGTATAAGAAACATCTCGCAATGCCAGCAGGTTATCTTCATTCATGAGGCATTCACAACCTCCCCAGCCTTCACAGGGAACTGACTAGCAGGATTTCGATGTAAAAGGAAAAAAGGGTTGAATCAGAGTCCAGCCTATGACCAGATCTGCCCCCACCCTTTTCGCGGTAATCTACCAGGCTTAAAACCTGAGTAAACGACCAGTTTACATGTATTAAACGAATTCGATGTACGCCATTGGAGCAGCGTCGCCACGGCGAGGGCCGGCTTTCAGGATACGAGTGTATCCACCGTTGCGCTCTTTGAAGCGAGGAGCGATTTCATCGAACAGTTTTTGAACAGCATCGCGGCCTTCAGCATTCGCAACTTCTTTGCGAACGAAAGCAGCAACTTGACGGCGAGCATGCAGATCGCCACGTTTCGCGAGCGTAATCATTTTTTCAGCGATTGGGCGCAGTTCTTTCGCCTTCATCTCTGTAGTTTCGATGCGCTCGTTGATGATCAGGTCTGTTACCAAGTCGCGGAACAGCGCTTTACGAGCTGAGCTACGACGACCCAATTTACGTTGTGCCATGTGGTTTACCTCCCTCTTAATCGAGAGAACAAAAGTTTGCTTCTTGGTTTGCTACTCTAGTCGTCACTGCGCAGGGACAGGCCCAGTTCAGCTAACTTTTCTTGAACTTCTTCAAGAGATTTGCGCCCCAGATTGCGTACTTTCATCATGTCCTCTTCGGTCTTCTGCGTCAGCTCTTGCACGGTATTAATACCGGCACGCTTCAAGCAGTTGTAGGAACGAACGGAAAGATCGAGCTCTTCGATAGTCATCTCCAAGACTTTCTCTTTCTTGTCCTCTTCCTTCTCTACCATGATTTCTGCATCCTTTGCCTCGTCAGTCAGACCAACGAACAGGTTCAGGTGCTCCGTCATGATTTTTGCGCCGAGACTCACGGCTTCTTCCGGACTGATGCTACCGTTAGTCCAAACCTCAAGTGTTAACTTGTCATAGTTGGTCATTTGCCCTACACGGGTATTTTCCACTTGATAGTTAACGCGCTTGATCGGCGTGTAGATCGAATCAATCGGAATCACACCAATAGGCAGATCCTCAGATTTGTTTCCGTCAGATTGAACATAACCACGACCACGTCCAGCTGTCATGCGGATATGCAGACGACCGCCATTGGCCAACGTTGCAATATGAAGATCAGGGTTTAAGACCTCCACATCACTGTCAGCACGGATATCTCCCGCTTTGACAACGCCTTCGCCTTCTGCATCGATCTCGATTACTTTTTCTTCATCGGAATGGATCTTCAGCGCCAAGCCTTTGATGTTCAGGATGATCTCGGTTACATCTTCAACGACGCCTTCAACCGTAGAGAATTCGTGAAGAACCCCATCGATTTGAACAGTACGAACTGCCGCGCCTGGCAAGGACGAAAGAAGAATTCGTCTCAGCGAGTTGCCAAGGGTAGTTCCGTATCCGCGCTCTAGAGGTTCTACAACAAACTTTCCATACGAGTTGTCGTCGCTTACTTCCACAACCTCGATTTTTGGTTTTTCTATTTCTATCATTAAACAAACCCTCCTTCAAAACGTCGAAATCCTTGGGTGGGCCGCATACGTGCCCACTCAGGAATTTCCCCGGCGGTTTACCGTTTGCGTGCATGACAAGCTATAAATCAGAATTTACCATTCTAGTATGGACATGTTCTGAACGATATAAACCAGTTACACGCGGCGACGTTTTGGTGGACGGCAACCGTTGTGCGGAATTGGCGTCACGTCTTTAATCATGTTCACTTCAAGACCAGTTGCTTGCAGGGAACGGATCGCAGCTTCACGACCTGCACCTGGGCCTTTTACCGATACTTCAAGGGAACGCATGCCGTGTTCCATAGCAACGCGTGCAGCCGCTTCAGCAGCCATTTGCGCAGCAAATGGAGTGCTTTTACGGGAGCCTTTGAAGCCGAGGGAACCAGCACTGGACCAAGAGATCGCGTTACCGTGTGGATCCGTGATAGTGACGATCGTATTGTTGAAAGTAGAACGAATGTGTGCTACGCCGACTTCAACATTCTTACGGTCACGACGACGGGTACGAGTTGCTGTAGCTTGTTTTCTTTTCGCCATGTCAGATTACCCTCCTTTACTTCTTCTTGTTTGCTACTGTACGGCGTGGACCTTTACGCGTACGAGCATTTGTTTTAGAACGTTGACCGCGAACTGGAAGTCCACGACGATGACGGATGCCACGGAAGCAACCGATTTCCATCAGACGCTTGATGTTGAGGGAGATCTCACGACGGAGGTCACCTTCCACCTTCACAGTTTTGTCGATGTACTCACGAAGTTTGTTCACTTCGTCTTCTGTCAGATCGCGAACACGAGTGTTCATGTCTACGCCAGTAGCGGACAGAATTTTTTGAGACGTGGGGCGGCCAATACCAAAAATGTAGGTAAGAGCAACTTCAACGCGTTTTTCGCGCGGCAAGTCTACGCCTGCAATACGTGCCATGTGTCAAAAGCACCTCCTTGTTTACCCTTGTTTTTGCTTATGCTTCGGATTTTCACAAATAACCATTACGTTACCTTTGCGACGGATAACCTTGCATTTCTCGCAGATCGGTTTAACCGAAGGTCTCACTTTCATGGTTCTTGCCTCCCTTTTCTAGGGGTTTTGCTTACTATTTATAGCGGTACGTAATACGTCCGCGGGTTAAGTCGTACGGCGACAGTTCAACAGTTACTTTATCCCCCGGCAGGATACGGATAAAGTGCATGCGGATTTTTCCAGAGACGTGAGCGAGGACTTTATGTCCATTCTCTAATTCTACTCGAAACATAGCATTTGGCAAAGGTTCGATTACCGTACCTTCCACCTCAATTACATCATCTTTTGCCATGGTAAACTCTCCTTTCTTCTGCTCTTCAGTCGGACCATGAGTTTTGCGAAATGATCACACAACGAACTTATCGTCGACACGTTGGACGACAATCCCGAACCGTTCGGAACTACCGTTTTTATGTCCGTGTAAAAATCTCATAGCCATCTTCCGTAATCGCGATGGTGTGTTCAAAATGAGCACAAGTTTTCCGATCCACTGTTACTACCGTCCAATTGTCCTCCAATGTGCGGACATAACGTTCGCCGGCATTTACCATTGGCTCAATTGCCAACACCATGCCTGGTTTTAACCGCGGTCCTCGATCAGGAGGGCCGTAATTAGGAACCTGCGGATCTTCGTGCAAGTTTTGCCCGATCCCATGCCCCACATACTCGCGAACGAGTGTGAAGCCGGCAGCTTCTGCATGAACCTGAATCGCATGAGAGATGTCGGATAAGCGTCCACCCGGAACAGCTTTTTCAAGCCCCTTGTACAACGACTCTTCCGTTACTCTGAGCAGCATCTGGTTTTCTGTTGAAATCATACCGACCGGATACGTCCAAGCGGAGTCGCCATGGTAACCCTGAAACTGGGCACCAATGTCGATACTGATAATGTCTCCTTCTTGTAACGCCCGTTTACCTGGGATCCCGTGTACGAGTTCTTCATTGACTGAAGCACAGATACTTCCTGGAAAGCCACCATAGCCTTTAAACGATGGAATTGCTCCCATGCTTCGAATAAAGGTCTCGGCAATTTCGTCTAGCTGCTTCGTCGTGACACCAGGCTTGATCGCCTTGGCCAGTTCTTGATGGGTGAGTGCGACGATACGACCAGCTTCGCGCATAACCTCAAGTTCTGCTTTCGACTTTAGGATAATCATTCGCAATTACCCTCGCAACAATGACTTAATTTCCGCAAACACTACCTGGATATCTTGTTCTCCATCGATATCTCGCAGAAGTTCCTGTGCGGAGTAGTAGTCGATAAGTGGCTGTGTTTGAGCGATATTCACGTCAAGGCGTTGTGTTACCACTTCGATCTTGTCGTCTTCACGCTGATACAGCTTACCACCATCTTTATCACATACGCCAGCCTCTTTTGGAGGATTGAACATCGTGTGATAGCTAGCACCGCAAACAGGGCAGATCCAGCGACCGGTCAGACGTTCAATCAATTGCTCGCGTTGAACGTTGATGTTAATTACATGGTCAATTTCGCGTCCCAGCTCTTTTACTGTAGCTGTCAACGCTTCCGCCTGAGGAACTGTGCGCGGAAAACCATCTAAGAGGAATCCCTTTGCGCAGTCATCCATCGAAAGGCGCTCCCGCACAATACCAATGACGACCTCGTCTGGGACGAGATGTCCTTTATCCATGTAGGATTTAGCCTCTAGTCCGAGCGGCGTTTCGTTTTTGACCGCAGCTCGGAACATGTCGCCAGTCGAAATGTGCGGGATGTCAAACTCTTTTACGATACGTTCTGCCTGTGTCCCTTTACCGGCTCCAGGCAGTCCCATCAGAATTATGTTCACGTCCATTCCCTCCGTCCCATCGAAAAAGCTACAGAAGCTTTTCTGTAAACATCTAAGTCATTACTTGATAAACCCTTGGTAGTGGCGTTTGATCATTTGACTTTCAATCTGCTTCATTGTATCCAAGCTTACCCCAACCACGATCAACAGCGATGTACCACCGATGTAAATGGATTGTGGCAAGTTTGCAAGACTGCCGAAGAAGAATGGCAAAATCGCAATAATCATCAAGAACAAAGCGCCCGCCAATGTTAACCGGTTTAATGTACGAGTAATGAATACCTCAGTGTTTTTACCAGGTCGGATACCAGGAATGTAACCGCCATTTTTTCTCATGTTTTCTGCCATTTGTACAGGGTTGATCTGTACGAATGTGTAGAAGTAGGTGAATCCGAGAATCAAGATAGCGTAAAGCGTCATTCCTAATGGTTGGTTGACTTGGAAGTTCTGATAAATCCAGTTAGCAAATCCTTGACCGGATGCATCCACCCAGAACTGAGCAATCGTTGACGGGAACATTACCAGCGATACCGCAAAGATAACAGGAATAACACCAGCAGAGTTGATTTTCAGTGGAATGTGGGTAGATTGACCACCGTACATTTTGCGTCCAACCACTCGTTTCGCATATTGCACTGGAATCTTACGAAGGCCTTGCTGCATAAAGATAACCCCGACAATAATGGCGAGGATCACCAATAGGATAAGCAGAACTTTGACGATGCTGAAGAATACGTTTTGAGATGGGTCAGCGAACTGTGTTGTGTAAATCGTCGTAATCCCTTGCGGAATGTTAGCGACGATCCCGCCAACGATCAGGATCGAAATCCCGTTACCGATACCCTTCTCCGTAATCTGTTCCCCCATCCACATCATGAATGCGGTCCCAGCTGTCAATGTCAACGCAATGAGTGCATAGCTGCTAACCGAAGTGTCGTTCAGCAAACCAGGCGCCATATTGTTGAATCCAATCGTCATCCCTACAGACTGAATCAAACCAAGGATAATCGTAGCGTAACGGGTAACGGTGGCAATCTTGCGACGGCCAACTTCCCCTTCACGAGCCCATTGCGTAAGCTTAGGCACAACATCCATAGACATCAGCTGCATGATAATCGATGCCGTAATGTACGGCATGATACCCATGGCAAAAATCGAGAAGTTATGCAGTGCTCCACCTGAGAAGGTGTTTAACAAGCCCAGTAATTGGTTTGTATTCTGCTGAAACAACTCGACATTTACGTTAGGAACTGGCACATAGCTTCCGATCCGGAAAACGACCAGCATCATAAGCGTAAAAAGGATTTTGCGACGAAGGTCGCTAATTTTGAAAATGTTAGTTAAGGACGCTAACATTAGATCACCTCGGTTGTTCCACCGACTTGTGCGATCTTCTCAGCAGCAGCTCCGGAGAACTTGTGAGCTTTTACAGTCAGCTTCACAGTCAGTTCACCGTTAGCAAGAACCTTAACACCGTCGCGCAGCGCGCTGATAACACCAGTTTCTTTCAACAGCTCAGGTGTTACTACAGTGCCCTCTTCGAAACGGTTCAGCGCGTCCAAGCTAACAATCGCAAATTCTTTGCGGCTAATGTTAGTGAAACCACGCTTAGGCAGACGACGGTACAATGGGTTTTGACCACCCTCGAAACCTGGGCGTACGCCGCCACCGGAACGAGCGTTTTGACCTTTGTGACCTTTACCAGCAGTTTTGCCAGTACCGCTACCAATACCGCGACCGATGCGCTTACGAGTGTGACGGGATCCTTCTGCAGGTTGCAGTTCATGCAATTTCATACGTTGCACCTCCTAACTAATTGAGATGTTCAATTAAGCTTCTACTTCTTTCACTTCTACCAAGTGCTTCACTTTGAAAACCATTCCACGGATTGCAGGATTATCTTCCTTCACTACAGTGGAGTTGATTTTGCGAAGACCCAGAGCTTTTACAGTGTCTTGCTGATCTACTGTACGACCGATCAGGCTGCGTTTGAGGGTGATTTGCAATTTTGCCATGTTCATTCCCTCCTTATTAACCCAACAACTCGTCAACAGTCTTACCGCGCAATTTCGCGACATCTTCCGCTGTTTTCAGACGACCGAGGCCTTCCAGCGTAGCGTTGACCATGTTGATAGGATTGTTGGAACCAAGAGATTTACTCAAGATATCGCCTACACCAGCCAGTTCGAGTACGGCACGAACAGGTCCACCAGCGATAACACCTGTACCAGGGGCAGCAGGCTTGATGAGAACCTTACCAGCGCCGAATTGGCACAGTACTTGGTGCGGAACAGTTGTTCCTCTCATCGGTACACGGATCAATTTTTTCTTAGCATCGTCAATCGCTTTGCGAATGGCGTCTGGAACTTCTTGAGCTTTACCCATACCAGCACCTACGTGGCCGTTACGGTCTCCCACAACAACCAAGGCGCTGAAGCTCATACGACGTCCACCTTTAACCGTTTTTGCTACACGGTTAACTGCGACTACTTTTTCTTCGAGCTCTAATTTGCTAGGGTCGATACGCATTCCTTACCCTCCTTGTTGTTAGAATTGCAGACCAGCTTCACGAGCTGCTTCTGCCAGTGCTTTAATACGTCCATGATAGATGTAACCACCGCGGTCAAAAATCACTTCAGTCGCACCTTTTTCTTGTGCACGCTTAGCGATCAGTGTGCCAACAGCTGTAGCAGCTTCCACGTTAGCGCCATTATTCAGGCCCAGCTCTTTATCCAAAGAAGATGCAGATACCAGTGTTACGCCAGTTGCATCGTCGATCAATTGAGCGTAGATGTGCTTAGAAGAACGGAATACGTTCAGACGTGGGCGAATGGTAGAACCAATCACACGTTTGCGGATTCGCAGATGACGTTTTTTCCGAGCTTTGTTTTTATCAGCTTTCGTAAACATTAAGCGGCCTCCTTTCTCATGAAGCTAGAAGCTTATTTACCTTTTTTACCTTCTTTACGACGAACAACTTCATTGCTGTACTTGATACCTTTACCTTTGTATGGCTCAGGTTTACGCAGAGAACGGATTTCAGCAGCAACTTGGCCTACGCGCTCTTTGTTGATACCTTTTACCACCAAAGTGGTTTGGTTTGGTACATCAATTTCGATACCCTCTTCTGGAGTAACTTCCACTGGGTGGGAGAAACCAAGAGAGAGAGTAACACCGTTGCCGGACTTAGCAGCACGGTAACCTACACCGACTAGTTCCAGGGTACGAGTGAAGCCTTCAGATACGCCAGTTACCATGTTGGATACCAGCGCACGAGTCGTACCATGCAGGGAACGGTGAAGTTTGTTATCGCTTGGACGCTCAATGATTACTTCGTTTTCAGCGACGTTGATTTTGATATCTTCATGGAAGCTACGAACGAGTTGACCCTTAGGGCCTTTTACCGTCAGCTCAGTACCGTTCAGAGTGAGGGTAACGCCTGCAGGGACCACGATCGGTTTTCTACCGACACGAGACATGTGGTGCACCTCCTGTGCTATTTACAATCTGTTAATTACCAAATGTATGCGAGAACCTCTCCACCTACGTGAGCTTGACGAGCTTGCTTGTCAGTCATTACACCAGTGGATGTAGAGATGATCGCGCAACCGAGACCACCCAAAACCTTAGGTACTTCATTGTTCTTTGCATAAACACGAAGTCCTGGCTTGGAGATACGTTTCAGACCTGTGATAACACGCTCGTTGCCTGCACCATATTTCAGGAATACGCGGATGATTCCTTGTTTGTTGTCTTCAACAAACTCCGCATCGCGGATGAAGCCTTCTTCTTTCAGAATGCGCGCGATTTCCTTCTTGATGGTCGACGCCGGGATTTCCACTTTCTCGTGGCGAACCATGTTGGCGTTACGAATTCGTGTCAACATATCTGCGATTGGATCAGTCATAACCATGAGAGAAAACCTCCTTCCCGTTTCAAATTACCAGCTTGCTTTTTTCACGCCTGGAATTTGACCTTTATAAGCAAGTTCACGGAAGCAAATACGGCAGAGTTTAAATTTGCGCAATACGGAGTGAGGACGTCCGCAACGCTCGCAACGTGTGTACGCGCGTACTGCAAACTTCGGCTCCCGCTGTTGCTTGATGATCATTGATTTCTTTGCCACATTCTTCCCTCCTTACGAGTGGGTTTATTTACGGAATGGCATACCCATTTGAGTCAGCAACTCACGAGCTTCCTCATCCGTTTTCGCGGAAGTAACAATAACGATGTCCATACCACGAACTTTATCAATTTTATCGTACTCGATCTCAGGGAAGATCAGTTGTTCCTTCAGACCAAGTGTGTAGTTACCGCGACCGTCAAAAGCCTTGGAAGAAATTCCACGGAAGTCACGAACACGCGGGAGAGATACGTTCATCAATTTGTCGAGGAAGTGGTACATACGCTCGCCGCGCAGAGTAACCTTCGCACCGATCGGCATACCTTCACGCAATTTGAAACCCGCGATGGATTTCTTAGCCTTTGTTACTACAGGCTTTTGACCAGCGATGATTTGCAGGTCTTCAATTGCAGTATCCAAGGACTTAGCGTTCGCTACCGCTTCGCCAACACCCATATTGATGATGATCTTTTCTACTTTCGGCACTTGCATGATGGAAGTGTAGTTGAACTTGCTCATCAAGCTAGGCACGATTTCGCTCGTATACTTTTCTTTCAATCTTGTTGCCATCTAGGATATCCTCCTTTCCAACCTGACTACTTGTCGAGTACTTCGCCAGACTTTTTCGCGTACCGAACTTTCTTGCCGTTATCCAAAACTTTGTAACCGATGCGAGTAGCTTTTCCGGACTTCGGATCGATCAAAGATACGTTGGATACGTGAATAGCTGCTTCTTGAGTCACAATGCCACCTTGCGGGTTAGCTTGGGACGGACGGCTATGTTTCTTCACGAGGTTGATACCTTCAACCAGAACGCGTTCTTTCTTTGGATAAGCAGCGAGAACGCGACCTTTTTTGCCTTTATCTTTGCCCGCATTTACGATAACAGTGTCGCCTTTTTTAACGTGCATCGCTTGGTGCACCTCCTATCGAACAAACTGCCTGAGTTTTGCCGTTCAATTAGATAACCTCTGGAGCCAGAGAGATGATCTTCATGAAATCCTTATCGCGGAGCTCACGAGCCACAGGTCCAAAGATACGAGTACCACGTGGGGATTGATCGTCTTTGATAACTACAGCTGCATTTTCATCGAAACGGATGTAAGAACCATCGTTACGACGAACGCCACTTACTGTGCGTACTACTACCGCTTTAACTACTTGACCTTTCTTGACAACGCCGCCGGGTGTAGCGGATTTTACGGAGCACACGATAACATCACCGATGTTCGCCGTTTTACGACCGGAACCACCCAGAACCTTGATGCACATGAGTTCCTTTGCACCGGAGTTGTCAGCAACAGCCAATCTCGTCTGAGTTTGGATCATTTACTGTTCCTCCTTTCGGAATTAATATCCGAAAATCTGACTTATACGATTACTGCCTCTTCGACGATACGTACCAAACGGAAACGCTTGTCTTTGGACAATGGACGAGTTTCCATGATTTCTACGATGTCGCCCACTTTTGCCGTGTTGTTCTCGTCGTGAGCCTTGAACTTTTTCGAGAATTTCATGCGTTTGCCGTACAAAGGATGTGTCTTGTAAGTTTCAACAAGAACAACAATGGTTTTATCCATCTTGTCGGAAACAACGCGACCTACAACTGTTCGACGCATATTGCGATCTGCGGTCATCGTTCAAACCTCCTTCCTATAATTAACCGATTCCCAATTCTCTCTGGCGCAGGACGGTTTTCGCACGAGCAATATCCTTACGCACTTGTTTGATACGAGATGTGGTTTCGAGTTGACCCGTAGCCAGCTGGAAACGAAGGTTGAACAACTCTTCTTTCAAAGAAGTAACGTTTTGTTCGATCTCGGCAGTGGTCAAATTACGGTACTCATTAGCCTTCATGTGCGTCACCACCCACTTCTTCACGCTTCACGAACTTGCACTTGATTGGCAGTTTGTGCATAGCCAGACGCATAGCTTCGCGAGCGACTTCTTCAGGAACACCAGCAAGTTCGAACATGATCTTGCCTGGTTTCACTACCGCTACCCATTTCTCAGGAGAACCTTTACCGGAACCCATGCGGACTTCGAGCGGTTTTTGTGTTACTGGTTTATCAGGGAAAATTTTGATCCAAACTTTACCACCACGTTTGATGTAACGAGTCATCGCGATACGAGCTGCCTCGATCTGACGGTTAGTTACCCAAGATGGTTCCATTGCTTGCAATCCGTATTCACCGAACGCAACAGTAGTACCGCCTTTTGCGTTACCAGCCATTTTCCCGCGGTGTTGTTTACGGTGTTTCACGCGTTTTGGCGTCAACATGATTACTTGCCTCCTTCCTCAGTAGCGACGTTCTTTCTCGCTGGAAGGACTTCTCCACGATAGATCCACACTTTAACACCGATGCGACCATAAGTGGTATGTGCTTCAGCAGTACCGTAGTCGATGTCAGCGCGCAATGTGTGAAGTGGAACAGTACCTTCGCTGTAACCTTCAGAACGTGCGATGTCCGCGCCGCCAAGACGACCGCTTACCAAGGTTTTGATACCTTTAGCACCAGAGCGCAGCGTACGAGTGATCGATTGCTTTTGCGCACGGCGGAAAGAAATGCGGTTTTCCAATTGGCGTGCAATATTTTCAGCTACCAGAGTAGCATCCAGATCCGGACGTTTGATTTCGTTGATATTGATATGAACGCGTTTGCCAGTCAGATCAGTCAGGGTTTTGCGCAGAGTTTCAACCTCTGAACCACCTTTACCAATTACCATACCAGGCTTAGCGGTGTGAATCGTAACGTTCACGCGATTAGCTGCGCGTTCGATTTCGATCGTGGATACAGCAGCATCTTTCAGACGCCCTTTTACATACTTGCGGATTTTCAAGTCTTCGTGCAACAGAGTTGCGAAGTCCTTGTCAGCGTACCATTTGGACTCCCAGTCACGAATGACACCGATCCGAAGACCTACCGGGCTTACCTTTTGACCCACACGTAATCCCTCCTTATTTCTCGTTTAGTACCACTGTGATGTGGCTCGTGCGTTTATGGATGCGGCTAGCGCGACCCATAGCGCGCGGACGGAAACGCTTCAACGTAGGACCTTGGTCTACGAAGATTTTACCCACTACGAGGCTGTTTGGATCCATCTCGTAGTTGTGCTCAGCGTTTGCAATAGCCGACTTCAGGAGTTTTTCAACAACTGGAGAAGCTGCCTTTGGCGTGTGTTTCAAGATCGCCAAAGCTTCACCTACTTGCTTGCCTCTGATCAAGTCTACCACCAGGCGGACTTTACGAGACGCGATGCGAATGTTGCGTGCAACTGCTTTTGCTTCCATCTTTGTACCTCCTCTCTGTCAAGAGAAAATTAGCGCTTCTTGGACTTCTTGTCGTTGTCGACGTGACCCTTGAAGGTACGAGTTGGTGCGAATTCACCCAATTTATGACCAACCATGTCTTCCGATACGTATACTGGTACATGTTTGCGGCCATCGTAAACTGCAAACGTATGTCCTACGAAATCAGGGAAGATGGTGGAACGGCGAGACCAAGTTTTGATCACGCGTTTCTCGTTCTTTTCATTTTGCTCGTCAACTTTTTTCATCAAGTGGTCATCCACGAAAGGACCCTTTTTTAAGCTACGTCCCATTAGTGAACCTCCCTTCGCCAAAGGCGTTCGGTTATAGTATCAGCCTACCTTATTTCTTGCGGCGGCGGATGATGTATTGGTCGGACTTGTTCTTCTTCTTGCGAGTCTTGAGACCCAGGGTTGGTTTACCCCAAGGAGTAACAGGAGCCTTACGACCGATTGGAGCGCGACCTTCACCACCACCGTGTGGGTGATCGTTCGGGTTCATTACGCTACCGCGAACAGTTGGACGGATACCCAACCAGCGGGAACGTCCTGCTTTACCGATGTTCAGCAGTTCGTGATCCAGGTTACCTACTTGACCGATAGTAGCGCGGCATACGTTGTGAATGCGGCGAGTTTCACCGGAAGACAGGCGAACGATTACGAACTCACCATCACGACCAAGCAATTGAGCAGATGTACCAGCAGCGCGCACCAATTGGCCGCCTTTACCAGGTTTCAGCTCGATGTTGTGGATGGTAGTACCTACCGGGATTTTCTCCATTGGCAGTGCGTTACCGATTTTGATGTCGGCATCTGCTCCGGATACGATCTGGTCGCCCACTTTCAGGTTGTGTGGAGCGATAATGTAACGCTTTTCACCGTCTGCATAGTTGATCAGCGCGATGTTAGCGGAACGGTTTGGATCGTATTCAATGGTTGCTACGCGACCAATGATACCATCTTTGTTACGTTTGAAGTCAATAATACGGTATTTACGTTTATGACCGCCACCTTGATGACGAACGGTAATTCTACCTTGGTTGTTGCGACCAGCTTTTTTGCTGAGAGGCGCCAACAAGGATTTTTCGGGAGTCGACGTGGTGATCTCCTCGAAAGTAGAAACCGTCATTTGGCGACGACCAGGAGAAGTCGGTTTAAACTTTTTGATACCCATGTTAATACCCTCCTTTTCGGTAGTCGTCGAGGTTATACTCCCTCGTAGAAGGCCAATTCTTTGCTGTCATCAGTCAGCTTAACGATTGCTTTCTTCCACTCGGACGTGTAACCGGAGTATTTTCCGTAGCGTTTTGGTTTCGCAGGTACACGAACTGTGTTAACTGCTTCTACTTTTACGCCAAATACTTTTTCAACAGCTTGTTTGATTTCTGTTTTGTTAGCTTTCAGAGGTACTTCGAAAACGTACTTCTTCTCAGCCATCATATCAGTGGTGCGCTCGGTAATGACAGGGCGTTTAAGGACATCATGAAGGCTCTTCATTATGCGAGCACCTCCTCTACTTTCGCAACCGCTTCTTTCGTCACGATTACTTTGTCATGCGCTACCAGATCAAGAACGTTAATGCCTGCAGCATCTACGATTTTTGCACCTGGGATGTTACGGGAAGCGAGCGCTACGTTTTGGTCGTACTCGGAAGTAACGATCAGAACTTTGCGATCTACTTTCAAGCTGCTCAGAACAGCTGTCATTTCCTTAGTTTTAGGAGCTGCGAAGTTCAAAGCTTCCAATACCAGGAGTTCGTTGTTTTGTACTTTCGTGGAAAGTGCAGATTTCAGAGCCAAACGGCGAACTTTACGGTTCAGTTTGTAACCGTATTTGCGCGGAGTTGGACCGAATACAACACCGCCACCTTTCCATTGCGGAGAGCGAATGGAACCTTGGCGTGCACGACCTGTACCTTTTTGGCGCCATGGCTTGCGGCCACCACCACGTACTTCAGAACGGTTCTTTACATCATGTGTACCTTGGCGTTGGGATGCTTGTTGCATCACGATCGCATCGTACAGAACTGCGCTGTTAGGCTCGATACCAAATACGCTGTCTGCCAGATCGATTTCGCCAACTTGAGAACCGGTTTGGTTATAAAGAGCTACTTTCGGCATGTCAGTTCCTCCTTTCCTTACTAGTTCTTCTTGACTGCCGTGGATACCAGTACGCAGCTGTTTTTCGGACCAGGCACGGAGCCTTTTACGAGAACCAGGTTACGTTCTGTATCTACTTTAATTACTTCCAGGTTTTGAATGGTAACATTGTCGCCACCCATTTGACCTGGCAGGGTTTGACCTTTAAATACGCGGTTTGGAGCTACAGCACCCATGGAACCTGGACCGCGGTGGTAACGCGAACCGTGAGCCATAGGACCGCGGGATTGATTGTGACGTTTGATCGCACCTTGGAAACCTTTACCCTTGGATACGCCAGCTACGTCCACCATTTCTCCCTCGGCAAAAATGTCAGCTTTCAACTCTTGACCAACCTCGTAATCAGCGAGGTTAACTCCGCGAATTTCGCGAATGAAGCGCTTAGGAGCAGTATTAGCTTTCGCTGCATGTCCTTTTTCCGGCTTGTTAGCGCGCTGTTCTTTTTTGTCTTCGAAACCGATTTGAATTGCTTCATAACCGTCAGTCTCAACGTCTTTCTTCTGGAGAACTACGTTGGAACCTACTTCGATAACCGTTACAGCAGTCGCTGTTCCGTTTGGACCAAAAACTTGAGTCATGCCAAGTTTTTTCCCTAAGATTCCTTTGGTCATTTGTGCCACCTCCTGTGCTTATTTCAGTAAAACGCTTTTTATGTTGTATCAAGTCCCCATCGATGCGCAGGGGTGCCATTTTAAGGGTTTGTTGCTTGGTATAACACGCTTATCAAGACAACGTCTGCGCGTGTATCGCTTTTTGGGACCTTACAGTTTAATCTCGATGTCCACACCAGATGGCAGATCCAGACGCATCAAAGCATCTACTGTTTGTGGTGTTGGGTTCAAGATGTCGATCAAACGTTTGTGTGTACGCATCTCGAATTGCTCGCGAGAATCTTTGTACTTATGAACCGCACGCAGGATCGTGTAAACTGCTTTCTCCGTAGGGAGTGGAATCGGACCGGATACGTTAGCACCGGAACGCTTCGCAGTGTCCACAATTTTTTCTGCGGACTGATCCAGGATTTTGTGATCATACGCTTTCAAACGAATACGAATCTTTTGCTTTGCCATTGAAGTCCCTCCTTTTTCGCCCATTTTTTAAACAGACATTTCTCCGTGGAAATATCCTGCACCCCGGTCATGGCAAAGGGGCCGGGTGTGTCAGCAACCTCCCACATCATCGCAAGTCCATGACCAACATTCAATATTGTACTAAAAAGATTTGGGCAACGCAAGTTTTTTCTTGGGTTTCCGCATAATTTTTTGTACATGGTGTGCCTACTGAATGGCTCACCTTGACAATATTACAGATTTCCGTGAAAGAAGGCAAGCGGGATTACCTGCCAACTCGTCGGGTCATCTATCTATAATAGAAGGAAGACGTTATACTTATGGTTGTAATCGTTATGAAATGGAGGTTTACCTCAATGTCTGATGTGAATCAAACCCCTTATGAAATCATTGGCGGTGCAGATACTTTGGCCCGTCTTGTCGATACCTTTTATGATCTGGTAAAGCAGCATCCCGACATTACCGACCTCTTTCCGGAAGATTTAACCCACGTGAAGGAACGTCAGTATCAGTTTTTGACACAGTTTCTCGGTGGTCCAAGCCTGTATTCAGACGCACACGGTCATCCGATGCTGCGAGCGCGACACATGCCGTTCCCTATTGGACCTGTACAGGCAGAGGCTTGGCTCTCTTGTATGGATAGAGCCATGGATCTGACAGGACTAGATGGCGAAATTCGGAAGCAAATCTTTGATCGCTTGCGTTTAACTGCTCACCATATGGTCAATAAGTGGGATCAATAAGAAAAAGCGTAGGACAATTGAGTGTCCTACGCTTTTGTTGTTATATCAGAGGTTGCTGCTGCACGAGTAGTTTTGGGTCTCACCAAGCTACGCGATCCTAAATATACACCGCCTACGATCATACACAATGCTAGTAAGTGTACGAGTTGAAGGCTTTCTCCCAGAAATATCGCTGCAAATACCAAACTGGCCATCGGCATTCCATTTAAGAAAACAGCTGTTCGACTCGCTCCCAGCTGACGTATCCCGTAATTCCAGCCGATCGAGCCAAGCGCAGTTGATAGCGCACCTGAAGCAAAAATTACAAGCCATTGGAAGGATGAAACGTCCAAAGAAAGATAATAGGAAGCTGGTTGAACAGTCAATGCGACTCCCCACAAGAAGATGACCCCAAACATTTGCGATAAAGCCGTAATTAAAAGTACCGGTACACCTCTTACAACCAATTTCCGAATGAGTAAACCACCTGTCACATACATGAGCATGGAGAAAAACATTATGGCATCTCCCCAACCATTCATATGAAGGCCGCCGTGCTGAGAGATGACGACAATCAACACTCCTGCAAAACCCATTCCAATCCCAAGTCCTTTTTTCAACGACATGCCTTCCCCTAAGAAAAGCATCGCCAAGAGTGCCGTTGCCAACGGATTTAATCCAAGAATAAGCGAAGCATTTCCTGCTGTCGTGTATTGAACACCGGCCGCAAGCGTTATTTGATGAAGTGCGATAGAACTAGCACCGACTCCGGCCAATAAGAACCAATCTGTTTTGCTGAATCGCAAACTCTTTCGGTATAAGAAGATGAGTGGCGATAAACAGATTCCACCGACAGTCATGCGTATAGCCGCGACATATAATGGAGGAAACGTTGTTAAATACTTGACCATAACGACATTCAAGCCCCATAGTGTGACAACACCTGCAAGCATAAGAAACAATAATCGCTCATTATTTTTCATCTCTGATATCCCCCATCCAATCCTGATGGTATTGTAGCATATTGCTTCGAGAGGCAAATTGAATGATTTTGATGGGAGTTATTTAAAAGTTCGATAAATGCACATAAAAAAACCCGACAACCAAAGTTGTCGGGTTTTGTATATCCGTATATCTTACGCGTCGATAGAAGCTACAACGCCAGCGCCTACTGTACGGCCACCTTCGCGGATCGCGAAGCGAGTACCTTGTTCCATCGCTACTGGAGCGATCAGTTCTACAGTGAACTCAGTGTTGTCGCCAGGCATGATCATTTCAACGCCTTCTGGCAGTTGGATGATACCTGTTACGTCAGTTGTACGGAAGTAGAATTGTGGACGGTAGTTAGCAAAGAAAGGAGTGTGACGTCCGCCCTCTTCTTTGGACAGAACGTAAACTTCTGCTTTGAACTTAGTGTAAGGCTTAACGGAACCTGGTTTCGCCAAGCATTGTCCACGCTCGATGTCGTTACGGTCTACACCGCGCAGCAGAGCACCGATGTTGTCACCAGCTTGAGCTTGATCCAGCAATTTGCGGAACATCTCAACACCAGTTACAGTTGTGTTTTTAGTTTCTTCAGCCAGACCAATGATTTCTACTTGGTCACCAACTTTAACGATACCGCGCTCTACACGACCAGTAGCAACAGTACCACGACCAGTGATCGTGAACACGTCCTCTACAGGCATCAGGAACGGCTTGTCAGTTGCACGCTCAGGAGTTGGGATGTAGCTGTCAACAGCTTCCATCAGTTCGCCAATTTTCTTAGCCCACTCACCAGTTGGGTTGTCCAAAGCTTCTTTAGCAGAACCTTTGATTACTGGAGTGTCGTCACCTGGGAACTCATATTGAGACAACAGGTCACGGATTTCCATTTCAACCAGTTCCAACAACTCTTCATCGTCTACCATGTCGCATTTGTTCATGAATACTACGATGTAAGGTACGCCTACTTGTTTGGAGAGCAGGATGTGCTCGCGAGTTTGTGGCATAGGGCCATCAGCTGCGGATACAACCAGGATCGCGCCGTCCATTTGAGCAGCACCAGTAATCATGTTTTTCACATAGTCCGCGTGACCAGGGCAGTCAACGTGAGCATAGTGACGGTTTTCAGTTTCATACTCAACGTGAGCAGTGTTGATAGTGATACCGCGCTCTTTTTCTTCTGGAGCAGCGTCGATAGATGCATAGTTCATTGCTTGTGCTTGACCTGTTTGTGCCAAAACAGTTGTGATAGCAGCAGTCAGGGTAGTTTTACCATGGTCAACGTGACCGATGGTACCAATGTTAACGTGTGGTTTATTACGCTCAAATTTCGCTTTAGCCATGAGAGAAAAGCCTCCTTATAGATAAGGGTTTTATGGTTTGAAGAAAGGTTTACCTTACGAATGGTTGTCCCTTCCATATTGTAAACCTTTCTGATTGCAAGATAAAGCTGTAACCTGTAATTATTCGCCTTTAGATTTCTTGATGATCTCTTCAGCGATAAATTTAGGTACTTCTTCGTAGTGGTCGATCACCATGGAGTAAACGCCACGGCCTTGGGTACGGGAACGAAGAATTGTGGAGTAACCAAACATCTCGGACAGTGGTACCATTGCACGGATTACTTGTGCATTTGCACGAGCTTCCATACCTTCGATACGACCGCGGCGGGAGTTCAGGTCGCCCATAACGTCGCCCATGTACTCTTCTGGCATTGTAACTTCTACTTTCATGATTGGCTCGAGTAGTACAGCGCCACATTTTTTCGCAGCTTCCTTCAATGCGAGGGAACCCGCTACTTTAAATGCCATCTCGTTGGAGTCAACATCATGGTAGCTACCGTCTACGATAGTAGCTTTGATATCAACCAGCGGGAAACCGGCGATAACACCATTTTTCATGGACTCTTCGATACCCGCTTGAACAGCAGGGATGTATTCGCGTGGTACTACACCACCAACGATTTTGTTTTCGAATTGGAAGCCTTGACCAGCTTCGAGTGGAGCGAATTCCACCCAAACGTGACCGTATTGACCACGACCACCGGACTGACGAACGAATTTACCTTCCACTTTCGCTGCGTTACGGAATGTTTCACGGTAAGCAACCTGTGGAGCACCAACGTTCGACTCAACTTTAAATTCGCGTTTCAGACGGTCTACGATAATCTCCAGGTGAAGCTCACCCATACCAGAGATGATTGTTTGACCAGTCTCTTCATCTGTACGAGTTCTGAACGTTGGATCCTCTTCAGCAAGCTTGGACAGGCCGATACCCATCTTATCTTGGTCTGCTTTGGATTTTGGTTCGATCGCAACAGAAATAACTGGCTCTGGGAAGTCCATAGACTCAAGGATTACTGGAGCCTTTTCATCACACAGAGTATCACCAGTTGTTGTATCTTTCAAACCTACAGCTGCTGCAATGTCACCGGAGTAAACCGTTGTGATCTCTTCACGGTGGTTTGCGTGCATTTGCAGGATACGGCCAACGCGCTCACGTTTACCCTTGGTAGAGTTGAGAACGTAAGAACCGGAGTTCAGTACACCGGAGTATACGCGGAAGAAAGTCAAACGACCAACATACGGGTCAGTCATGATCTTGAACGCAAGAGCAGAGAACGGACCGTTGTCGTCAGCTGGACGATCAACTTCATCTTCAGTATCTGGCAATGTACCTTTAATTGCAGGGATATCTACCGGAGACGGCAGGTAAGCAACTACGTTGTCCAGCATAGGCTGAACACCTTTGTTCTTGTAAGAAGAACCGCACATTACCGGCGTCAGTTTGCACTCGATAGTACCCTTACGCAGAGCAGCACGGATTTCGTCGTTGGTCAGCTCTTCGCCTTCCAAGTACTTCATCATGAGCTCTTCGTCTTGTTCAGCAGCTGCTTCAACCATAGCCATGCGAAGTTCTTCGCAACGTGCCAGGATGTCAGCAGGAATTTCAGCGGAGTCAGAAGTTTTACCCAAGTCATCAGTATATACGATTGCCTTCATTTCAATCAGGTCAACCATACCTTTGAATTGATCTTCTGCACCGATTGGATATTGGATCGCTACTGGATTTGCACCCAGGCGAGATTTGATCTGACCCAAGCACATATCAAAGTTAGCACCCATGATATCCATTTTGTTGATGTAGCACATGCGTGGTACGCCATAACGGTCAGCTTGGCGCCATACGGTTTCGGTTTGCGGCTCAACGCCACCTTTTGCGTCAAAAACGGTTACAGCACCGTCAAGAACGCGGAGGGAGCGCTCAACTTCTACAGTGAAGTCTACGTGGCCTGGCGTATCGATAATGTTGATTCGATGGCCATTCCATTGAGCAGTAGTAGCAGCCGAAGTGATCGTGATACCACGCTCTTGCTCTTGTTCCATCCAGTCCATGGTAGCTGCACCTTCGTGCACCTCACCAATTTTATGAACGCGACCAGTGTAGAACAGAATACGCTCAGTAGTCGTCGTCTTACCAGCATCGATGTGAGCCATGATACCGATATTACGCGTATTCGGCAAAGAGAACTCGCGAGCCATTAGGTATGCTCCTTCCATACTCGAGTTTGAGAATAAACGGGTATCCAATACGGACACCCGATTCAATTCCTACCAGCGATAGTGAGCAAACGCTTTGTTCGCTTCAGCCATCTTGTGCGTGTCTTCACGCTTTTTAACTGCTGCACCGGTGTTGTTAGCAGCGTCCATGATCTCGTTAGCAAGACGTTGTTCCATGGTTTTCTCTCCACGGTTACGGGAGTAGTTAACCATCCAACGCAGGCCAAGAGTGGTACGGCGCTCCGGTTTTACTTCGATTGGTACTTGGTAGTTAGCACCACCTACACGGCGAGCTTTAACTTCCAGTACTGGCATTACGTTTTTCAGTGCTTCTTCAAACACTTCCATCGGGTTGCGACCTGTGCGCTCCTGGATGATGTCAAATGCGTTGTAGAGAATGTTCTGAGCTACACCACGCTTACCATCCAACATCAGGCGGTTAATCAAGCGAGTAACCAACTTGCTGTTGTGAATAGGATCAGGCAGCACGTCACGACGGGTTACAGGACCTTTACGAGGCATCGTATTCCCTCCTTCTTTTCGTTATAAATTCACGCCACTTCACAGGCGTTTTTTTATTACTTCTTCGCTGCTGCTTGACCTGGCTTCGGACGCTTAGTACCGTATTTGGAACGACCTTGTTTACGGTTGTTCACACCAGCAGTGTCAAGAGCACCACGAACGATATGGTAGCGTACCCCTGGCAAGTCTTTTACACGACCGCCGCGCACCAGCACGACGCTATGCTCTTGCAGGTTGTGGCCAATACCACCGATGTAAGCTGTTACCTCGATTCCGTTAGTCAAACGCACACGAGCGTATTTACGCAACGCGGAGTTCGGTTTTTTCGGAGTCATGGTACCTACACGAGTGCAAACACCACGTTTTTGAGGAGAGCTTTGGTTAGTTTGGCTTTTCTTGAAGCTGTTGTACCCCTTTTGAAGAGCTGGGGACTTCGACTTCACAACCTTATCCTCGCGACCTTTACGCACCAATTGGTTAATTGTAGGCATGATGTTACCTCCCTTCTTAATACCCAATCTTCAAGACCACAGATCCAGGTGAGTCATTTTTAGGTCAAATAGAAAGTCCTTGTCCAGCATTACGCAACGTGTAAGCCGCTGACAAAAACATCGTTAACCACTTTTTTTAATCGCAGCAGTAGCCGCTCCCACTTCAATTCCGCACGCTTTGCCTAAGCGATACATGGAATCTACATGAATGACTGGAACACCCTTCTCTTTGCAAAGGAGCTCGACTTTTTGGGTCAAACGCTTATCTGCATCAACAGCGATATACACCGCTTCTACCTGTTGGTTTTCCACAGCTTTGATCGTCTGCTTAATGCCGATTGTCAAGTCCTTGGCCCGCTCTACTTTTTCATAAGACATGATTCTCATATCCTCCAAAGTACAGATGTCAGGCACACTTGAATATAATATCAGGTGGGCTAGTTGTTGTCAACGCCCATTTGATATTTTTATTTAGGAAAGCGCCCACCAATCGGTGATGGGCGCTTTTCCCGCCATTACTCTACAGAAACTGCTTCTTGCTCAGCTTTCGCTGCTTCCAGCTCTGCTTCGTAATCTACTTGACTAGCAACTTTTACATTGCGGTAACGTGACATACCGGTACCTGCTGGAACCAGCTTCCCGATAATAACGTTCTCTTTCAAACCTAGCAAGCGGTCCACTTTTCCTTTGATCGCTGCATCGGTAAGAACGCGAGTCGTTTCCTGGAAGGATGCTGCCGACAGGAAGGAGTCGGTTTCGAGGGATGCTTTGGTGATCCCCAGAAGAACCGGACGGCCCACTGCTGGATTTCTGCCTTCCATGAGAACTTTAGCGTTCGCTTGCTCAAATTCAGGAACCTCTACATAGGAACCTGGCAAGAGGTCTGTATCTCCGCTGTCGATAACGCGCAATTTGCGCAGCATCTGACGAATCATTACCTCTACGTGCTTGTCGTTAATTTCTACCCCTTGCATACGGTAAACTTTTTGTACCTCTTGCAAGATGTAGTTGGAAACGCCGCGCATACCACGAACTTTGAGCATTTCTTTCGGGTCTACGGAACCTTCCGTGAGCTCGTCACCAGCATTCAGCTTGACACCAACAGAAACCTTGATGCGTGAGCCATACGGTGCTGCATACACTTTGTTCTCCGCTTCTCCACGTACTTCGATCTCGCGACGATCTTTCCCTTCGCGAATATCAACAACTTCACCATCAATTTCGGAGATGACTGCTTGCCCTTTCGGATTACGCGCTTCGAACAACTCCTGAATACGCGGCAAACCTTGGGTAATATCGTCTCCCGCAACCCCACCGGTATGGAAGGTACGCATGGTCAGCTGGGTACCCGGCTCACCAATGGACTGAGCAGCGATAATACCAACTGCTTCTCCCACTTCCACCTCGGCTCCTGTTGCCAGGTTGCGTCCGTAGCACAGTTTGCAAACACCATGGCTGGTGCGGCAAGCAAGTACGTTACGGATGTAAACGTCAGTGATTCCAACTTTTTCGATATACTCGGCAACCTCTTCAGAGATCTCCTCATTGCGGTGCACGATAATTTCTTTTGTCTCAGGGTGGCGCAAAGTCTCGAAGCAAGTACGTCCTACCAGACGGTCAGACAGCTTCTCGATTTCTTCTTTACCATCCTTGATCGCTGTTACACGGATACCTTTATCTGTTCCGCAATCGGTTTCGCGTACAATCACGTCTTGGGCAACGTCTACCAGACGACGAGTCAGGTAACCCGAGTCCGCTGTACGCAAGGCTGTATCGGCGAGACCTTTACGCGCACCGTGCGTGGAGATAAAGTACTCCAAAACCGTCAGACCTTCACGGAAGTTGGATTTAATCGGCAACTCGATGATTCGACCGGATGGGTTTGCCATCAGACCGCGCATACCAGCCAGCTGAGTGATCTGGGATACGTTACCACGGGCACCGGAGTTCGCCATCATGAAGATCGCATTGAACTTATCCATGGACTTCATCAAAACGTCTGTTACTTCATCCTTCGCTTTGGACCAGATGGAGATTACGCGGTCATAGCGCTCGTCTTCGGTGATCAAACCGCGACGGAACTGCGTCATGACAGTTGCAACCTTTTCATCCGCTGCGTCGAGGATGTCTTTTTTCTTTCCTGGTACCGCAATGTCCGCTACGGCAATCGTGATACCTGCTTTTGTCGAGTACGTGAAGCCCAGTTCCTTGATTCTGTCAAGAATCATGGACGTTTTCATCGTACCGAAGCGACGGAAGCACTCGGAAATGATCGTTCCCAAGAAGCCTTTCTTTACTGCACCCGGGTCAGGCAGGTTCTTGATGAACTCTGAAACATTTGTACCTTTATCAAAGATAAAGCACTCGTCTGGAACCATAAATTGCAGGTTAGCCTTGGTGGGTGCATTGATGAACGGCAGATCTGCAGGGAATATCTCGTTGAAGATCACTTTCCCTACTGTCGTTACGAGAAGCGCGTTCTCTTGACGTTCAGTAAAGCTGGTTTTGTTCAGGCGTTTCGCTGGCAGAGCAATGCGCGTATGCAGGCTGATAAAGCCTTGCTGATAAGCGGCAATCGCATCGTGAGGATCGCGATAGATCGTACCCTCGCCTTTGTCGCCCTCACGTTCCAGTGTCAGGTAGTAGGAACCAAGCACCATGTCCTGGGATGGTGTTACTACCGGTTTACCGTCTTTCGGGTTCAAGATGTTCTGCGCTGCCAGCATGAGGATACGTGCTTCTGCTTGTGCCTCAGCAGACAACGGAACGTGAACCGCCATTTGGTCACCGTCAAAGTCCGCGTTGTACGCTGTACAAACGAGTGGATGCAGACGGATCGCACGGCCTTCAACCAGAACTGGTTCGAACGCCTGGATACCCAGACGGTGCAAGGTGGGGGCACGGTTCAACAGTACCGGATGCTCGCGAATAACGTCCTCGAGAACGTCCCATACCTCTGGCTGAACGCGCTCAACCTTGCGCTTTGCGCTCTTGATGTTGTGAGCGAGGCCTTTGGAAACCAGCTCTTTCATCACGAACGGTTTGAAGAGCTCTAGTGCCATTTCTTTAGGCAAACCGCACTGATACATCTTCAGGTTAGGTCCTACAACGATAACGGAACGACCGGAGTAGTCAACACGCTTACCGAGCAGGTTTTGACGGAAACGACCTTGTTTACCTTTCAGCATGTGGCTGAGAGATTTCAAAGGACGGTTACCTGGTCCTGTTACCGGACGTCCACGACGACCGTTGTCGATGAGCGCGTCTACTGCTTCCTGCAGCATGCGTTTCTCGTTTTGTACGATAATGTCAGGAGCACCCAGTTCGAGCAGGCGCTTCAGACGGTTATTACGGTTGATTACACGGCGGTACAGGTCATTCAGGTCGGAAGTGGCAAAACGTCCACCATCCAACTGAACCATTGGACGAAGCTCTGGCGGGATAACCGGCAGTACGTCGAGAACCATCCAATCCGGGTGGTTACCGGAGTTGCGGAATGCCTCGAGCACTTCCAGACGCTTGATCGCACGGTTGCGACGCTGGCCTTGTGCCGTTTTCAAATCTTCTTTTAACGTTTCCACGTCTTTATCCAGATCGATTTCAGCAAGCAGGCGCTTGATCGCTTCTGCTCCCATCATCGCTTGGAAGGAGTGGCCGTATTTCTCACGATAGTTGCGATACTCTTTTTCGGAGAGCAATTGCTTTTTATCGAGAGGAGTGTCACCTGGATCGGTTACTACGTAAGAAGCAAAGTAGATTACTTCCTCCAGGGAACGAGGGGACATGTCGAGCACCAAGCCCATACGGCTCGGAATCCCTTTGAAGTACCAGATGTGAGAAACTGGGGCAGCCAGTTCAATGTGCCCCATGCGCTCACGCCGTACTTTGGCGCGGGTCACTTCCACGCCACAACGGTCGCACACTACACCTTTATAACGAACACGCTTGTATTTACCGCAATGGCATTCCCAGTCCTTGGTCGGTCCAAAGATGCGTTCACAGAACAAGCCGTCTTTTTCCGGTTTCAGTGTGCGGTAGTTGATCGTCTCTGGCTTCTTCACTTCCCCGAAAGACCACGAACGGATCTTATCGGGGGAAGCCAAGCCGATCTTCATATATTCGAAGTTGTTCACGTCAATCACAGGGCGTTACCTCCCTTGGTACCGGAATCTTACTCGTCGTTCAAGCTTCCGCCTTCGAGAACGAGGTTCAGTTTTTCACCGTTGCCTTCATCCTCGTCTTCCATTTCACGCATTTCAATCTCCTGCTCGTCTCCGGACAGAATCTTCACGTCCATACCCAAGCTCTGGAGTTCCTTGATCAATACCTTGAAGGACTCTGGAACACCTGGTTCTGGAACGTTTTCGCCCTTAACGATCGCTTCGTACGTCTTCACGCGGCCCACGACGTCATCCGACTTGACAGTGAGAATTTCTTGCAAGGTGTAGGCAGCACCATATGCCTCCAATGCCCAAACCTCCATCTCCCCGAAACGCTGTCCACCGAATTGAGCTTTACCACCCAATGGCTGCTGCGTAACAAGAGAGTAAGGACCAGTAGAACGAGCATGGATTTTATCGTCAACCAAGTGAGCCAGTTTCAGCATGTATACGCAACCTACCGTTACACGGCGGTCAAACGGTTCACCTGTACGACCATCGAACAAGATCGTTTTTCCGTCACGATCCAGACCTGCTTCTTCCAACGTTTCGAATACTTCTGCCTGACGTGCACCGTCGAATACCGGCGTTGCTACGTGGATACCCAGAAGCTTCGCCGCCATACCCAAGTGAGTCTCCAATACCTGACCGATGTTCATACGCGAAGGTACGCCCAACGGGTTGAGTACGATCTCTACTGGAGAGCCATCTGGCAGGAACGGCATATCTTCTTCCGCCATGATGCGGGCGATAACCCCTTTGTTACCATGTCGACCGGCCATTTTGTCACCCACGGAGATTTTCCGTTTTTGGGCGATGTAAACGCGAACGAGTTGGTTTACGCCTGGTGGCAATTCGTCGCCATTCTCACGCGTAAATACTTTAACGTCTACGATGATACCGGAACCACCATGCGGTACGCGCAGGGATGTATCACGAACTTCACGAGCTTTTTCACCGAAGATGGCATGCAGGAGGCGTTCTTCTGCTGTCAGCTCAGTAACCCCTTTAGGTGTAACCTTACCAACGAGAATGTCGCCGTCCTGAATCTCCGCACCAACACGGATGATACCGCGTTCGTCCAGGTTTTTCAGAGCATCTTCCCCAACGTTTGGAATATCGCGAGTGATTTCCTCTGGACCCAGCTTGGTGTCGCGAGCTTCGGACTCGTATTCTTCAATATGGATAGACGTATACACGTCATCTTTTACAAGTTTTTCACTCAGAAGAATCGCGTCTTCGTAGTTGTATCCTTCCCACGTCATAAACGCAACGATTACGTTACGACCGAGAGCCAATTCACCTTTTTCAGTGGATGGGCCGTCCCCAATGATATCGCCTTTTTCAATCCAGTCCCCAGTGCTTACAATTGGACGCTGGTTGATGCAGGTACCTTGGTTGGAACGGATAAACTTGTGCATTTTGTATTTATCGAGATCGCCGGCAACTTTTCTTCCGTCGATTTCTTGGTAACGACGAATCCAGATTTCGCGAGCCGTTACGCGCTCTACTTGACCCGGATGCTTGGCAACGATCGCCACGCCGGAGTCTTGCGCTGCTTTATGTTCCATACCCGTACCGACAAACGGTGCTTGTGGAATCAAAAGCGGAACGGCCTGCCGCTGCATGTTTGAACCCATCAGTGCGCGGTTGGCGTCATCGTTCTCGAGGAACGGAATCAGCGCTGTCGCTACGGATACAACCTGCTTCGGAGATACGTCCATGAAGTCTACCTTGTCGCGCGGTACGCTCAAGATCTCACCTTTACGACGGCAGATTACCATGTCGTTTACGAAACGACCATCTTCATCAAGTGGCTGATTCGCCTGTGCCACGTTGAACACGTCTTCCTCATCAGCAGTCAAGTAGCTGATATCAGTCAACACGAAGCCCGTTTCCGGATCTACTTTACGACGAGGCGTTTCAATGAATCCGTAATCGTTAATGCGTGCAAAGGACGACAGGGAGTTGATCAAACCAATGTTTGGTCCCTCTGGCGTCTCAATTGGACACATACGACCGTAGTGGGAATGGTGAACGTCGCGCACTTCGAAGCCCGCGCGCTCACGCGTCAAACCACCAGGTCCGAGTGCGGACAGACGGCGTTTGTGCGTCAGCTCAGCCAATGGGTTTGTTTGATCCATGAACTGAGACAGCTGCGAGCTACCAAAGAACTCCTTCAGTGATGCAATCACTGGACGGATGTTAATGAGAGCTTGCGGTGTAATTTGGTTTTGATCCTGGATGGACATGCGCTCACGAACCACACGTTCCATACGGGACAAACCGATACGGAATTGGTTCTGTAGAAGCTCACCCACGGAACGCAGACGACGGTTACCCAAGTGGTCGATATCGTCTGTGGAACCTACACCGTGCAAGAGGTTCATGAAATAGTTGATCGCCGATACGATATCCGCCGGCGTAATATGTTTGAAGGACTTATCTACATTTCCGTTTCCGATTACTTTGATGATCTTGCCATCCTCAATCGGAGAGAAAATATTGATAGATTGCAAATGAATCGCTTCATCTTCCAATACACCGCCATGCGTACGAACATCGATAAAGCCGATGTTTCCTTCCAGCGCTGGCACGATGCGATCAAGGACACGACGGTCAATCATTTGACCTGCTTCGGCAAAAATTTCACCTGTTGTCGTATCGACCAGCGTCTCAGCCAAACGTTGGTTGTACAGACGGTTTTTCAAATGAAGCTTTTTGTTCATTTTGTAACGACCAACAGAAGCCAAATCATAGCGCTTAGGGTCGAAGAAACGAGAGATCAAGAGGCTCTTCGCATTTTCGACTGTTGGTGGCTCACCCGGACGAAGACGCTCGTAGATTTCAATGAGCGCTTTTTCCGTAGAATCGGTATTGTCTTTTTCCAGCGTGTTCTTGATGTATTCATCTTCACCCAGCAAGTTGAGAATCTCAATGTCGGAACCAAAGCCCAACGCACGCAAAAGAACCGTTACCGGGATTTTTCGCGTACGGTCGATGCGGACATAAATAACGTCCTTCGCATCGGTCTCCAGCTCCAGCCAAGCACCCCGGTTCGGGATTACTGTAGCTGTAAACGTCTGCTTGCCGTTTTTGTCCACTTTGGTGTTGTAATATACACTGGGGGAACGAACAAGCTGGCTGACAATAACGCGCTCAGCACCATTAATAATGAAGGTTCCCGTTTCGGTCATGAGCGGGAAGTCCCCCATGAATACTTCTTGTTCCTTCACTTCTCCCGTCTCTTTGTTCAACAAACGTACCTTCACACGCAGAGGCGCCGCATAGGTGACGTCACGTTCTTTCGACTCGTCAACATCGTACTTCGGCTCTCCCAAGCTGTAGTCGATAAACTCCAGCACGAGATTACCTGTGAAGTCCTGGATTGGCGAAATGTCTTGGAACATCTCACGGAGCCCCTCATCAAGGAACCACTGGTAGGACTTTTGTTGAATCTCGATGAGATTTGGAAGGCCCAGCACTTCGTTAATACGTGAATACGTACGACGCTGGCGGTGTCGGCCACTTTGAATCACTTTACCTGCCAACTTATTCACCCCTCAGGTTGTGTTTTCACACATAGAAACTCGGCATTCGGCAACTTCTTTCAGTCGCATTCGAATGCCTAAAAATAAAAATGGGTTAAAGCAGCTTCAACCATTTTTAACCCAGAGAAACTCTATTTTAAAAGAATTCCCATGTTTTCACGCAAACATTCCTATCTCAGGAAAAAAGTAGAAACGCTTGACAGACAGGGAATTGCTGAAAAATAGACATTTATCCCATATTGACATTTTATAATGCTACCACATTCAATTATTCGCGTCAAGAAAACTTTTCTAATGATTTCTTCTTGCTTATTTGATTGCCCTGAATATGTGATAGCCTTTTTCCCGATCTACCTCTATTACTTCCCGGTACGTTTCCTGTAGCTTCTTCAATGCGGATGGGGCGCCTTGCTTCTTCTGAATGACAACCCACATTTCTCCACCTTCTACTAACAGGTCGTATCCTTCTACAAAAATGCGATGAACGATTTCCTTACCCGCACGAATAGGCGGATTGGTCAGAATGACATCAAACTGCTCGCCTTGTACGCCGTTGTAGACATCACTCACTCGAACCTCAACATTTTTAATACCATTTGCTTCTGCATTACGACGAGCCAGGTTAACCGCACGCTCGTTCACGTCGATCATCGTCACCCGACCATGATCAGCAAGCTTGGCAGCCGTCAATCCCATCGGACCATACCCGCATCCCACATCAAGCACACGCGCATGACTGTCGATCTCCATGTTCTCGATGAGCAATACACTTCCAAAGTCAATCCGGTCTCGGGAAAAAACGCCAGCATCCGTTATGAAACGAAATTCATTACCACGGAGCTTGAACGTAAATTGCTGTTCATCATGTGCAGCGCCCGGTTGATTGGTATAGTAATGGTCTGCCACGTGTGATTCACCCTTCCTCATCGTTTAAATAAACCTTTATCATCAAAAGTTTATAGAAAATCCCCCTGCCGCAGGCAAGGGGATATCCTAAAGGAAGCTAACTTACTTTACTTCTACTTGAGCGCCAGCTTCTTCGAGTTTTGCTTTGAGGGCTTCTGCTTCGTCTTTGGAAACGCCCTCTTTGAGTGTTTTTGGAGCGTTGTCTACCAGGTCTTTTGCTTCTTTCAGACCCAAGCCAGTCAGCTCGCGAACAACTTTGATTACGTTGATTTTGGAAGCGCCGCCGCTTACCAGGTTTACAGTGAACTCAGTTTGCTCAGCAGCAGCTTCTGCTCCGCCACCAGCAACTACAGCTACAGGAGCAGCAGCAGTTACGCCGAATTCTTCTTCAATTGCTTTTACCAGATCGTTCAGTTCGAGAACGGACATGCCTTTAATGGCTTCCAAGATTTGGTCTTTAGACATTTGTAAATCCTCCATTCAAGGAATAGTATTTGTAAAACATTAACCGATCAGACGATTACGCGCCTTGACCTTCTTTTTGTTCTGCCACTGCTTTGACTGCCAGTGCAACGTTGCGCATTGGAGCTTGCAGGACGGAAAGAAGCATGGACAAGAGACCTTCGCGGTTCGGCAGGGAAGCCAGAGCTTTAATTTGCTCAGCATCAACTACTTTACCCTCGATAACGCCACCCTTGATTTCCAGCTTGTCGTTTTTCTTAGCGAATTCAGCGATAACTTTCGCTGGAGCGATGATATCCTCTTTGGAGAACGCCAGAGCGTTTGGTCCAGTCAGATATTGATCCAGTTCAGTCAGGCTTTCCTTCTCAGTAGCCAAACGAGTCAGGGAGTTTTTCAACACCTGGAACTCAACACCAGCTTCACGCAATTGCTTACGGAGCTCAGTTACTTGTGCTACTGTCAGACCGCGGTAGTCAGCTACCACTGTAGTTTGGCTTTCGCGAAGTTTAGTTGCGATTTCGTTGATCGCTTGTACCTTTTCTTCACGAATAACGGTTGGACGAATTTCTGCCATTGATTACACCTCCCGTGCTCTAATCCTAGAAAATGAAGAATGCCCTCGCAGACTCACGAGGGCATAATGCTATATCGTCAAAGGAAAACAGCGTTTCCTCATTCGTACATTACACGCCTCGGAGGGATATTAAGCGTTACTCTCACAAGCACCGCACCTTCTGTCTACGGCATATTCTTTTCATCAACAGGGACTATCTTAACAACTCCCATAAAGGAAGTCAAGTGTCATTATTTTACAGCTACGCGTACGCCAGGGCCCATAGTGGAGCTCAGGGTTACGTTTCTCATGTAAACACCTTTAGCAGCAGCTGGTTTCGCACGGTTCAGTGCTTCAGTCAGAGCAGCCAGGTTTTCTACCAGTTTGTCAGCATCGAAGGATGCTTTTCCGATAGGAGCGTGGATGTTACCCGCTTTGTCTACACGGTACTCAATTTTACCTGCTTTGATTTCGTTAACCGCTTTGGTTACATCGAAAGTAACTGTACCGGTCTTAGGGTTTGGCATCAGGCCTTTTGGACCGAGTACACGACCCAATTTACCTACTTCACCCATCATATCAGGAGTAGCTACTACAACGTCAAAGTCGAACCAGCCACCTTGAATTTTCGCGATCATGTCTGCATCGCCTACGAAGTCTGCGCCAGCTGCTTCTGCATCTTTCGCTTTTTCGCCTTTTGCGAATACGAGAACACGTTGTACTTTACCAGTACCATGTGGCAATACAACTGCGCCACGAATTTGTTGGTCAGCACGCTTAGGATCTACGCCCAAACGGAAAGCTGCTTCAACAGTTTCATCGAATTTAGCTGTAGCTGCTTTTTTAACCAGCTCAACGCCTTCAACTACTTCGTAAACTTTGTTTTTATCAACGAGCTTTACAGCCTCTTGATATTTCTTACCTTTTTTCGCCATGATTAAATCTCCCTTCAATGTGGTCGTAGCGGTTGATCCTCCCACAGACAGGGGGGCACAACGTCTGTGCCCCCTTGCACTCAAGACAATTAGTCTTCGATTACGATACCCATAGAACGAGCTGTACCTTCTACCATGCGCATAGCCGCTTCTACGGATGCAGCATTCAGGTCAGGACGCTTCAGTTCTGCGATTTCACGAACTTTATCACGCTTCAGCGTAGCAACCTTTGTTTTGTTTGGTACGCCAGAACCGGACTCGATACCAGCAGCTTTCTTCAACAGAACTGCAGCTGGAGGAGTTTTTGTGATAAAAGTGAAAGAACGGTCTTCAAACACGGTGATTTCCACCGGAATGATCATACCTACTTCGCTTTCAGTGCGAGCATTGAATTCTTTACAGAATCCCATGATGTTTACACCAGCTTGACCGAGAGCCGGACCTACTGGAGGTGCAGGATTCGCTTTACCTGCTGGGATTTGTAATTTAATTACGCGGATAACCTTCTTAGCCACGTAACACACCTCCTTACTTCACATGTGGTTATTACGGGGGAATGCCCCCTCCCACCGTTTTTTGAAAGTCTGTATGTAAAAGACTTTCGATCTATAGTGAGAGTGCAAGAAACCCCAAATAGTGTTGTGGGATTGTTAAAACAAAATGAAATGTACCACATAGCGCGATACTTTTCAAGTTGAATCCTAATCCAATTGTTGAACTTGTGTAAAGTCTAGCTCTACCGGTGTTTCGCGACCGAAGATGTCCACCAACACGCGAACCTTCTGCCTGTCCGGGTAAATCTCGATAATCTCCCCGGTGCGATTGGAAAACGGACCATCTGTGACGCGCACCATATCGCGGAGAGCAAAATCGACTTTGATCTTGGGAATTTCGATTCCCATTTGCTTGAGAATCGTATCGGCCTCTTCAGGACGCAGCGCTGTCGGTTTAGAGCCAGCACCCGTGGATCCGACAAAGCCGGTAACCCCAGGGGTGTTGCGCACGACATACCAAGAGTCGTCCGTCATCACCATTTCAACAAGGACGTATCCAGGAAACACTTTTTTCGTGACGGTGCGCTTTTTACCATCCTTGGTTTCCACCTCTTCTTCAGTGGGAACAAGAACGCGAAAGATCTTGTCTTCCATGCCCATCGACTCGAGTCGCTTCTCCAGATTTGCTTTTACCTTGTTTTCGTAACCTGAGTACGTATGAAGTACATACCATGCTTTTTCCATATCCAACAGGACGATAACCGTCCGTCCCTCCTAAGACTTGCATAATTACGTTCCTAGAATCAAATCGATCAAGCGCGAGATACCCAAATCAACGACGAAGAAGAATATTGCAAGGAGCACGACCGTAACGAGTACAACAAGCGTATAGGTTGTTAACTCTTTACGGTTGGGCCAACGGACTTTCTTTAGCTCGGACATTACGTCACTAAAAAAACCACCGGTACGGCGAAAACTGGCTCCGATTCGTGATAAAAAACCCACTTTGCCACCCCCTGACTTCGTCGCATCAACCATTACTTCGTCTCGCGATGAAGGGTTTGCTTCTTGTCACGGGAGCAATACTTTTTCAGTTCAACACGTTCAGTAGTGGTGCGCTTGTTCTTTGTGGAGATATAGTTACGCTCGCCACACTCGGTGCACGCCAACGTGATGTTTACTCGCATTTATTGCCACCTCCATCTCATTTCAAACCTGCTATTAGTTAAAAGTACCCCGATGATAAATAGTACGGGAAAACCGCTACTTTTTCCAGACCATTTCATTCACCTAAGTAACCATAGAACAGAGAGATAAGAGTCTATGGCTACCTAAATAAATTTATCATACCGAAATACCCATGTCAAACAAAATGACTTGACAAGAGATAGTCCTTTTGCTTCCAAAATAAAAAGAGAGATTCTCTACAGATGAATCTCTCTTCCTTCCAAATAGCGCTCTAGCTTGCGCTTTACTCGCTGCAATGCATTATCAATAGACTTGACGTGACGCTTCAGCTCGACGGCAATCTGCTGATAGGATCGTCCATCCAAATAGAGCATGAGAACCTGGCGCTCTAAGTCGCTCAAAATTTCACTCATCTTGCCCTCGATATCATCGAACTCTTCCCGATTGATAAACAATTCCTCTGGATCGGTCACTTTTGTTCCCGAGATCACATCGAGAAGTGTGCGGTCAGAATCTTCATCATAGATAGGCTTGTCCAGTGAAACGTAAGAATTGAGCGGGATGTGCTTTTGGCGTGTCGCTGTCTTGATCGCGGTAATGATCTGACGGGTAATACACAGCTCGGCAAATGCTTTGAACGACGTGAGCTTGTCTCCTCGGAAGTCGCGAATAGACTTGTACAGTCCGATCATCCCTTCCTGCACGATGTCTTCGCGGTCAGCCCCAATAAGAAAATAGGATCTCGCTTTGGCACGAACGAAGTTCTTGTATTTGTTGATCAAATACTCCAAAGCTTCGGCGTCATTATCGCGAACCAGGTCGACTACTTCTTCGTCGGTCATTAGTTCATATTGGGCATGTTTTAACTCCTTGAGGTCAACACTCACAAATGATCCCTCCGCCAACCGGTTTCTCCAATAGATAGCGCTATTATACATGATGCCGTAAAAAAGCGTCAACCGAATCCAAGTTATTCCCTTCTCCATTTTTCGAATATTTTCGCTATTTCATCATTCAGCGTAATCCGCGTGGAGAAACGTTCTTCTTGCGTTTTTTCGACTTGTTTCTTGATTTCCTTGCCTGCATTTTCCATATCGAGCAACAACTCCCGCGCTGATTTGCGCAAAGCCCCCTGCCCAAATATGACACGTTGAGAGGTATAGTCAGAAGTTGCTACATAAATTTGTCGATTTTTATTGTGAAATTGGGAGACTAACTGCTCAATTTTCTCGTCTGCCGTCTCCTTTTTCTTCGTAAAATAAACTTCAACCTGGAAGTCTTCCATTTGACGGCCAATGCCAGGAACGTTGTACGCATCGAAGACAATGATGACCTTCACACCAGTGTAGCTCTGGTACTCAGCCATTTTTGCGATTAATTGATCACGCGCCTCGTCCATCCGCTCTTGATCCTTCAGCAGGCGCAGATCGGGCCAGGCGCCGATGATATTGTATCCATCTACGATCAACAGCTGCTTGGCTTTTCGTTTCGCCATGTCATTTCACCCGCGTCGGAATTGGACTCCTGGAGCGATAGACTTCATACATCAACAAGGCAGCTGCTACAGAAGCATTGAGTGAGGTAACATTTCCCGCCATCGGAAGGCTGTACAGAAAATCACAGTTTTCCCGGACGAGACGACTCATGCCTTTTCCTTCACTGCCAATGACAATCGCAAGCGGCATCGTATAATCACCCTCGCGGAAATCTTGTTTGGCACTCGCGTCTGTTCCTGCGATCCAAACACCGCGTTCTTTGAGCTCTTCCATGGTACGAACCAAATTCGTCACTCGCGCTACTGGCACGTAGTTGATTGCCCCAGCCGAAGCTTTTGCCACTGTTGCTGTAAGACTGACAGAACGCCGTTTCGGAATGATGACACCATGAGCCCCAACTGCATCGGCTGTCCGCATGATGGAGCCTAGGTTATGCGGATCTTCCAGCTCGTCCAACAGCAAAATGAACGGCGCTTCGTTTTTTTCCTCTGCCCGCTTCAAAATATCGTCTACTTCTACGTAATCGTAAGCAGCAACAGAAGCCACAACACCCTGATGGTTGTCCGTCGACACGAGCTGATCCAGCTTTTTGCGGTTCGCTGTCGTCACAATGACACCCTGTTCTTTTGCCAAGGCAAAGACAGGCCCCATCAGATTTTTATTCGTTCCCTCTGCAATCCAAATCTTATTGATCGTACGGCCAGATCGCAAAGCCTCGATGACGGGGTTTTTCCCCAGAATCCACTCTTCACTCATTTCATGATTCTCCTTCCACTATGGCAAAAGCCTGCTGCACAATTTCAGCGATCCGCTCTTCTTTTCCACTCAAGTACAGGTACCCGATCAATGCTTCAAAAGCCGTTGCATGACGGTAGTCGATAATATCGGCGTTTTTGGCACTGGAGCCGGATTTGGCATTCCGCCCCCGCTTCACTACATTCAATTCTTCCTCTGGCAATGTGGGCATTAACGTCAACAACACATTGGCCTGTGCTTTCGCTGAAACATAGCGGTTTGCCGCCTTGTGGAGCTGGTTTGGTTTAACCAGCCCCTTGGCGATCAAATGATACCTGACACAGTGCGAATAGGTAGCATCACCGAGGAAGGCAAGCACGAGTGGATTTGTCAGATTAGGATCTCGGGTCAGTTCTTCTTTTTGCATCTATTTTCTTCGGCCCCTTATTTTCGACGCCAGCGAACACCTTGTGGCGTGTCCTCCAGCACGATTCCTTTTGCTGCGAGCAGATCGCGGATTTCGTCAGAACGCGCAAAGTTTCTTGCTTTGCGAGCTTCTGTGCGCTCTTCGATTAACGCATCAATCTCACTATCCAACAGCTCCTGCCCTTCTGCAATTTCAAGACCAAGAACTTCCGTCAACTCCACCAACAAATCCATGTACGCACGAACTTCGGTTTCGCCTACATTTTGATGACGCAAATACAGGTTGGCTTCCTTCACGACGTCAAAAATAACGGTAATCGCATTCGCAGTATTAATATCATCATCCATCTCAGCAATGAAGCGCTCGCGAAGCTCTCCAATGATTCGTGCCTGCTCCTGTGCCTGATCATTCGGCTCTTCTGCGCGCACGGTATCCAGTCGATGGGACAGATTCGTATACGCCGTCTTGATTCTATCCAAACCATTGGCCGCTTGTTCGATCAACTCTTCGCTAAAATTGATCGGGTTGCGATAGTGTCCCTGAAGCATAAAGAAGCGAATTAATTGACCACCGAATTTTTCCGAAAGATCGCGTGCAAGCAAGAAATTCCCGAGAGATTTGGACATTTTTTCGTTATCGATATTGAGCATCCCGTTGTGTAGCCAGTAGCGAGCAAAAACTTTACCCGTAAAGCACTCCGACTGGGCAATTTCGTTTTCGTGATGCGGGAACACAAGGTCTGTTCCGCCCGCATGGATATCGATTTCCTCACCCAAAAACTTCAGGGCCATTGCCGAGCACTCAATATGCCATCCCGGTCTTCCTTCGCCCCACGGACTATTCCAGGTAACTTCTCCAGTCTTAGCCGCTTTCCAAAGTACAAAGTCCAGGGGATGTTCCTTTTTCTCGTTGATTTCCACACGAGCACCTGCCTGCAAATCATCCAACGGTTGATGCGATAGCTTTCCGTATTCCTGAAAACGTCCTGTGCGGAAATAGACGTCACCTTCACTCTCATAGGCGAAGCCTTTTTCAATCAGTCCTTGCACGAATTCAATGATTTCTGGAATTGTCTGCATCACTCGCGGTTGAATATCCGGTGGTGATACGTTCAGTGATTTCAGATCAGCATTGTACGCATCTGTGTATCGATCCGCCACTTCTTTGACAGTGACACCCTCCTGATTCGCCACACGAATCAGTTTGTCATCTACGTCCGTAATATTTTGCACGAATGTCACTTCGTAGCCACGATATTTCAAGTAACGGCGCAATGTATCAAATACAATGGCAGGGCGCGCATTTCCAATGTGGATGTAATTGTACACGGTCGGGCCGCACACGTACATTTTTACCTTTCCTGGCTCCAATGTGTGAAACGGTTCCTTTCGCCGTGTCATCGTGTTAGTTAGCTGAATGCCCATCGTTCTTTTTATCCTCCCTCAAAAGCTCCAATTCTTTGCGTAATTGATCAATTTCCTTTTGCATCATACGAATCGTATCCGCTACCGGGTCTGGCATGTTTACATGGTCGAGATCGTTTTTGACCCGCTTGCCATCCTGAATGACGATGCGTCCCTTGATTCCTACTACGGTCGAGTTAGGCGGTACCTCCTGCAAGACAACAGCACCAGCCCCTATCTTTGAATTATCGCCAATTTTGAAGGAGCCCAACACTTTTGCTCCCGTCGCAATAATGACATCATTGCCGATCGTAGGGTGACGCTTCCCTTTTTCTTTACCTGTTCCCCCGAGTGTAACCCCTTGATAAATCGTTACATTGTCTCCGATTTCGCATGTTTCTCCGATCACAACACCCATGCCATGGTCAATGAACAGGCCGCGGCCAATAGTTGCGCCCGGGTGAATCTCAATTCCCGTGAAAAAACGGGATAGTTGAGAAACAATTCGGGCGAGTGTACACAGCTCAGCCTTCCAGAGCCTGTGGGCAATCCGGTGCCCCCATATCGCGTGCAAACCGGAATAGGTCATGACGACTTCCAACGTACTGCGCGCAGCCGGGTCTCGTTCAAAAACAGCATGAATGTCATCTCTCATCTGTGCTAACATTTTTGGGTGGCACCTCCTGCCTGATTTACCTGCCGAGTGTTCAACTTCCTCTAAAATAAAAAACGTCCCCATCCCCTCAAATACGAAGGGACAGAGACGGGTTTACCGTGGTTCCACTCTGCTTAGATCGTCTTGGCTGCAAAGACTTAACAAACAACTTTGAACGATCTCGCTCTTATCCCGATAACGGCGGGAAGCCGATGGCGCCTACTGACATCTTTTCAAAAAGATAGGTTCAGCTCATTGCTCACAGGGGCATTTCCATACAGGGCACATCAGATGGCTCTCACCTATCCATCCTCTCTGTAGATGTGCAGACTGTTGTACTTCTCCTGATCGTCGCATTCCATATTTATAAAAGAAAACCAGCCAATACTTACTGACCGTTTGCAATTACTTGCTGTGCGCGTGCAATCACCTTGTCGCGGCCGAGCAGATACAACGTCTCTGCCAAATCACGACCATGCGCCTGGCCAGTTGCTCCTACGCGAACCGGCATAAACAACGCCTTGCCTTTGTGACCCGTTTCCTTTTGCACGTCCTTGAGTACCGCTTTAATAACATCCACATTATATGCATCCTGGGCAGAAAGGTGTTTCACAAAGGAAGTCAGTACTTCCGGCAATTGCGGTTCTTTCAGCACCAGAGTTGCTTCTTCATCGTACACCACTTCGTCGAGGAAGAAAAGAGCTGCCAACGGAACGATTTGCGCACAGTAGGACATTTGTTCCTGGTACAGACCTACGATACTGCGAACCCATTCGCGCTTCTCGGCAGACAAATTCTCTTCGATGAAGCCAGCCTTTTGCAGATGCGGGATACACATGTCTGTGATCATATCCAGCGGTTGGCGCTTCAAATAGAAGTTGTTCATCCAGTTCATCTTCGTTGCATCAAAGACAGCTGGCGACTTGTTCACGCGGTCCATAGAGAACAGCTTGATCAGATCTTCCATTAAGAAAATCTCTTCCTCGCCACCTGGAGACCATCCCAAAAGAACAAGGAAGTTCACGATTGCTTCTGGCAAGAAGCCGAGGTCACGATACTGTTCAATGAACTGAAGAATGCTCTCGTCGCGCTTGGACATCTTTTTACCGTCTTGGTTGAGGATCAGTGCCAAGTGAGCAAAGTCAGGCGCTTCCCACCCAAACGCTTCATAAATCATCAATTGACGAGGCGTGTTGGACAGATGCTCTTCTCCACGGATGACGTGGCTAATTTTCATCAAATAGTCGTCCACTACAACGGCGAAGTTGTATGTAGGAATCCCATCCGGACGGCAAATAACGAAATCGCCCATCTCGTTGGAGTTGAATGTTACCTGGCCACGAATCAGGTCGTTCACGACATACTCGCGATCATCCTGAACGAGGAAGTGAATGGATGGCACTCGGCCTTCTGCTTCGTACTGAGCACGCTGCTCGTCCGTTACATGGCGATGCTTTTCCAGAATACGTGGCGTTTCTCCACGCGCGAGCTGTTCTTCACGCTCTGCATCCAACTCTTCTTTTGTCGCGTAGCAGTAGTACGCTTTGCCTTCTGCCAGCAGTTGATCGATATATTTCCGATAAATGTCCAGGCGCTCTGTTTGACGGTACGGTCCATATGGTCCACCAACGTCTGTACCTTCTTCCCATGTTACGCCGAGCCATTTCAGGTTTTTCATTTGTTCTTCGTCCGCATTTTCCTTATTGCGCGTTTGGTCCGTATCTTCAATCCGAACGATGAATGAACCACCGTGATGTTTCGCAAAAAGATAATTGAAGAGCGCTGTTCGCGCACCGCCGATGTGTAAATGCCCCGTAGGACTCGGCGCATAACGAGTGCGAATTTCTTTCGCCATTGGTAGCACCATCCTTATGAATGTAAAAGGCTATAACCTTGACCTAAGTAAAAACGTATCTAAGGCTTTATGTTACACCTTGCCCCTCTACTTGACAAGCAAGCATACCGCCTGAGCAGCGATTCCTTCTCCTCTGCCTGTAAAACCGAGTTTCTCCGATGTCGTCGCCTTCACATTCACTTGCGAGAGATCGTCTGCCTCCAACACGCGGGCAATGACTGCACACATTTGCGGGATGTACGGCGCCATCTTCGGTGCTTGGGCAATGATCGTTGCATCCACGTTTCCTAAACGGTAACCGCGCTCCAGAACCAGCTTCCATACATGCTCCAGCAGCTTTACGCTATCGGCATCCTTGAAAGCCGGGTCTGTATCCGGGAAATGACGACCAATATCCCCCTCACCAATCGCACCAAGAATCGCGTCACTAATCGCATGGAGAAGAACGTCCGCGTCAGAATGCCCTAGCAAACCTTTTTCATACGGGATGGTGACGCCTCCGATAATGCATGGACGTCCCTCTACCAATTGATGCACGTCAAAACCTTGTCCAATACGCATGAGCTACTCTCCCTTTCGTTTCCGCAATATCTCTTCACCAAACCACAGATCGTCTGGCGTCGTAATCTTAATGTTCTCATAGCTTCCCTGCATAATCGATACCGGATGACCTAGCCACTCAACCAGCATCGCATCATCCGTACCCTGCTTCCCCGCTGCCTCAGCTGCCTGATGTGCCTCTCGCAATAAAGACATACGAAAAGCTTGTGGGGTTTGAACCGCCCACAAGCTTTCCCGTGCCGGAGTTGACTCTACGAGTCCATTTGCCCCCACCACTTTAATCGTATCTTTGACAGGTACTGCCATGATCGTTGCCTGATCTTGTTGCACCTGTTTGATCATGTCACTGATCTGTTTGCGAGTGACGAAAGGACGGGCAGCATCGTGAACCAGTACGTAATCGCAATTTGCGGATAGTGATGCCAAGCCGTTTCTCACACTGTCTTGTCGCTCTGCTCCACCCAGAGTAACCACGACCGCCAGCTTTTCAGCCGAGATCCAGGCCATAACTTCTGCGTGGTCTGCTTCACTCACCACCAGCACGACTTCATCAATGTCGGGATGAGTGGCAAAAAGACGTACCGTATGAGCCAAGATCGGCTCGCCCGCAAGCGGTAACCACAACTTGTTTCGTTGTCCACCCATTCGTTTACCCGAACCGGCTGCAACGATCACGACACCCGTGCTCACTGATTCATCCCTCTCCTGTTGGCTTTTCTATAATGCTCGTTCCAGTAACTTTGGTTTGGCGAAGATCATACGTCCTGCTGAAGTTTGCAGTACACTCGTTACGAGAACATCAACGTCGTTTCCGATGTATTCTCGTCCGCCCTCTACAACAATCATCGTGCCATCATCCAGATAAGCGACACCCTGACCGTGCTCTTTTCCATCCTTGATGACTTGAACGTTCATCTCTTCTCCAGGTAAAACTACAGGCTTGACTGCATTTGCCAAATCATTGATGTTCAATACCGCAACACCTTGCAGCTCACATACCTTATTCAGGTTAAAGTCGTTTGTTACGACCTTTCCGTTAATGAGCTTTGCGAGCTTGATCAGCTTGCTGTCCACCTCGGATACTTCTTCAAAATCGCCTTCCCAAATCTGAACCTTTACCTTCATTTCTTTTTGAATCTTATTCAAGATATCCAGACCCCGACGACCGCGGTTTCTCTTCAGTACATCGGAGGAATCGGCGATATGCTGCAGCTCCTCTAACACAAATCCCGGAATGACCAGTACCCCTTCCAGAAAGCCGGTACGGCAAATATCTGCGATGCGTCCATCAATGATGACACTGGTATCGAGAATTTTATTTTCCAAGTTAACGGCAGTTGTCGCACTTTCCTTTTTCCTGTCCTTGCGTCCAATCGAAAATACCGACATAATCTCGTCCCGCTTGCGAAATCCTACCTGGAAGCCCAAATAACCGAGCAACCCGGAAACAATTAACGGCAAAAGATCTCCTACAAATGGAATCGGAATTTTACTGATGGGCAGGAATAATAAGAATGCAACAATAAGACCACTAATCAACCCCATCGCTCCGAACATCACATCGACAACCGGCATTTTGACGAGTGCCTCTTCACCCCATCGAACGATGCGCAGAACATAATCCACAACCCAATTCGCTAAAAAGAAAAACAAGATGGCACCCAGTATAGCTCCAATATATTGCGATCCGGCTACTACACCAAAGTTTAACAATGGATCGAGCAACGAAAACAATTCGTCACCAAATCGATACCCCAATCCGCCACCAATCAAAACAAAAATGAATTTTCCTACTCGGCGTAACATGCCTTCACCTCCTTTTACTAATATAGACAGAAGCCTAAGAGTAAAACCCTATTTTTTTCCAAATCATTATAATGCTTCATTTTACTTTCCCTCACTATAGCAAAAAAGATTTTGCCATGTCAAATAGCCAAAAATTTTAACATAGTTGTCATTTTCTCGTCAACCCGGGAACACTCGTTTCCTTTGATGATAAATTGACAGGGAGCTGACTCCCTTCTTATAATGTCAGTATCGTAATGAGAGAAAATTATGACGATACCAACAGCCTAAAGCAGAGGTGAACCAGATGGACAATCGAAACATAGACGACTTTCAAACGCAAGTATCGGAGCTTTTGATCAGACATCGTAGCGTACTGGACGTCATGTCCAAAGTTCAGGAAACGGCATCCCGCATTAACCGTTCACTGACAAAAGCCATCACCGAATGCGGCTGTGTCGAAGTGGTTGCCAAAAAACAGACGTACGATTCGAACAAGAATCTGGAGGACAACAAGTCCCATTTGGACACCCACTTTAACGGACCGCTGTGCGAGCATTGTCGCGATGTAGTTACTGCTGAGCTTGGCAAAAACATCTTCTACCTCACTGCTTTGTGCAATATTACTGACATTAAGCTAGAAGATGTGCTTCAGAAAGAATCCAACCGCCTGAATACTTTGGGTGTCTTCAATCTGTCTTAAAAGTCCGTTACTCGTATTACGAATGAACCCTAAAAAAAGTTGCATACAAAAAAGAAAAACCCGCACATTGAAGTGTGGGTTTTTTTAGGTCGTAACTATTCAAACGGAACGGTTTCTTCCTCTTTGTTTTTACGCTTGCGTAATTTTTTGACGAGAAAGTCAACGTTTTTTTTTATTCCGTACAGTGCATAAAAAGCAAGTGGCAGGAAAACGATTTTTGGAAATTGCTGCGGGTACTTAATCGCTACAACAACCACAATCGCGATGATAATGGGTGTGATCCAGTAAGCAGACTTTGGAATCCCCACTTTTTTAAAGTTAGGATACTTGACCTTTGATACCATCAAAAAGGCAAGCAACAACATACTTACGGCAAGCAATACCGGAGTGAATACCTGGTGATAGAGTGCGAGCGTAGCCAGTACGCCCCCCGCTGCCGTAATCGGCAAGCCGATGAAATACCCCGGAACCCCGGCCTGTACGTTAAAACGCGCCAAACGTAGCGCACCGCAGATCGGAAAAATGGCTGTAATGAGAATCCCAAGCAAATCAAAGTGTTGCAAGACGACAACATACATGATGAACGCTGGCGCAATCCCAAATGTAATAACGTCAGAAAGGGAATCCAATTCCTTCCCGAACTCACTTTGGGCATTCAACATACGAGCTACACGTCCATCCAGCCCGTCTGCCAGCATACCAATGATCACTGTGATCGCTGCATATTCGACGTATTGATCGCCTCGAAACGCAAGAATAATTGCTAAAACTCCCAGAAACAAATTGCTTACGGTTAGTATGTTCGGTAACGATTTCACGAACATAGACTACCTCCTGATTTCTTTTGCGTAAGGAGCAGGTTATCCTGTTGACCTTGTTTTTATCCAAGTCCCTTAGGCAAATGCTGAATACAAATAATGCCTTTATCCTATTCTACTTTAAATGTGCCTGTCAATGAACACTTGTTCTTGAATCCGTTTCAGTCCCTCTTTAATCGCTCTCGCTCGAACCTCGCCAATGCCTTCCACTTCGTCTAATTCCTGAATCGTTGCCATCATGATTCGAGGCAGATGATGAAAATGTTCTACCAGATTCGAGATGATCGTAACGGGCAGACGCCTGATCTTGTACAGGATCCGATAACCTCTAGGGGAAACCGATTCATCCAGCATACTGGCATTAGAGGAATACCCCAGCGTTCGCAAAAAAGAGGTGAGCTCCAGCATTTCCTCTGAGTTTAATTTTTTCATGTCCCGCAGCACAAGATCAGGTGAATAGGATGCATCTCGGGAATAATCCCGGATAAGCATATGAGCCTCTTCCTCAATGTTTGAAACCAGTTCCTCCAACTGCATACTGACGAGCCTTCCTTCTACTCCTAGCTCACATATGTACTTGGAGACCTCTGTCTTAATACGTAACACCATCTCAATCCGTTGCAAAACCGAGGCAACTTCGTGTAAAGTAACGAGCTCCTCGAATTCTAACGCACCGAGATTCGTCAAAGTTTGATCAAGCACGGCCTTGTATTTCTCAAGGGTAGATACAGCTTGATTCGCCTTGGCCAAAATGACACTAATTTCGCTTAAAACATACCGGAAATTCCCCTGGTATAGCGTGATTACATTGCGACGCTGGGAGATAGCAATGACCAGATGATTCGTTTGAATGGCCGTGCGTTGTGCTGTACGATGCCGTGTCCCCGTCTCGCTCGTGGGGATTGAGGAGGGCGGGAAGATTTGCGTATTTGCGTACAGGATGCGTTTTGCGTCTTCACTTACTATAATCGCCCCATCCATCTTCGCTAATTCATACAAATGGGCAGGAGAAAAATCACAATTGATGGAAAAACCGCCATCGACAATCGACTTCATCTCCGGACCGCACCCAATAACGATCAAACCCCCGGTTTTGGCCCGTAAAACATTTTCCAACCCTTCACGAAGCTGTGTACCGGGTGCCACGAGACGAAGCACATCACCGATTTGCGGAGTTCTTTTGATGTTCCCCTGCATGCCCACTCCTACCTCCTTATCACCTCGTTCAACGCATCGGCAATATTGCTCACACCAATTACTTGAATATCTGCTGGGGCATCCAGACCGCGGATGTTTTTCTCTGGTATGATGACACGCTTAAAGCCCAATTTATGTGCTTCTCGTACTCGTTGCTCAATACGAGAGACACCGCGCACCTCACCAGTCAAGCCAATTTCTCCGATAACAACATCATGCGGATTGGTAGCGTGGTCACGGAAGCTGCTTGCAATGCTTACGGCAATCGCCAAATCAACTGCTGGCTCATCCAGTCTGACCCCACCTGCTACGTTTACATATGCATCCTGATTTTGCAGCATCATGCCCATGCGCTTTTCCAACACTGCCATAATCATCGCCACACGCTGATGGTCGACCCCTGTTGCCGTTCTCCGTGGGGTTACAAAGCTGGTCGGGGCAACGAGAGCTTGCAGCTCAACCAAAACGGGACGTGTGCCCTCCATACTGGCTACGACCGTGGAACCCGCAACGCCAAATGGACGCTCTGCCAAAAATATCTCAGATGGATTCGCCACTTCCTCCAAGCCGCGATCCTTCATTTCGAAAATACCGATTTCGTTTGTCGAACCAAAACGGTTTTTGACGGCGCGCAAAATTCGAAACGTATTATGGCGCTCCCCTTCAAAATAGAGAACAGCATCCACCATGTGCTCAAGCATACGCGGACCAGCGATAGAACCTTCCTTGGTTACGTGACCGACAATGAAGGTACCGATCCCTTTTCCTTTTGCAATTCGCATCAATTGAGCAGTAGCCTCGCGCACTTGTGCGACGCTCCCCGCAGCCGATTGGATCGTCGGGTGAAACACGGTCTGGATCGAGTCAATAATCAGCACATCCGGGTCTACTTGATTAATATGCTGTTCGATCAAATCCAAATCATTTTCTGCCAATACAAACATCGGCGGCGTTTGCAAATGAAGTCGATCCGCGCGAATTTTGATTTGTTTTGCCGACTCCTCTCCCGATACATAGAGAACCTTCGCCCCTTGATGAGCCAAGGCAAAAGAAGTCTGCAAAAGCAAGGTCGACTTTCCGATTCCGGGATCTCCCCCCACCAAAATGAGTGAACCCGGAACAAGCCCTCCACCTAGAACACGATTCAATTCTCCAATCGTCGTATCCATCCGTGGCTCTTCTTCACTGGCTACCTGGGTTAATGGAATCGCAGATTGGCGCTGGCCTCCGCTCAGCCCTTCGTGACGATGGGCATTTTTTACCGTCACTTCCTCTACCAACGTGTTCCAGCTGCTGCATCCTGGACATTTCCCCATCCATTTTGGCGATTCATAGCCACATTCTTGACACGCGTATTTCGTTTTATACTTTGACATAATCGCACCCTCACTTGGATTTAATTTCTCTACTTTTATCATAATTACGCACCCAAAAAAAGAATACCTCCTGAATCAGGAGGCATTCTATTACGTTTCAACAGCTTACGATTTCGTTTTTTCGAGGCGCTTGACTACCAGCTTGCCTTCTTCGGCTTCGATATTGACGGTATCGCCTTTACTGATCGTACCCTTGAGCAATTCCTCAGACAAATTATCCTCGATGTGGCGCTGGATAGCACGACGCAGAGGGCGTGCACCATAGGCCGGATCAAAGCCTTCTTTTGCCAGTACTTTCTTGGCTTCTTCAGTCAATTGGAAATCAATGTCTTGCTCTTTCAAACGTTTACGCAGCTCTTCTGTCATGAGCGATACGATTTGCTCGATGTGCTCTTGCTCCAAAGAGTGGAACACGATTACTTCATCGATACGGTTCAGGAACTCAGGACGGAAGCTCTTCTTCAGCTCATCCATGACTTTGTCCTTCATGTCCTGATACTTTCTTTCCGAATCGTTGGTCGTGAAGCCAAGCGTTGTATTTTTCTTGATCATGCTGGCTCCGACGTTGGAAGTCATGATGACAACCGTGTTGCGGAAATCGACGGTACGCCCCTTGGAGTCTGTCAGACGGCCATCATCCAATACTTGCAAGAGGATGTTGAATACGTCTGGGTGAGCTTTCTCGATTTCGTCCAGCAAAATGACGGAGTAAGGCTTGCGACGAACTTTTTCGGTTAGCTGGCCGCCTTCGTCAAAGCCTACGTAGCCAGGAGGGGCACCTACCAAGCGAGCGGTGGAATGCTTCTCCATGTACTCAGACATATCCACACGGATCATGGCATCCTCGTCACCGAAAAGTGTCTCCGCCACAGCACGAGCCAATTCAGTTTTACCAACACCGGTAGGTCCCAGGAAGATAAACGAGCCGATCGGGCGTTTTGGGTCTTTCAAGCCAGCACGGGCACGGCGGATCGCACGCGAGATGGATTTGACTGCTTCATCTTGGCCAATGACACGATCGTGCAAAATCTCTTCCATCTTCAGCAAGCGCTCTGTTTCTTCTTCCTTCAGCTTCAACACAGGAATACCCGTCCAGCTCGCCACTACTTGCGCGATGTCTTCTGGCGTAACCTCCATGTTCAGCTGGCCTTGGCGCTCTTTCCAGTCTTTTTTCGTTTTATCCAGCTCTTCACGCAGTTTTTGCTCCTGATCGCGAAGGGCTGCTGCTTCCTCGAACTCTTGTGATTGTACGGCAGCGTCTTTTTCCTTGCGTACCTCTTCCAAACGTCCCTCCAGCTCTTTGAGGTTGGGTGGAACCGTAAAGGATTGCAAGCGAACTTTGGATGCCGCCTCGTCAACCAAGTCGATGGCCTTGTCAGGCAGGAAGCGTTCCGTAATATAGCGGTCAGACAGTTTTACTGCCTGCTCAATTGCTTCATCGGTAATTTTGACGCGATGGTGGGCTTCGTAACGATCACGTAGGCCATGCAGGATACGAATAGCATCCTCCGCTGTCGGTTCATCAACCTGAATCGGTTGGAAACGACGCTCCAGTGCTGCGTCTTTTTCGATGTACTTGCGATATTCATCCAGCGTAGTAGCACCTACGCACTGTAGCTCGCCACGTGCCAGAGCAGGCTTCAAAATGTTGGAGGCATCAATTGCGCCTTCTGCTCCACCGGCACCAATCAAGGTGTGCAGCTCATCAATAAACAGGATGATGTTTCCTGCTTGGCGAATTTCGTCCATGATTTTTTTCAGACGATCCTCGAACTCACCGCGATATTTGGTTCCCGCAACAACAGTTCCCATATCGAGGGTCATGACGCGCTTATCACGAAGGGTCTCCGGAATTTCGTTGTTCACGATTTTTTGGGCAAGACCTTCTGCGATAGCTGTTTTCCCGACGCCAGGCTCCCCAATCAAAACAGGGTTGTTCTTGGTGCGTCTGCTAAGTACTTGGATCACACGCTCGATTTCTTTTTGGCGACCGATGACTGGGTCCAGCCCGCCATCACGAGCAATTGCAGTCAGATCCCGAGCCAAGCCGTCCAGTGTCGGCGTATTCGCAGCTGGATTCCCTCCAGACGGTTGATGAGATGCCATCATTTCCGAGCTGCCAAGCAGCTGAAGCACCTGTTGACGTGCCTTGTTCAGGCTAACGCCCAAATTGTTCATGATTCTTGCAGCAATGCCTTCTCCTTCACGGATCAAGCCAAGCAGAATATGTTCAGTCCCCACATAGGTATGACCCAGTTTGCGAGCTTCGTCCATCGACAGTTCAATGACCTTTTTGGCGCGAGGTGTATAGTTTGGTGTGTAATTACTACCGGACTGCTCTGTTCCTCGCCCGATTAACGACTCCACTTCACTCTGGATTTTATCGAGGCCAAGCCCAAGTGATTGCAGTGCCTTTGCAGCAATCCCTTCGCCTTCTCGAATGAGTCCCAGTAGCACATGCTCTGTCCCAATATCTTTGTGCCCGAGACGAACCGCCTCTTCCAGGGCAAGCGCCAGTACTTTTTGTGCTCGTTCTGTAAAACGTCCAAACATCATATCGTACACCTCCGTATAACCGTGTTTTTTCTCTATATGGTTAACAATTGCGTGATACCATTACTCTTGCGATTCTACTACGCGCAGACGCTCGCGGATCAACCTTGCCCTTCTTTCGTCGCGTTGGTCCGGAGTGAGCTTTTGACCAGCGTGGTGTTGTAAAAACCCTGGCTGTGTCGTGACCAACAGTTCGTTTAGGACCAGCGGAGACACGTTTGGAATGATGCCAAGATCAATCCCCAGACGGACATCGGACAGGCGCTGAGCCGCTTCTTTGGACTCTACCGTGCGAGCATACATCAAGATGCCAAACGACCGAAAAATCCGATCCTCCAAAGAAACCCGTGTATGCTCCAGCAAGTACGTACGTGCCACACGCTCTTGCTCAATAATCTGTCTGGCTACACCGTAGAGATTGGAAAGGATATCGGACTCAGACATCCCCAGTGTGACCTGATTGGATAACTGAAAAAGATTCCCTAGAGCTTCGCTGCCCTCTCCGTAAATTCCTCTAACGACCAGACCAACTTGATTAATCGCCTGTAAAATTCTGCTGATCTGCTGCGTCATCACCAGAGCGGGCAAGTGCAGCATCACGGATGCACGAATTCCCGTACCCACATTGGTTGGGCAACTTGTAAGATATCCACGTGTTTCGTCGAACGCGTAGTTCAAGTTTTTCTCAAAAATGTCGTCTATCTTCGTACCTATTTCCCATGCCTCGTTCAAACGAAACCCGGGTAATAGTACCTGTATTCGAATGTGATCTTCTTCATTAACCATAATGCTGACAGACTCATCTTCCCGAAGTAATACGGCACCTTTGCGAGATTCCTCTGCCAGATGGGGGCTAATTAGATGCTTTTCTACGAGCACGCGTTTTTCTAACGGGTTAATTTGATCCATATGGATAGCCTGGAGCTGATGCCGTTTGCGCATTGCCTCCGAATCGCTTACTTCCGTTACCTTTCTGACGACTTCCTCGCCCTGCGAGTCCGTTGCCAATAACGGAAAGGGGTGCTGGCGCAGGTTACGGGCGATACGCAGCCGTGTACTAATGACAATGTCGGAATCAGGACCTTCTCCTTTCATCCAATTGCTCCACGGGTTTTGCATAAACTGCTTTTGGGACATAACCAGCTAACCTCCCTTGCTACGATTGGGCCATTTTTTGTTCCAATGCTCGAATTCGATCACGCATTTCTGCTGCCTTCTCGAACTCTTCACTGGCGACATGACTTTGCAGCGCTTGCTTTAGTTGCTCCAGCTCTTTACGGATCTTCAGTTTGCCACCGGTGCGCTCTGGTACTTTTCCACTATGCTGTGTGTTTCCATGAATCCGGCGGAAAAGTGGGTCCAGCCGATCTCCCAAAAAGGTGTAGCAATCACTACAGCCAAATCGGCCACTTTTACTAAATTGAGCATATGTGAGTCCACATGTTTCGCATTGAAGCGGCTTATTCGTTGCCGTTTCGCGTCCATTCTTTTGCATGGGATCAAATTTTAAAAGTCCTGACAGGAGATTGTTGATGCTGAAGTTGTGAAAGCCGGTAAAGACGTCCCCTTTTTCATGAGCACACTGCTCGCAAATATGGTATTCGGTTTTTTCGCCATTGACGATTTTCGTCAAATGAAGTGTCGCCGGTCGTTTTCCGCATTCCTCACAGTTCATATCATCATACCTCCTTTTACTTCAACAAGATTGCTGCGATCATCTGCTTTAAAATATTTGCCCGCAAACGATCCCGCAATTCAGCTTCTAAGGTCAATACGTTTCTCGAGGTAGCGATTTTCATCAAGGTGGCTTCTCTGATGTTGACTAATCCTTCCTCAAATAGTCTTTCTACGATCGCATTTCCCACGCTTTGACTGATGCTCTCACCAATCAGTTCTTCTGTTAGCAATTCTTGCAAGCGTGCTTTGCTGACAATCTGCACCTTGCGTATGCGAATATACCCGCCGCCCCCGCGCTTACTCTCTACGATGTAGCCTTTTTGAACGGTAAAGCGCGTATTGATGACGTAATTGATCTGAGACGGCACACATTGAAAATGGTCGGCAAGCTCACTACGCTGAATCTCGATCGATCCATTGGGACTGTTTGTAATGATGCTTTTCAAGTGATGTTCAATGATGTCCGAGATGTTACGCAAGTCATCGCCTCCTATTCCTCTGTGTATGTTCTTATGAGGTACCTATTGACTTTGACTATCTTTGACTTTAATTATAATGGGTTTAGTGCGTGCCCGCAAGTGTCCCTTACACATTCTAGTGTGGGCAAAAGAGGGTCGCTTGAAACTTGGACATGATCAACAAAAAAACCACTCCCTGAGGAATGGTTTATGCCTGTTTTTGCGTATTGGTGTCGATTGCTGGCAAATGATTTAGTAGCTGTGAGAAGCTGGTAATGATGATATCTGCCCCATCAAGCTCGCCTGGTTTGGCAAAGCCAAAGTCGCATCCAATGGTAAATAAACCGTTTGTTTTGCCTGCTTCCACATCGGAGTGACGATCTCCTACCATGATGGCTTGCCCAATTTTGTAATCAGACAACAATTTTGCAA
>NZ_CP041767.1:160000-200000 GCF_022026395.1 Brevibacillus brevis | reverse complement strand
CTCACGAGCTACGATAAATAACTCAAAACGATCCGTGAATCGCGGATCCTGGTCATTTTTCTTCGCCAATGGCGAAATCGCCACAGGATGACCGTAAACAAATGTAGGTTGAATCAGTGTATGCTCCAGCTTTTGCTCAAAGAATTCATTCACTACATGTCCGAACGTATGGTGAGGCTCAACGGATACGCCATGCTCTTTTGCCAGAGCACGCGCTTCATCGTCGCTCATTTCCTTCCAGAAATCGACGCCGAGATTTTCCTTAATCAAATCGACCATGTGTACACGACGCCATTTTGGTGTCAGGTCAATCTCATTGCCTTGGTACTGAATTTTCATGGTGCCCAATACTTCCTGTGCGATATGAGCAACCATTTCTTCAGTCAGGCTCATGATATCTTGGTAGTCCGCATATGCTTCGTACAGCTCAATCATCGTGAACTCAGGGTTGTGACGAGTAGAGATCCCTTCATTGCGGTATACGCGACCGATCTCATACACCTTTTCCAAGCCACCGACAATCAGTCGTTTCAAGTGCAGCTCAATTGCAATACGCATATACAGCTGCATATCCAACGCATTGTGGTGCGTGATAAATGGACGTGCAGATGCACCGCCAGCAATCGCATGGAGTGTAGGTGTTTCTACTTCCAGATAGCCCAGGTTGTCCAAATAACGACGCATCGAAGTCAGAATGCGGCTCCGCGTAATGAACGTATCGCGAACTTCTGGATTCACAATCAAATCCACATAACGCTTACGGTAGCGAGTCTCGATATCTTTGAGACCATGGTATTTCTCAGGCAGTGGACGCAGTGATTTCGTCAGGTAGGATAGTTCCTTTGCCTTTACACTGAGCTCGCCGGTTTTTGTTTTGAAAACAACACCAGTTACACCGATCATGTCACCGATATCAGCCAAATCAAATACTTTGCTTAGCTCTTCGCCAACAGTATCCTGACGGACGTAGATTTGAATTTGACCGGAACGATCCAGCAGTTGAGCAAAGCTCGCCTTACCCATTCCACGTTTCGCCATCAGGCGGCCTGCAATCGTAACCACATTCTCTTCCGCTTCCAGATCTTCCTTGCTCTTTTCGCTAAAAGCTTTTGTTATATCTGCAGCGTGATGCGTTTGCTCGAATTTTTTACCGAACGGATCAAAGCCCCACTCACGCAATTGATTCATTTTGTCGTGACGCACTTGAAGAAGCTCGTGGAGCCCTTCCTGTTGCTGTTCTTCTTGCTGAAGGTCTTGCTCGTTTGCCATTTTGCTCACTCCTCTAGAAAATGCCTGCATTAACAATTTTGTACAGACTTTTATAATAGCGATACGGCGTACCTCGCAAAAGGTACGCCATAGATCGACTGCTTACAGGTTAATATCAAGAATCTCGTACTGAATGACTCCAGCCGGTACGTTGACGTCAACAATCGCGCCTTTTGCTTTGCCGAGGAGCGCTTGACCTACCGGGGATTCGTTGGAAATCTTGTTGTTCATCGGATCGGATTCAGCAGAACCCACAATCGTGTAATCCATAACATCACCGAACTCTAGGTCTTTCAGCTTCACGCGGGAACCAACACTTACAACACCTGTATCAACATCTTCATTTGTGATGATGCGGGCATTGCGCAGCATTTTTTCCAGGGTCAGAATGCGACCTTCGATGAACGCTTGCTCATTCTTTGCTTCTTCGTATTCAGAGTTCTCACTGATATCTCCAAAGCTAATCGCTTCTTTAATACGAGCAGCTACTTCCTTACGTTTAACCGTTTTCAAATCTTCAAGCTCTTGTTCCAGCTTTGTTAAACCTTCTGGTGTAAGGATGACTTCTTTTTCAGACATGGTTCAATTCCCCCGTTTTAAAAAATGATTCCATTTATACTGGGTAAAGTACAAAGGATTATATGTAGATGTTCTATACAATATACAGCAGAATGCAATCGTCTGTGAGGTTCAAAGGTAAAGCTGCCAGTGAGGACTGGCAGCTCGGCACCCAATATTACGGAGTATTATAGGATATGAAGGAACCCTTGTCAATGTCTGGAATGAACCACCAGTTTTAGTAGCTGACAGCCTCATCACTTGCTGGTTCCAGCGGTTCTTCGCTGTCACCTGCGTAGTTTTCAATCCAGTCAACAAAGTTCATGAGGACGCTGCGAAGCTCCTCTTCTGTCTCAACCGCATTCACGAGATTTTTCGTGTGCGTCGAGCCCTTCAAGCCTTTCAAGTAATACGCCGCGTGCTTGCGCATCTCAAGGACTCCCACTCTCGGACCCTTCAGCGCGATTAAACGCTCTGCATGCAATAAACAAATATTCATCTTTTCACGTGCGGTTGGCTCTGGACCCAGCTCTCCCGTCGTCAGGTATTGAATGGTGCGATACAGCATCCACGGATTTCCGAGCGCAGCCCGCCCAATCATAACACCATCGCATCCCGTTGTATCCAGCATGCGTCTCGCATCCTCAGGAGTAGCCACATCGCCGTTTCCGATCACCGGAATCGAAACGGTTTCCTTCACCCGACGGATCCAGTCCCAGTCCGCTTTCCCTTTGTACATTTGTACGCGGGTGCGTCCATGAACAGCGATCGCTTTGCCGCCTGCACGTTCTACTGCCTTGGCATTATCCAGTACGTACAGATGATCTTCGTCCCAGCCCAATCTCATCTTCACGGTAACCGGCTTGTCGACCGCATCGACCACAGAAGATACGACTTCGTAGATTTTATCAGGATCGAGCAACAGACGCGCACCTGCATCACAGCTCGTAATTTTCGGCACAGGACAGCCCATGTTGATATCAATGATATCCGCGTTCGTATGTTGGTCTACATATTTCGCCGCACTCACCAAGGTTTCCTTGTCTCCACCAAAAATCTGCAAACTTAGTGGTTTTTCGCGTTCGTCGACAAATAGCATATCTATCGTTTTTTTGTTTCCGTGCACAATGCCCTTGTCGCTTACCATCTCGGCGCAAACCAATCCAGTACCGAACTCCTTGGCAATCAGACGAAAAGCAGGATTACAAACACCTGCCATTGGAGCGAGAACTACGTTGTTCTTTAATTCAATATTGCCGATTTTCATCTATATTCGCCTCCTTATTCCCGCTTAGTCGGGGTCTTGGAGAGGACAATCCTATCCAAACTTCATTACATCACTTATTTATAGCACATAATTCATCGTAGTCTACCTGTAAAGTGCTGGCGATCTTCCGTAATACAGGCTCTGTTGGCGTACGAGTTCCTCTCTCTAGTGATCCAACAAAAGACAATGACACTCCCATCTTTTCCGAAAGGGACTGCTGTGTATACCCTTTTAGCTTTCGGAAGGACCGGATTCGATTTCCCAGTTGATTGCTCCCCACTCACGTACCCCCTTGTGATCTTCTACCAATAAGGAAAGATAATGATCAATGGTCTGGTTATGCTCAGGTAAAACGCCGCCTTCCCAAACGTCTCGAAGCGGCACGAGTACAAAAGCACGCTCGCTCAGCCCGGGATGAGGAATCATGAGATTGTCTTGCGAAACACGAGATGTCCCGTACAACAGTAAGTCAATATCTATCGTGCGCGGTCCCCATCGAATCGTTCGCACACGTCCCAGCTCTCGCTCTACTGACAATGCCGTCTCTAAAAGCTGATCCGGGGTCTGATCTGTTTCCACAGCGATCGCCATATTCAGAAATGCGTCTTGTTCGACGTAGCCAAATGGATCGGTCTCATAAACAGAGGAGACACGAAGCACGCGAATTCCAGGTTGCTCGTTCAATCTCTGTATCGCCCGGAGCAAGTTCTGTGCCCGATCCCCGAGATTGGAGCCTAGCGCCAAATACGCAACTGTCATGAAGCAAAATCCTCTCTTCTACGGATCATCTCAATCGCAACCGACTCATAATGCCCATTGATCGGCGGATTCGGCTTGGTCACTTTTGCTTTGACTTCATGCAAAGGGAATTGCTCCAGTAGACGTTCTGCTATCACAGCGGTCAGTTTTTCTACCAGATGAAATCGTTCACCCTCGACAATTTTTTGCACACAAGTAAAGATATCGGCGTAATTGACTGTATCGTGAAGATCGTCACTCGCTCCGGCTTTGGATAAATCGAGCGATAGCTCCAAATCGACATAAAACCGTTGGCCCAGTTCAGCCTCTGCTCCAAACACACCGTGATATCCGTAAAATGACATGCCATTGAAGTAGATTTTATCCAAGGTTTAAATGCCCCCTTTTAGCATCGCGTCCATCATCTTCGTAACGCGCTTCATTTCTTTGACATCATGCACCCGTACCATATGACAGCCTTTTGCCGCCCCGAGAGCAACCGTCGCTGCCGTACCTTCGACACGTTCATCTACAGGCAAGTCGAGAACATGACCAATCATCCGCTTGCGTGAAGTAGCAAGTAGAACGGGATAGCCCAGCCCTACCAGATCATCCAGCCTGCGCATCGTTTCGAGATTTTGCTCGACAGTCCTTACAAACCCAATCCCCGGATCGAGGATGATTCGCTCCTGCTTTACCCCTGCCTGCAAAGCGATCTGTACGGACTCACGCAGGTCTTTGATATAGTTTGGGAAAAAGTCGTGATAGTCCGTGTCTTCGCGGTTGTGCATCAGGATAATGGGCACATCGAGACGAGCAGCTACCTCTCCCATCCGCGGGTCACGCTTCGCTCCCCATACATCATTGATGATATGTGCCCCTTCCAAAATAGCCCGTTCTGCAACCGCCGCTTTGTATGTGTCAATGGACAGCGGAACAGACAATTCCTGCGAAAGCATCCGAATGACTGGCAGCACTCTTTCCAGCTCCGTCGCCTCATCGACTGCTTCCGACCCCGGACGTGTCGATTCTCCCCCGATATCAATCAGGTCAGCTCCAGCCTCAACCATTGCACGCGCTTGTGCAAGTGCTGCCTCCACATCGACATAACGGCCGCCATCCGAAAATGAATCAGGCGTCACATTCAAAATACCCATGACTAGCGTACGCTCTCCCAATGGCAGGACATACTGGCCACAGTTCAGCTCGCGCCGCGCACGAAGCTTGGCAGGCATCGCTAAAACTTCCCGTACCTCTGCCGCCAACGCTCGTAGTTCTTCTGTTTGGGTTTTCATATAATCCAACGCCAAATCCATCTTCTTGTGAGAAGCCAACAGCAGCACGTATTTTTTGTCGGCAGTACCTGGTTGGTCTGAGATAACAGCTTCCGCATCGAAAGAGTGCATAATCTCTCTCACACTCTGTGCTGTTGCCCCACTCATGTTTTCCGTGTGAATCTTCAGGCTCGTCCCCGCTTCCGTCATGCGTTCGGCTTCAGGAACAGGAACTCCCCTTTTGACAAGCTCCGAAACCATCTCAGCGAAGGTCGCAGCATGGATTCGAAATGAATTGTATTTCATGATCAAACTCCCTTTTTCCGTCTTCGCACATTGAATAGTAGCATACCATAATTTACTCGCTAGCCGCTACAGACTGACGGTAGGCGCGGTGCAGTTCGCACGAATATGTACCATATGTCGAAGGGACGGAATGCCCGTCAATTTCAGTAATCGGAACAATCTCTTGCACGGAATTTGTCGTAAAGACTTCATCGGCATTGAGCAGCTCTTCCAAGCGATATCGACCTTCTTCGACAGGTATCGATAATTGCTGTGCCAAAGCCAAAACATGTCGCCGCGTCACACCATCTAGAATGCCCGTATCAATAGAAGGGGTAAACAACTGGCCGTTCTTGACCCAGAACACATTGCTCACAATTCCTTCCGCCACGAAGCCATCATGCGTCAAAAACAGACCTTCCACATCGGGACGGGCACCGAGTTCTTGGCGTGCAAGAGCATTGTTTAAGTAATTGTGCGATTTAAAGCGCTGCTGGCCTTCTGCTGTCTGTCTAGCCAACGCCAATGTCTGCAACCGTTTTGGCATGGGAGGTACTGCCAGAGGTGCTACAGGTTTGGCAAATACAAATAAGGACGGACGCTCGTAGCCCTCTGCTACCAAGCCCACCCCTTCTGCGCCAGCCGTAATACTCAAGCGGACGTAAGCATCACGCAACTCGTTTGCATCGATGGTCATCAAAATGGCTTCCGCCAGCTCTTCCCTTGTCCAAGCAGGTTGAATCTGCAACGCAAAAAGCCCGGAACAAAGCCGGGCGTAATGAGCATCCCATAGAAATAGCTTGCGGTCGTATACACGTAAGGTTTCAAACAAACCAATACCGTACAAAAACCCGTGATCCAATATCGATACTGTAGCCTCATGAGCCGGACAAATCGTCCCGTTAGCATAAACGTGCATCTGCGCTCTCTCCCGATAATATAGTCGAGAGCATCATATCACACTTCCGAAGAAAGTTCCGTTTCCTCCGAGCGTTTGCCGTGTACGAAACGCGAGATAGTAATGGAGATTTCATACAAAACGATAAGTGGCACAATTACCATAATATCGGAGAGGAAATCAGGCGGCGTAATAGTAATCGAGATAATCGCGAGCACCAAATAGGCGGGTTTGCGTATTTTAGCCAAGCGATGCGGGTTGAGAATCCCCAAATGGCTCAAAAACAAAACGACAACCGGCAGTTCAAAAAGCAACCCAAACGGCAGGCAAAGATTGAGCATAAAGGTGAAGTAATCGTTCGCTGTAATGACCAGTTCAAAATTCCCGTTGGATAAACCCAACACAAATTTGTACATCATCGGAAATAGCACAAAGTAGGCGAAGGAAAGCCCGAAAATAAACAGCAGGAACAGAGCCGGAATATACATGAGCGCCACTTTTCGCTCTCTTTCTTCCAATGCGGGCACCACAAAGCGCCAAACTTGATAAGCGGCAACCGGGATTGTAATCGCAAGCGCACCGACTGCGGCCAGCTTTACATAGATCGACAGGATATCTCCCGGCCCAAGGATCGCCAGCTTTTCCCCTGAATGATTCGCTAACGCCAAATAAATATGATCCACAAATAAAAAGCAGATAACCATACTGACAACAAGAACGGACAGCACAATCAAAATTCTGCGGCGCAGGTCTGTCACATGCTCAAGTATAGGCATCTCTTTGCTCACTCGAACTCCTCCTCATGCGCGGAAAAAGGCAGTGCGTCTCGTGTACGCACCGCCTTCACTCAGGCCGGATTAGTTAATTCGTTTCAACGCTTCTTCTGGAGCCTTCTCTTTTTCATCATCGTCTTTGGTCAAATCTTTTGCTGCGGTTTTAAATTCGGTCAAGGTTCGTCCAAAAGCACGACCGATCTCTGGCAGTTTACTCGGCCCGAAAATCACCAAAGCAATGATCAGGATCAGAATTAATCCAGGAATACCGATGCTCGACAGCATAATCTGTTACACTCCTTGTCCTAGAAACCTGTAATAGCAATCACGCTCGGCATGGCTACTGCATTTCCGCCTTTAGGCCAGTGGCTGGTTGGCTTGTCATACGACTTCAGGTTTTCACCTGGATGCTGCACCGCCAGGAACAGTGTTTTTTCATCAGGGGTAAACCAAGGACCTGTCATTTCAGCGCCTACTGGTGCAGACGCGAATTGTGCGGCTTCTCCCTTGCTGTTACCCGTTGTTGGAATGAAAAACACACCATTGTTTCCAAAGGATTTATAAATGCCGCTGTTCATCGACGAGGACGAGATGTCTGTCACGACCCATAGGTTACCCGCGCTGTCGAAAGCCATGTTGTCTGGCGCCGCAAAACCGCTTTGTGGTCCACCTGCTGCAAAAATCTCAAACGTAAACTCCAAACCTGCATGGTTGTTGTCATTCTCGAACAGGCGAACGATTTGTCCGTAGAAGTTGCCATGCTTGTCGTTGTTGGTCAAGGCAATGAAGACGGAACCATCAATCGGATGAACTTCCAGGTCTTCTGGGCGATCCATCGGGGTAGCCCCTACTGCTTTGGATGCATCTCGGCAGTTGAGAAGCACGTCAGCCTGAGAAGCAAACATCGGTTTGCCATCTGCATCGACTGCTTTTTTCAGTGCTTCATTTGTTGCGAAATCCAACGGAATCCATTTACCCTTACCGAAGTTGGCAACGTACAATGTACCCTCTTCAAGCAGCTTGGAATTGCTTTTCCCCGCCTTTGGATCGTACTTACCTTTGGATACATACTTATACACGTATTGGTCTTTCGCATCATCCCCCATGTAGACGACCAGTTGTCCAGACGGAGCCAGAACCATTGCCGTGTTTTCGTGGGAGAATCTGCCCAATGCTGTATGCTTCTTCGGAGTCGATTTCGGATCAAATGGATCTACCTCAACAACCCAGCCATAGTGCTCGGCTTCAGGCAGCTTGCAATCACCGACGACGTCCATGTAGTTTTCCTCGCAGGAAAGAATTGTATTCCACATCGTCACGCCGCCGGAGCAGTTCGCAAATGTTCCGGTTACTTCTTTAGCAATGGAAGCTGCTGGACCCGTCAGCACATGCTTGGTCAGCCCGCTTACCCGACGACCATATTTGGAATCGGAAACAAGCTTCCATGTGCCATTTTCATTTTTGATTTCAATAATGGAACCGCCAAGTGCATACAAATATTTTTCGATTTGTGCAGGGGTACGTTTGTTGTCTTCAGAATCAGCATTCAGATAGTCATAACCGTTTACGTAATATTCCAACTCACCTAAATATTCGTGATTTACCCACAAGAGGCCATGATCGGACTTGCCTTCGATTGGCAGGAAACAGGTGAAGTCGTTGTTGAACCCGAAGGTATCTCCTGCCGCATTGATCTTATCGCCATAGGAAGCCACTACATCGTATTTAAAACCGTCCGGCAGTACAACATCGTCTTTTGTAGTCGGATGAATTTCTTTGAATTTCGGATTGAAGTTATGCTTCTTTGTATCGAGACCAAACAGATGATCGGCCGTTTTTCCTGATAGGGTACCGCCAGCCGCCAGGGCAGGAATTCCTGTTGCTACCGAAGCCAACGCCGCTGTCCCTACACCGAGATAAGTCAAAAACTGTCGACGATTTACATCCATTTACTATCTCTCCTTTTTTGCCTTCTTCGGTTTCATTGTACAAGCCGTATATCGAGGAACCATGAATGTTATATAAAGAGTATGTAAATAAAAAACCGCCCTCGAAAAAGGCGGTTTTCCTGTCATATCTATGTGTCAACCTGTCGTGTGACGCGCGTATGCGGTAAGGAAGTTTTTCAGCAATTGCTTGCCGTGCTCGGTAATAATCGATTCAGGGTGGAACTGGACGCCCTCAATTGGGTACTCCCGATGGCGCACAGCCATGATTTCTCCTTCGGCTGTCCGGGCGGTTACTTCCAGCTCACTCGGAATGGACGCTTCCTCAATAATCAAAGAATGATAGCGTGCCGCTGTAAAAGGAGAAGGGATGTCCTGAAAGATCGTTTTGCCATCATGGAAAACCTCAGAGGTTTTTCCGTGCATCAAGCGCTCGGCCCGAATGACTTTTCCGCCAAACACTTGCCCAATGGACTGATGGCCCAAACAAACACCCAAAATCGGAATTTTTCCGGCAAAATGGCGGATCGCATCCATGCTGATCCCCGCTTCATTTGGTGTGCACGGCCCTGGAGACACCATCAAATAATCAGGTGCCAATCGCTCGATTTCTTCCAGTGTAATTTTGTCATTGCGATACACTTGGAGTTCTTCCCCAAGCTCTCCCACATACTGCACCAAATTGTAGGTAAAGGAATCGTAGTTATCAATCATCAAAATCATCGTACACTCGTCTCCTCTCAACTCATCGTTCTCTGCTCGCTCAACTCAAGCGCTTTCCACAACGCTTCTGCCTTTTTCAACGACTCGGCGTACTCTGCCTCTGGAACCGAATCAATCACGATACCCGCTCCAGCCTGCACATGAGCTACGCCATCCTTGATCACCATGGTGCGGATGGCAATGTTGACCTCGATATCACCATTGAAACCAAACCAGCCGATTGATCCCGTATAGACGCCTCGCTTGACTGGCTCCAGCTCTTCGATGATTTCCATCGTGCGAACTTTTGGCGCTCCGGTGATCGTTCCTCCCGGAAAAGTCGCTTCGATCGCATCAAGCGCATCCTTGCCTGCTGCCAGCTCTCCTTTGACGTGAGAGACGATATGCATGACGTGGGAATATTTCTCCACGACCATGAATTCGCTGACCTCCACACTGCCAAAGCGACAGACGCGGCCCATGTCATTGCGTTCCAGATCAACCAGCATGACATGCTCTGCTCGTTCCTTTTCATTATCAATCAGCTCACGTGCCAACGCATCGTCTTGCTCGTCCGTTACTCCACGCGGACGTGTACCGGCGATTGGACGCGTATGGACTTCCTTGCCTTTTACCTTTACAAGTAGCTCTGGCGAGGCACTAACCAATTGAAATTCAGGGAAGCTCAGATAGCCCATATAAGGAGACGGATTCAGCTTGCGAAGCACATCGTACACTTCTGGGGCAGTCACCTGCACTGGCTTGCTCTGCCGTACCGACAGATTGACCTGAAAAACATCCCCTTGGGCGATGTACTCCTGCACCCGACGAACGGCATCCTCGAATTGGTCTTTGGCAAAGGATACGGACGCTGGCACTAGCTTGGCAAGCGGTCTTTTGCGCAAAGCTTCCCAATCTGTCTCATCGCGCTCCATTGCCAATGAAGCGATCGAGTCCATACGTTTTTCCAGCTGGAGTGCTGCTTGTCGATAGCTCTCTTCGGTCAAATTGTCAGCGTTCAAATGCGTCAGGCAAATGATCTCTCGGGTCTCATGATCAAAGACAAGAAGGTCTTGCATTATCATAACATACAGGTCTGGCAACTGTAAGTCGTCAGTCGCTATCTGTGGCAAGCTGGGCTCAAAAAAGCGGTTCATCTCATAGCTGATATAACCTACGGCCCCTCCGGAAAAATCCGGCATACTTGGAAGCGCAGGCGTACGGTAACGAGATAGCAGCTCCCGCAAAGCATTCAATGGGTTGTGAGTATCTATGCTTTCAATTTTTCCTTCTGGGTACGAAACGATTGTTTCTCCTCGCTGACTGCGCAGCGTAGCGATAGGCTCATATGCCAAAAAGGTATACCGCCCAGCTCGTCCACTTTCCAGCAGGACAGCATTTTGCAGAGAAGGCTGTAGCTTTGTGAGCACCTGCCACGGATCAATCGTCGAAGACCACGGTCTACGCAGGGCTAGGGGAACCAACGAATAAGATAAGGCATATGTCTGACAATCAGCAAAGGTAGGGAACATTCTTCCTCTTCACGCTCCGGTTTTCACTATTTATCCGTTCATTATATAGTTGCCTGATACAAAAAGAAAAGACCACGTGGCCAACGCGGCTCCGTGGTCTTGCGGTATCTTTTTACAATTAATCTTCGAACTGATATAGAGGCGTGGACAAATAACGCTCCCCATTCGAAGGAATGACAACGATCACTTTTTTGCCTTTGCCGAGCTTCGCTGCTACTTGCAGAGCCGCATGGATCGCTGCTCCAGAAGAAATCCCACCGAGAATGCCTTCCTGACGAGCCACACGACGCGCAGTTTCAAAAGCGTCCTCGTTTTCTACCTTAATGATTTCGTCGTAAATTTGAGTATCGAGAATTTCTGGAACAAAGCCAGCCCCGATACCTTGGATCTTATGTGGACCTGGTTTGCCGCCAGACAAAACCGGCGAAGCCGCAGGCTCAACAGCCACGATTTGTACATTCGGATAGTGTTCACGAAGAACCTGCCCTACACCCGTAATCGTTCCGCCTGTACCGATACCGGAAATAAACGCATCTACGCCGCCAATTTCCTTGGCTTGGTCCAACAGTTCACGAGCAGTCGTCTCACGATGAATGCCCGGGTTTGCCTGGTTTTTAAATTGTTGCGGAATGAAATACGAGCTATCTTCTTTTGCCAGCTCTTCCGCTTTGCGAATCGCTCCGCCCATCCCTTCGCTGCCTGGTGTGAGGACCAGCTCTGCACCATACGCACGCAACAGGTTGCGTCGCTCCATACTCATCGTCTCTGGCATGACCAGAATAGCACGATATCCTTTTGCAGCAGCAACCATCGCGAGTCCAATACCGGTATTTCCGCTCGTAGGTTCAATGATGGTATCACCCGGTTTCAGACTTCCGTCTGCCTCTGCTGCCTCAATCATCGACAACGCAATTCGGTCTTTTACACTGCTGCCCGGGTTGAAGAACTCCAGCTTCAAGTAAATGTCTGCAATATCTTCGGTGACAACACGATTTAGCTTTACAAGCGGAGTAAATCCAATCAAATCGGTAATGGAATTAGCCACGCGCATATGTTCTGCCCCTCCTATTTTTCATAACCGAGTAAAATGCTAGGATTTATTGACATAATTATATCAACGGTAGCCTATTTGGTCAATGAGGCATTTGCCCAGAAATCTGGACCCCTACCGATTTTCGCAATCGCTCCAGCACGACATCCAGCGACTCGACCTGGGCAAATGCGATTTCTCGGCGCAGCTCCTCTTTTACCTCTTCAAACGTCCGTTGACTGGCTTCCCTACGCTCTATCAGTTGATAAATGACGTATTGATCCTGTATTTTGATCGCTTCGCTATGTTTGTCTTTCTCCAGCTTTTCTACGATGGGCTTCGCCTCGTCAGGCAATCGATTATCCTTGATGGAAACCCAGCCTACATCCCCGCCACTCGCCGCTGTATCTGCATCAATCGAACGCTCTTTGGCAATCGTCTGAAAGTCGGCCCCGTTTTTCAAATCAGCCAAAACTTTTTCCGCTTCTTTTTGTGAAGCCACGACGATTTGTCCTAAACGCATCTGCATCGGTCGGGTATAACGGTCAGATCGGCTATTGTAGACGTTTAGCACTTCTTCATCCTTGATAGTCATGTCCTTCGTTGCCAGGGTTTGCAGCAGGATTTGATAAGAAATCTCCTGCTTCAAGGCTTCCACGGTCGTCCCCGCTTGTTTGATTAGCGCAGCCTCAAACTCGCTGTCTGTCCGACTGCCGTAACTGTCGCGAATCTGGGAAAGCTCTTGCTCCAGCTGCTTCGGATCAACCGTAATGCCGGATCGCTTCGCCTCTTGAAAAACGACTTCCCGATTAATCATGTCGTTTAGCACTTGCTTACCGAACTTTTGTTTCAGCGCCGTTACATACTCGTCGTTGCTAATCGTCTTATCCCCTACGATGGCGGCAGGCTGCAGCTTGCCTGATGCCTGGTACCATGCCCAGGTAACGGCAAGCAGCAACAATACAAGCGCCCCAATGAATGCCCACAACCCTTTTACGTTGGTCATGCCAACACTCCCCTACTTGACGCCGCGCTTACATGTCTTTCAGGATGTCTTCCAACGCGGATCTGTCATAATGGTAACGTTCATTACAGAAATGACAGTGTACTTCTGCTTCGCCCTGTTCCTCAATCAGACTTTCCATTTCTTCGCGTCCCATGCTGATCAGTGCCTGAACAACCTTATCCGCTGTACATTTGCAGCTAAATTGAATCTCCGTGCGGCTCAGGATTTTTGGATCATCCAAGACGCGGGCCAAAATCTCTTCAGGAGTCAAACCTTCGCCAATCATGCGAGAAACCTGTGGAAGCTGTCCCAAACGCTCTTCAATTGCTGCCACAACCTCTTCAGGCGTATTTGGCAACAGCTGAAGAATAAAACCACCCGCCGCCAAAACAGAACGGTCTTCTGGATTCACCAGTACACCCACCCCTACTGCTGAAGGCGTTTGCTCGGACATCACAAAATAATAAGTGAAGTCTTCTCCAATCTCACCAGAGACGATTGGCGCACTGCCTTGATACGGCTCCTTGAGACCGAGATCTTTCGTTACGTACACAAACCCGTCTGTTCCCACTGCACGCGCTACATCGAGCTTGCCTTTTTCGTTTAGCTCAAAGTGGACGTGCGGGTTGGATACATACGCGATTCCTTCACCATGTGCGTTTGCTTCCGCCATAATCTGCCCGATTGGTCCGCCTCCTTTTACTTTGACATGGAGGCTCTCGTTTCCTTTTAACATAGCCCCCATCATCAAGGTAATAGTCAGCGTACGTCCCGCTGCTGCTGTCGCTGTATTCCACATGTCGTGACGACGACGCATATCTTCGACAGATTCCGTCGTGCGTGCGGCAAATGCACGAACATGCCCATTAAAACCCGTTGCTCTTATCATATAATCGCCCATATAGCGATCCTCCTTTTCGAACTCCCTCTTTAAAATAGCGAAAAAATCATGAAGCTATCTTACCAGTTTACCACAAGGAGAAAAAGACTACGCTTCTCCCGCTGTGAGTCTGACACTTTGACAATTCGACCATTTCTGACAGAAAAAACCCCTCTGTACGAAGAGGGGCCGTAATAACCAATCCTATGTTAGGTTAAATAATCTTTTAATACGTGCGAAGCTTTTTGTGTTCGCAATCGGTCAATCGTCGTCGCTTCAATTTGGCGAATACGCTCGCGGGTAAGCCCAAACATTTTCCCCACTTCCTCCAGCGTATACACTTGGTCATCATAGAGACCATAACGCATGGAGATAATTTCTTGGGCGCGGGGACTAAGTCGCTCCAACGCTGCGCGCATTTGCGAGCGAAGGTCTACTTTTTCAATCCAGTCATCCAGCGAGGACAACCCATCATCCATGATTTCTGCGTAGCTCAAGCTCTCGTCTTCATGCCAAGCCTGCCATTTCTCACTGTCCAGCTCAGCGTCGATGGATTCCATCTTCATCATGAGAGCCAGTTCAATGGCTTCCACCTTTTCTAATGGAATATCCAAGAGTACGGCAATCTCCTGTCGATCTGGCGTCCGGTTCAAAGCATGGACGAGATGTAGGACTTGCTTCTGATACTGGCGAATCTGCTCATGCATGTGGACAGGAATGCGAATCAAAGTTGCTTTGTCGTTGATGGCACGGGTGATCGCTTGAGAAATCCACCAGTGCGAGTAATGATAGAGACGCACGCCTCGTCCCACATCAAATTTGTCAATCGCGGTAAACAAACCTATCGTGCCCTCCTGAATCAAATCCAGGAACGGCATCCCTCTTTTCAAATGGCGCAAAGCGGTACTAACTACGTATCGTAAATAGGCGCGCACAATCGTTTCACGTGCTTCAAGATCGCCATCCCTTTGATAGCGAATCAGGCAAGCAAGCTCTTCTTCTTTGTCCAACATGGGTGTTGCAGCGACGCTTTCCAAAAACAGTAGAGCAGAAGTGTCCGATCGAAGCGATCTAGGGACAACAATTCCCAACTGTGTCTCCACTTCCCGCCAGCGACGGGGAGTTGAATGGAACGAGGAGGTACTCAGAGTCATATGCAACCCTCACTTCTCTGGAATGGAAGATCACGATGAAGTAGGTGAGTCACGGAATGTTTTACTGTATCCGTATTTCGACAAAACCCATTCGATTCCTGCCAGTTAACAGAATATTAACAGTTCTCCTCTCAGAACAGTTGATGAAAGCCCTTTCATAGGTTAGAGTTAAAAGTTTATGAAGAAAAAGCCATCCCTAACACCAAGGATGGCAAAAAGACAATGTCGAATTTTCTGATAAAACCAAAGGCTACTGATACAAGTGACAGGCGACGAAGTGGTTCGTGTCTACTTCCTGCCAGATGGGCTTCTTTTCGGCACATACTGCTTTGGCTACCGGACAGCGCGTACGGAACACACAGCCGCTAGGTGGATTGATCGGGCTCGGAACGTCTCCTTCGATAATGGTGCGCTCACGGCTTTTCTCCAAGTCGGGATCGGGGACAGGAATGGCCGACAACAACGCCTGCGTGTAAGGATGCTTCGGTGATTCGTAAAGGATTTCACTGGCAGTCATCTCGACCATATTGCCCAAATACATGACGCCAATACGATCGCTAATGTGCTTGACCATTGCCAAATCATGCGCGATAAACAAGTACGTCAGCTTTTGTTCCTGCTGCAATTTCTTCATTAAATTAACGACCTGTGCCTGAACCGAAACATCGAGTGCGGAAATCGGCTCATCGGCAATAATGAAGGTAGGATTGACGGCAAGTGCCCGCGCAATCCCTATCCGCTGTCGCTGACCACCACTGAACTCGTGCGGGAAACGGTTGGCATGCTCTTTTTGCAAACCAACCATCTCCAATAGCTCAATCACTCGTTTTATCCGTTCCTTCCCTTTATATAGCCCATTTAGATGCAGGCCCTCCGAAATGATTTCCGCTATGTTCATTCGGGGGTTCAGAGAAGCATATGGGTCCTGAAAAATCATTTGCATATGGCGTGTCAGTTTGCTCCGCTCAGCAGATGATGCCTGGTGGACGTTTTGCCCGTCAAAAATGATCTCACCTGTCGTCGGTTGATACAATCCGATAATTGTACGGCCTGTGGTCGATTTACCGCAGCCAGATTCCCCTACCAGTCCAAACGTTTCTCCCTCGTATATATCGAAGGAAACATTGTCCGCTGCCGTAAGTGAGAGCCCTTTACCCAACGTAAAGGTTTTTGTCAGGCTCTTTACCTGGACCAGCTTCTTTCGTTGCATCTGGCCACTCCTCCCCGTTATCCGTTTACCAGTATCGTCTGGAGATGCAATGTTCCTTTTCGAGCTTGTAGCCATCCAGCTTGACGACCTCGATGGCACTTCGCGAATCCGGAGAATGAATCATTTCACCATTCCCCATATAAATGCCCACGTGATGAACTCTGCCTTTCCCCTCTTCATGGGCAAAAAACAGCAGATCCCCCGGAAGCAACGCTTCTTTTTCCACGAGCTGTCCGGCTTTTGCCTGATCAGATGCATCACGCGGGATCTGGAGACCGACAGATCGGTGCATGTTGTACGCAAATCCTGAGCAGTCATACCCGTAAGAGGACATGCCGCCCCATAAATAATGCAGGTTGAGGAATCGCTTGCCAGCTTCTACGATTGCCTCTCCACGATTACCGGAAAGCTCGATGGGCTCGTTTGCTCTGACGATTTGGACGTCTGCTTTTGGCAAAAGTCCTGTACCGTTCGGTGTCGCTACCGTTACCCAGTCCGCGGTTTCCCCAATCAGCGGCAGTTTGGTCAAAAACGCAAGCTCCAGGTCTGGCTTTTGGTCGGCTGTATGTAGACGGGTAAACGCCGCCGTGACCATTGCCAGCTTTTGGCCTTGCTGTACCTCAAAAGCATCTGACCACGGTGCTAGCTGACGAGACGGTACCCAGCCGGGATAGCCTGTTGCGTTTTTGTTCGTTGTCTGATCAGGAATCAGAATTTGTGACCATTCCCCTTGCTCCTCGACTACCTCTACGCGGGTACCATACAGCGCTTGAGTTTGAATCGCGTTATTGTCGTAAAAACCAAGCTTCTCTTCTACAGTAAGGGAAGCGAGCCAGCTTCGTGCATCTACCGGGGATTGGAGCGCTACTTGGTCAATATCACGCGGCGACTCCGGCTTGGTCCACACAGTGGCGACAGAAACAGAAACTATAGCAGATTTCATCTTAGTTCTCCCCCTCCCACAGGCTGACGGAACGAATACCGAGCCCAGACTCTTCTGGCATGCGCATCAAGCGGCCCTCGTACGTTACGCCACCTTCTATACCATCGTGCAAAAGCATCAACGGGGCATCGAAATCAAAGCGGGTGATGTTTTTCTTGCTGGCCGCAAAATGAGCTGCTGCTGATACAGCCAAACGCGATTCGATCATGCTGCCAACCATACATGGAATACCGTGCTCTTCAGCCAATTGGTTGATCAATTGTGCTTTGTAAATGCCACCAGCCTTCATGAGCTTGATATTAATCATGTCTGCCGCACGGTTTTGCAACACCTGCAGGGCCTGCGCTGGTGAAAACACACTCTCGTCAGCCATGATTGGCGTATCGACCGAATCTGTTACCCGCTTCAAGCCTTCCAGATCATGCGCTTTTACAGGCTGCTCAATGAGTTCGATGCCAAGACCCATGTCCTCCATTTTGCGAATCGATTGGACCGCTTCTTTTACATTCCATCCCTGGTTGGCATCAAGACGAATCTTCACCTGATTGCCCACGGATTTGCGAATTTCCTGGATGCGTAAAATGTCATCCTCGATGTTGTCCTTGCCGACCTTGATTTTCAGTACGTGAAAGCCTTGCTTGAGGTAGAGAGCCGCATCCTCGCCCATTTCCTTCGGGGAGTTCACGCTAACGGTATAATCGGTTTCCAATTGGTCACGGTAGCCCCCGAGGAATTGATACAACGGCATTCCTGCTCGCTGAGAAATAAGGTCGTACAACGCAATGTCTACCGCTGCCTTCGCACTCGTATTTCCTACCATGGATTGGTGCAAGGTTTGGAAAACTCGTTCATAGGCAAGCAAATTCAAGCCGATGAGCTGAGGTCTCATCGTATTCATAATCGCTGACTCGATGCTCTCGATGCTGTCTCCGGTAATGACGACAGTCGCCGAAGCTTCGCCCCACCCGACCATACCGTTGTCGCAGGTGATTTTCACCAGAATCGATTCCAGACTATGCACCGTACGCAAAGCCGTTTTAAAAGGCTTTTTCAATGGTACAGAAATTCGTTTTACTTCGATGGCTTGAATAATCATGTTTTCCTCCATCTTCTCCAGCACTCGTGCTTTCCTTCGTTGTGTTTTTTCTCATAGACATACTAAATTATAGCACTATTAAAAATTCTAGCAAAAAAGGGGGAGAGTCATTTCATCCGCCTGAAATGACTTCTCCCTACTTACTATTTCTTACTTCACGACAGCTTTTCTCAGGTCTGTGTAGCTCAGTGAAGAGCTTTGTACACCACTCACTTTGTCGCTTGAGAGCAAGGAAGTGTTATAGAAATAAAGCGGTGCGATTGGCGCTTCATCCAACAAGATTTTTTCTGCATCATGAAGCAGCTTCAGACGTTTTGCATCGTCTGGCTCCTTGTATGCGTCTTGGATCAGCTTGTCGAATTGTGCATTGCCCCAGCCCGTACGATTGCTTGCTGCCTTCGATTGGAAAATGTCGAGGAAGTTGATCGCATCACCGAAGTCAGGCAACCAGGAAGAACGAGCAATTTGATACTGCAATTGCTTTTGCATATCCGTCAAAACTTTTCCCTCTACCTTTTGCAGCTTCACATCTACGCCCAGCGTCTGCTTCCACATTTCCTGCGCGGCTTGTGCCGTTTTCTCGTTGGCCGTTCCGCTGCGGTACGTGAGTGTAACCTCCGGCAGCTTTGTGTAGCCTTTTTCTTTCATTCCTTGTTCCAGGAGCTTCTTCGCTTCATCTGGGTTGAAGTTCACCAATTCTCCGCCTACCTCACGGAATTGTCCTTCACCGTTGGCATCAGGTAAACCATAAGATACGAAGCCAGTTCCCGGCTTTTGTTGACGCATCAGCACCAGGTCAACCAGCGTCTTACGGTCAATCGCCAAGCTGAAGGCTTTACGAATATTGGCATTATCAAATGGCTCCTTCGTGACGTTGAAACGATAAAACTCTGTACCTGCTCCATCACGCACGAATACTTTGCCATCTTTGAACAATTGGTCTGCCATGTCTGCAGGAACGGTTGTCGTTCTGTGCAGCTCTTCGTTCGTAAACATTTGATACTCGGTATTCTCGTCATCAATCATTTTCCAAACAGCACCAGGCAGAGTTACGTTTGCTGCATCCCAGTACGTATCGCTCTTCATTATTTTCAGTTCACTGTCATGCGCCCATTCTGTCAGCTTGAATGGCCCGTTTCCGACAAAGCTTGCTGCTTCTGCTGCCCATTTCGGATCTTTTTCTACAGTTGCTTTGTGTACAGGGAAGAAAGCTGGGTTGGATGCCAACAGGAGCGTCCAGGAAGCTGGTTGAGCGAGCACGACCTCTAGTGTTTTGTCGTCCACCGCTTTTACTTTTACGCCATCCACCGGACCTTTACCGCTGTTATATGCCTCCGCTCCCTCAATAATGTACGCGAGGGATGCCGCCGGAGATGCCAGTGCAGGATCAAGCATGCGTTTCCACGCGAATTCGAAGTCCTGAGCCTTTACCGGTTCACCATTGGACCATTTGTTGTCACGCAGGGTAAAGGTATAGGTTTTGCCATCCTCGGAGATTGTCCACTCGGAAGCGGCCGCTGGTTGAGGCTTTTGATTTTCGTCCAGGCGAGTCAAGCCTTCCATCAAGTTGTTCAAAATATTATAGGACGGCTCATCAAAGCCAATCGGCGGGTCCAATGACGTCGGTTCCTTGATATTATTCAGCAACAGGAGCTTTGCCGCTTGATCACCCGGCGTCGGAGCGTTTGGCTGAGCCGTGTTGCCTGGTGCATTCTCACTCGGTGCAGCTGGTTGACCCGATGTACATCCAGCCATGAGCATAGAAACACCCAGCGTAGCTGTCAGCAACAATGTTGATAGTTTTTTCACTGTTTCTTCCCCCTTATTTTTTTGTTTTTGTATGTCGTAAAAGGATAGTGACGTCAGACGACACCCTCTTTTACACGAATGAAGCCGGGCTTGACCACTGCCCTCGACAGCCTTGAATCAGGTCCCTGTTGGCGGTTGCATCGACGCTAACAACTTCTTCGCCCGAGGGTCCTGCAACCAACAGGAAACCGCGTGTTTGCTATGGACATGGGTCTCCGCAGGCTGGTAATTCCGACATACTTCCAACGCGTAGTCACAGCGCGCTGCGAATGCACAGCCAATTGGCGGGCTGAACAAATCCGGGGGTGTTCCGGGTATTGGGCTGAGCGGAATAGAACGATCTGCATCCAAACGAGGCATCGACGCCAGCAAGCCTTTGGTGTACGGATGCTGCGGATTGTAAAAAATGTCGCGAACAGGACCGGACTCTACCACTTTTCCGGCATACATGACATTGACCCGATCCGCAATCTTGGCGACGACTCCCAAATCATGCGTGATAATAATGATCGAGACCCCGGTCTTTTGCTGAATGCTTTTGAACAGCTCGATGATTTGCGCCTGAATCGTCACATCCAACGCTGTCGTAGGCTCATCCGCAATCAGAATGGACGGCTTACAGACAAGCGCAATCGCAATCATGATCCGTTGGCGCATCCCGCCACTAAACTGATGGAGGTACTGCTTCAAACGACTTTCCGGATTGGCGATCCCGACCAAGGTGAGAATTTCAATCGCTTGCCGCTTGGCTTCGCTTTTGGCGACCTTTTGATGGCGAATGATTCCCTCCATAATCTGCTCACCAATGGTGATGGTCGGGTTGAGTGACGTCATCGCATCTTGAAAGATCATCGAGATTTCTTTCCCACGCAGCTCGCGCATCTGCTTTTCCGGCAGCTTTGCCAAGTCCTGCCCTTTAAAATGAATGCTTCCTCCTGCGATTTTTCCGATATGCTCCGGGATCAAACGCATAATGCTCCTTGCAGTCACGCTTTTCCCACATCCAGATTCACCAACAATCGCCAGTGTCTCCCCTTTGTTCAAGGTAAAGTTCACGTCCCGAACAGCGTTCACTTCACCGCCATGCGTCTTGAATGTGACCCGAAGCCCACTGACTTCCAGCAGCTTTTCCGTTTTATTCATGTTGCCTACCTCCTTGACTTCGGATCGAACGCATCGCGCAAGCCATCACCGAGCACGTTGAACGCGAGCATCGTCAGCGAGATGAGGAAAGCAGGGAAAAAGAGCCGCCACCAATGACCGGACAAAAGGGTGGGGAGTCCATCGTTCGCCATCACTCCCCAGCTAGCCATCGGCGCCTGAATACCAAGACCGAGAAAGCTCAGAAACGCCTCTGCAAAAATCGCAGATGGAACAGATAACGTAACATAGACGATGATGATGCCAATTGTGTTGGGTAGCAGGTGCTTGCGAATGATGTAGAAAGGCTTTGCCCCCATTGTTTTTGCCGCCAGTACGTACTCCGAGTTTTTCATTTGCAGAACCTGACCGCGCACAGTCCGGGCCATCCCGATCCAGCCAGTCGCACTTAACGCGATAATAATGGTTAAAAGTCCAGGCCCCATGACGACCATCAGCAAAATCACAACCAACAAATAAGGAAGTCCGTACAAAATATCGACGAAGCGCATCATGATATTATCGATTCGTCCGCCCATATATCCGGCAATTCCTCCATACAAGACACCAATGAAAAAATCGATAAGCGCTGCCGTCAAACCGACAAACAGGGAAATGCGTGCACCATACCAAACACGGGTAAACACATCGCGACCAAAATCATCAGTACCAAACCAGTTCGCTTCGGATGGAGGTTTGTTTTTCATAATAATCGACTGTTTGGCGTATTCATGACCAGAGATCATCGGCCCAATCGTAGCCATAATCCCAAGCAGGATAATAATCACCAACCCCATCAGAGCCAGCTTGTTTCCTCTGAGCCGAAGCCAAGCTTCTTGCCAAAACGTCAGTTGAGGTCGCACAATCGCTTCCGCATTGAGGTTGTCTTTTCGCATAGGGATAAATAAATCATCAGAAACGATCATCCTTCGCTCTCCTTTCGATGCAGCTTAATTCGTGGATCAATGATGCCGTATAGTACATCGACGACAAACATCAGGAAAATCAAAAGTGCGCTATAGAAGACGGTCGTTCCCATAATGACGGAATAGTCGCGGTTATTAATGCCAGCGACGAAATATTTCCCCATCCCAGGAATCGCAAATATTTTTTCGATCACAAAGCTTCCCGTTAAAACGTTGGCAATCAGTGCGCCTAAAAGCGTGACGACAGGCAAAATCGCATTACGCAGTGCGTGCTTCAACACAATCGTCGCTGGAGACAGCCCTTTTGCACGAGCAGTTTCAATGTATTCCTGGGTCAACACTTCCAGCATGTTGGTACGGGTCAAACGAGCGATAATCGCAATCGGACCAAACGCTAATGCAAGTGCTGGCATAATCACATGCTGCCAAGACCCCCACGTTGCAGTCGGCAACAGCTTCCACTCGACCGCCAAATATTTGATTAATAAGGAAGCAACAACAAAGCTGGGAACAGATATCCCGATAACAGCAATAATCATAGCAAGATAATCAATGAGACGGTTATGTCGTAGCGCGGCGATCACACCAAGCGCGATACCAGTGACAATCGCAAAAACGACAGATATCAGTCCGAGTTGAAAAGAGACGGGGAATCCACGGGCGATCATTTTGTTGACCGTATCCGAGCTGTTGGCAATGGATGGTCCAAGGTCAAACTGCACCAGCTTTTGCAAGTACAGCCCGTATTGGACAAGTAGCGGCTTATCCAGGTTGTAGTAGGCATTGAGGTTCGCTGCAACTGCTTCGTTTAATGCCTTTCCTTCTTTTTCAAAAGGAGATCCTGGAACGGCATGCATCAGGAAAAAGGTGAGGGTAATGATGAGCCATAACGTCACGATCATGGAGATAAATCTGCGGAAGACAAAAGATAGCAAGGACTCTCCTCCTTTTCATCAAAAACTGACCTCTCGTAATAAGCAAAAAACCCAGCAAATGCACGCGATCATGGCATTTGCTGGGTTTTACTTACGTGTATGCCGAGCATACGAATAAATAAAGCAGCGGGTGTATTCATTTGGTGACTGTGGCTTTATTTCTCGTGGAAACTGCTTGTTTGTACTTCTTTTGCGCGTCCTTAAACGCTGCGATCAATGTTTTTTGGGAAGATCCAAAATACCGAAAACGAATCTCTTCGCCAATTTCGTCCGACGCCATAATCGAATGACCGATAAAGATCGACCGAGCAAAATCAGACGTCAGTTGGACTGTGGAGGAACAGGCCGCATCTACGATCTTGTCGTTGGAAGTATCGACTACCAATCCGATAAAAAAAGCACTGAATTGCTGTGTAATCGGATTGTTCGAAGAGGACTGTGCATCGCCTACGATATAAATGGTATCTTTATCAAACAAATCAATAACCCCACTTTTACTATGCTTAACGGACCGGCAAACGGGATGTTCGGAGAGCGACTTCCTCACAATCGCAAGCTGGGTAAGCACTTTCCTACATAGTACCAGAAAAATTTGCAATTTGTAAATAAGTCTGACTAATCTTTCAGTTCTTCTACAGATACGACCGGAAACGAATGTAGCGGCAGCAGCGGCAGAAACGGCCGCTCGTCAATGTAGGCAACTACGACATGGGATGGACCGACCATTGTTTTTGGTGCGAGGTGCAATTCTTCTCCATGCTCAGTTACGACGGTAATCTGCAGCATACCACCTCCCGGACGAGCTGGCCCTTTTGTTGCTCGTTCTGTCACGAGGGTTGTCCCATTGTACTGTAGGCGTAATTGGTGGTCATTGCGCCACGAACGGAAATCCACATAATAGCGCGAGAAAGGAATGGGATCCGTGGTCACACTGTCTGCTTGAGGGACGAACATGGCTTGCTCACGACGATAGCCACCATTCTCATACATTCTGTCATCAAAACGTTCAAGGGCCTCGTCTTCTAGCAGATCAATCACACCCTCTGTTTTCAATACAGGATCAACAGCAAAGGTGGCGTGATGATTAGACAACTCAAGGAGTATCTTCAGCTCTGCTTTTTTCTGCATGGCGATGTCTGCATCTACAATAAACATACCTACCAGCAAAAAGAATAGCATCGTCGAAATGGATAAGATATTTATACCCGTAACGATAGCCTCCTAACTGGAGCTTTTACAAATCGTAGTCCATGATGTTAACCGTACCTATTCTTTGGACTTGCAAGGAATCAGCCGGCATTGGAATCCAAGAGGTAAATCGGGGGTATGGAATTGCCAGCTCCACGACAAACTCATCTTCGTGGCTCCACAGAACGGGATCAAGTGAACGAGTCCGAGTGACACTGACAAACAGGTCCTGATCTGGAATGGAAAACTTTTTCTCACTCAGCTCCCGAGCGATCAATGCCCGAACCTCTTGTTGCAGGTTGGCTTCACTCGTCCCTCCGTGGTTGCTAACGTATTTCGTAGCGGCCGCGCTCACTTCCAATAATTCGTTCCTGGCCTGAACAACCGTATGTACCTGTAAAAGCCCTAATGGAACGAGTAGCATAACCATAATGTTCAGTATCACAGCGATTAATTGACCCATTAGCCTGTACCAAAACGCGTTACTTCCGCGAGCAAATCGCCGAAAAACTGCGTGCATGCCGAAAACAGATTTTGCGGACCGGTGAGAAGCAACCCTAACGTCAAAGGCAAAATAATCGCCATTACAGCCAAAATGCTAATCATTTTATTCATGCACTACCACCCTGGATCGAAGTATTCGGACGGACGGCTTCCCGTAAAGGAAAAGGATGTATCCCCCTCTACAAATTTGTGCAGCCATTGGGTCACTTTTGAAGGCTGGATGGTAACCGACAAGGTAATAACCTCCTGCCGCTCTTTACGAGCTCGCTCGCTCTCGGTTCGAGGCCAGCTGCCAGCAAACGCATCTCCTGTCACTTCCCACCCCAATTCTTTCATTTTCAGAAGATAGTAATCTGCTAACGTCGGCTCTAAATATCCGATATCCTGCATATCATCCAGTAAGTCGGCATAGATTCCACGGGCAATCGCCCTTTCCATTGCGTACAAGTGATAAGCTCCCAATGCGGAAGTGATCATTAGAAGGACCAGTAGACATATAAGAAAGACTTTTGCTTTCACCATCGTTTTAGAAACGCCAGCTCTTCTTTAATGGAAGATCACCGTCGCTGCTCGATACACCCTTTCTCGTTGTGTCTGTTTAAGCTGCTCCTCTGGTTGGAGATTCCAAAACACCGCGCACAAGCTCCCTACCATAATCGAAATGATCAGAAATACGTGTATGTGCAACATCAGTTTGACGACGTATAGGATGTTCCGTTTTGCATCCTAAAGTTGATGTTTTCATTTCGAGTATCGTAGTTCAGCGATGTGATGGATTGGTTAATGCTCTCAGCAGAATCGTTTGCTGCAGGGCTTAACTCATTACCATAACTGCTGACACCGATCCCTAATACCATGACGCATGCTAAAAATATAAAAAACATTTTGGACATCTCAATTTTCCCCTTTTCTCATTCGTGATTTAAGGTATGGCTTTATCGATCCACCCAACTGCTCGATCTCTCAGCCCGTCTTCTCTTACTACCGATGTGTTTATTTCAGACAGGCTAGAAACAATTATTCCTAAAGAGAAAACGATGCACATGATGATAGATAATAGCTTCGTCATGAGTTGCTCCTCCTCAGGTCAAATATTTATCCAGTATTTCTGTAAGCAGCTTATACCAAGGAAACATGGCTACCAATAACCCCATGTAAAAAGCCGGGTAGACAATGACCGTGTAGCCAATCCCTAAAGACTTTATTTTTTTTCGATGACGAAACATTCTTCGGTGATCGACAGCCCATTCCATTCGTTGCATAGTAGCACTTACTTGTCCTTCGCTCAGCGTTTCAATTGTACGCATGCTCGATACGAGGATAATTCCGTCGTCGACACCAATTTTGTATTTAAAGCTCTCAAGTGCTTCATTAGGGTCTCTGTTCCACTCAGATAAAGTAGGGATATACTCCTTTAGCTTTCTAGTCGGTCTTGCTGCCTTGACCATGGCATTGTAAATGGGCACCTGATTTTCTAAAAGGGTCACATAGCGATTGATAAATCTAGCGATATCTGTGCTCAGCATATCCTCCCTGTGATTTGCCCACATCTTCAAGCCCATGTACGGTAGCATGTAACTGCCTGCAGATGCTAGGGACATCGACAGCAGTGGAAATGATTCCATTCGACTCACGACGACCCACATAAGAATCAGGATGCAAACGGTACTTCCAGTCAACAATTGCAGAAACACCCACTCCGGTTTACCCCATCCAAAAGGCCTTCCTGCTCGCGATAGTAACTGCTCCCATTTATCGTCTTCGTCAGGCTTGAGTGCCTGCTCCCACTTTTCCCACCACACCCCAGAAACAAACAGTTTTGGCTTTTGCTTGTGAAACAAATACTTTCCGATCATAAACGCTGCACTAAAAACAAATAGAGCGCCTAATCCAAGGTAGGTATACATAATTAGCATTGGCATTAGCGATACCTCCTTCCCCAAATAAAAGCCAATAGGATCGAAAAAATCCACACAGTCATCGCAATCGCTAATATGGCTTGTCCATCTGGCGTGTAGAAATAGAGACGATAAGAATCTTGAAGCAGCCCTTGATTGTATGGGATCAAGCAAATGCAAATTGCTATGACGATTAGGAGGCTGATCCAAATGGAGTATATTTCACTGTCACGCTCATGCTTTTCATCTTGTTGTACAAACATCTCATTTGTTAACCGATTTAGAGGTGATTGAATATCTTCTGTTTCTCCTTCCAAACCGCTGGATATATACGTTGCAAAATCAAATGCCCACGGATGGTCCAGTCTCTGCGCAAATTGTTCCACTGCCACAACCGAGTTTCCCCCATCCGAAAGGCTATTGTTCAGCAGAAGGAGGTCAGGCAATAATTCTTTGGGGCATTCCTCTATCATTTCGCGAAAGGTAAGGACGATGTTTTTGCGACTGTTATAATAACGGGCAAACAACTCTACGAAACGACAAAATGAGCTGATTTTTTTATTCATTTGTACCGTATAGCCTGCGTATAAAATCAGTGTTGGCAGCAAGAGCAATAGGAGAAAAAGCGATAAGGATACAATCATATTCCCTAGCAAAATACCCGATATGAATCCCGCTATCCCGCCAATCAGGGATAGTAATACGTACCCTTCTGGTGTACCCCCCACAATTTGACACCAACGATCAAAGCGTTCATACATCATGCGTCGGGTAGAATGGCTTAAAAATTTCTCTCTCCATACCTCAACTGTACGCGGGAAGAATACGCGGGGACTTCTCCATCCCTTATACAGGTGTAAGCCGAGAAACAGAAAACCAGAGAAGAGACATAGAAACACCGGGAAAAGAAATGTGTACATCATAGCTGCCTGCCTATATCGGTAAGACGTAGCTCTTTCAACACTTCAATGTCTGCTTTGCCGACGTAACACATGTATTCAACTAACTCTGAGCTCAATTGATTCCCTGTCCATTCATAGACTCCCGTCTGCATGTTGCGACCTACAAGGGGAATAGATTCCACTCGGTTAAATGATGAATTCCACTCCGTCGCATGAATAGCATCAATAAAACGGTGACCACTGTTACGGTATGTAAGCGAATTGACAAAATTGACTGCCCTGCTAATTCTCTCCTGGGTCAGCTCGACACTTCGCCCTCCGTATTGATAAACAAGATCGGTCAAATCATGTAACGCCCTATGAGCAAATCGTTCGTGCATCGCTCCGATTGTAGCGTCTGTCCCTCTGATTCCGGCATTTATAAAATGGTACGCTTCTATAGGCTCGCGAATTTCTCCAATCAAGATCGTATTTGCGGTTGACCGGTACATGTCTTTGAAACAATGCTCTAATTCAATGCCGATTTCCTCCACGTTTTGGAGTTCAATCACTTCCCCTGGCCAAATATCACCAAATCGCATCTCGTGTTCACTTTCAAAGATCGTGACATATTCTGTCCGAGGGTCTTTCAGCTTCAACATACACATCATCAACGTTGTTTTCCCTGCAGCCATTGGTCCAATAACCAGCACATTGCTGCGTCCGTACACTTGCTGTTCGATTAGCCATTGAATTCTTTCGTCGAAGGCTGGCTGCTGCTGTGTACGGAGTTGGTCGAGCGAAAAAGAAGGTGTTGTAAATCGTCTAACCAGAATGGTCGGTACTCTGGAATAAGGGAAAGTGAACATGGTTAATCTTGCTTTTAGCGAATGTAGGTACCCGCTCAATCTAGGTTTTTTCTCGTTAAAAGATAGGCCCGCTGTATTGGTCAACTTTTGTTGGAGGATTTCAACCTCTTTCCAGCTTGGTGTGTAAGAGAGAAATTTTTTGACTCCTTGCTCCAGGTACGCAATGTTGCGGTTTGCAGAAATTCGCACTTCCTCTACCCACGGAGACAAATGGAGGACGGCATCAAGTATGCCCCACCCGTAAGTAGAAAAGGTGAGCCCCTCGTAACCGTTAACATGCGGCAAAATCTGTTCGGTTACTGGTCGTTGGAGGACTTCCTCAAAATAATGCTGTAAGCGAAGAATAATATGGTTGTGACTATCGCGATCTCCCTGTTCTGCCAAAGCGAGAATGCGTTGCATCTCTAGCTTTTCTTCTCGAGTTTTGCCAAAATGATTTAAATAATCTCTTGCTACCTGTTTTATGTCCTCGATGGTTTGGATGTCCGATTTAACTGGTTGTTCTCGCTCTATCCCTCTCATCAGCAAAACACCGCACTTCTGTCCACATATTGTGCCTTAGCAATTTCCTTCAAACTGCTGATGTACGATTTGGGAGCGAAAAACTCTTCTATTAATACGCTGCAGCTTTGATGAGATTGCATGAGCCTGCTCTCCGAAATGCGTGGTACAACACCATAGACCGAAACATCCTCCCCGATTCGAAAGGGTTGCCCAGGATCTAAATGACTGAGCAGAACCTCGCATTTCACTCCTCTTTCTCTCCAGTTATGCAGCCACTCTCTAGCACTATCGATACTAAAGGGATCAGCTCTCACGAATAACAGATTGCGGTCAACAGTATGAAGCAACCGCTGTAGAGTCTCAGACTCAGGAAAGCAGTAACCCCAATCGATGTATACATAGTCAAATTGCATGCGAAACACACTAATTAGATTGCTTAATTCTGAGCTTTTCCATTTGCTAGCAGCATGTGCGTAATACAAATTAGGCAAGTGCGCGCTCTGTTTGCAGACATTGCTCCAGTTACGCTTGGCAGTTGTTTGAATATCGATAAAGTCAGGACGAAATAAAGATAATTGATGTTGTTGGAGTTTGAAGAATCGTGATAAATCGGGCTTAGCGTCATTCATATCAAGTACAACAATTCGCTTTTCAGGATGCTGCCTCCCTAGTATGACGGGATAATTAATACAAAAAGTAGTGATGCCAGAAGCACCGTAGCTCAGCAAAGCGTAGACGAGCCCCTTTTCTTTTGACGATCCAATATCTGCACACTCTTGCACGAAGCCTAGAATCAGACTGATTTGATGGCGTATTTCTTCTTGGGATAAATGGGCTGATAACAGGTATACGTCCTCTAGCCCGGACTCCTCAGCTACCTTCTCAATCATCTTCTCATCCCGGTAGAGAGGAACAATAATTAACGGTGAGTTGGACGGGAGTTGTGCTTTCAGTGCCGGCAGCCATTCCCAAACGGGAGTGTTGAACATTTCGGAAAATATCACGGAAGCTTCTGGCATATAAAGCTGCACAAGCCGTGAAAACTCCTCCGCCGACTCGGCTACCAGCACATCACTGTACATAGGCATATACGTTTTGGCGAGTGACTTCATCGGATAACAAACTAAAATTTTCATGACGCTTGCTCCTTCGAACCCATGATATGACCGACCTGAAGCATCCCATATGACATTGCCTCGCTCACTATCACATACTCCTCGTCTGTCAAATTAAAGCCGATAAAAGCAGGTAGTGCTGTTGGCTGAACTCGGTAGTCACGATATCGCTTTTCGCCATTCTGCAACGGCTTTTCTCGTGATCCATGAAAGATGGAATCCATCTGATCAGGCGATGGCAACAAGCTAGGCTTTAATGTATAGATCTCAATACCATTACTATCCCTCACGCTTGCAAGCTGACTTTCAAATAACAAATCTGCCGTATCATTCGTTTTTTGAAAATGCAGTGGTGCAGGATAGTCTTGCAGCTCCGAGGGACTCTTGTATTTGACCCAAATTTTCACATGATCACCTTTGCGTAATTCCGTTAAAGGATAAATGGATAGTAGGGGGAACTCGTAACGCGCCTCCCCTTTTTCCGGTAAAAGCTGCGAATCTGTCAGCTTTTCCAATAATAATTGCTCGCCTTCGTATATAGTCTGCGTGCTCCTTTTCCCCAGAACGGTATCCAAATCACGCGCTGAACCTGGAAGAATTTCATCTACCTCTTCCTGTACAAGTATCACGTCGTTTTGTGTAATCGGCTCGAAGGCTGATATTTCTTTCCCTGCAGCTACCTTTACGACTGGGGCAAACAGCTTTTCCGCAGCCATCGCGTCAATATATTGAGTCGCTGCATAAAAGGACGATCCTGCTAGCAGAAACGAAATTAAGCAAATGACAAGCAATGTTTGCTTCTTCATAACATCCTTCCTTTATAAGCATGAATCAATGACTGAAATTCACTCTCTTCCTCGGGGAAAAGCTCCAAAAGTAGATTGGCTTTGGCGCTTGCCATTGCTGTTTTCTCTCCATCCATCAACGGAATCATGTTAGTTACCCGTGCAGCTACAGGCTGCTGATCCCATAGGGAGAGCGTTCCTTCTACTTTTTTCATGATGCTTGTCCGAGACAATTGGCTATTCCACTTGTTTGCTATCATTTTTATTTTTCTTCTTTCTGTCCTCCACCAAGCAGGGACTGGCTCTAGCAGGAACAAACGGGTTAGTCTAGCCAAATCGGCATCAAAAACTACCCATATTTCGTCGGCATGCTCAAAAATTTGTTTGGAGTGGATATCATTCCAGTAGGAAGAAACATCAATGACAACAATGGGACTATCCTTACAAATCCGTAGTAACCAGTTGGCTATATCTGTTTGAGAAGATTCATGCTGAATTTGTGCTGGGGATTCTATCTGGATGCGAAGATAGTTATTTTGCATGAGGAGCAATGATGTAGGAGAATCTCTTACTTGTTGTCGAGCTCTACGTTCAAAATCAAAAGCAAAATAATAATAGGATGTTACTTTTGGCAACTCGGAAAGGGTAACAGGAATGCCTTTTCCTGACCATGCATACGCTAGGTTACTTGCAAGAAAACTAGCTCCAGCCTGTGCGTACAAACTCATAACGACAATACATTTACGCTGATACGACTCCTGTTGCTCAACTATTTGTGGAGAAGCAAGCTTTTCTTTAAGTACTTTCCATTGCCGCTCTTCCTCAATAGACTGTGAAAACTCCTGCTGCTCCAAATCACGAAACCTGGAGACAAAGCGGCTCATTTGGTGAAACATGATTATCCCACCTGGGAATCATTTGATTTATTTTTACTGGCGATGTATTTCTCAAATTTTTCAACCATCTCTCGAACAGTGAGGGACTTGCGGTGATAATAGTATATTTTGCGCAGTCGCTCCCTTTCCTGAGCTGTCATTTCTGGTCTCACTTTCATGGCTAGCTCGATTAATAGAGCAAGCTCGACGTTGTTAGGTCTTCCTCTTCTAGGTGGATTAGCAAAGAGCTCCTGCTGTTTTTTATTAAATGCGTTTGGGTACTCTACCAGCCACATGTCTACCAGCGTTTCAATATCTTCATGTGTACGTACTCCGAGCTTCATCAAGTATTTAAAATATGTGGGGATGGGACGTTCACGTATCTGCCCATTTTGCCATCGGGCGAGAAATCCATTTGGCATAGTTAGGAGTTTGGTTACGTCTCGGATGAGTGCTATCCGATTTGGCGATTGGTATTGAACGACTGCTTCCTTTACTAGCGTAAACAAAATGTCATGATAATTGACGCCTTTATACCCGCTTCCATACTCTGTGATGTACCATTCCTCAACTGCCCGATCAAAATCTCTCCGGCAATTAGATAACTGAAGCTGATTCAAATGCTCATAAAACTCTTCCAGATCATACTGAACCATAAACTCTTCCTGGTAATCTCCAAAAACAAAAGCAATAAAGGATTCCTTAAACTCTTCCAATGACAACAATGTCAGCTTGTTTGTCTCCTCATAGCAGCGGTTGACTAATTCGATTGCACTCTTTGCCAACACGTCAAAATACCCCCATTTCCTTTTTATAGAACGATTGATATTCTCCAACAGCATTCTCGACTCGTCGAATCTTATTTAGCCTGATAAACCAGGCAGTTCGCTTTATGGGTCGCCTCACACGCAACCGTGCAAGGCGATTAAGAGAACCTACTCAGTTACAAAGTAAAGTTCTTCTCCGGTCGCGAAAAGAAGAGCAATCCTTCCCGCGCGCTCCATGACGGTTGGAGCATTCTCCATTACAATTAGCCCGTCATTGAGTACTACTCTGTCTCCAAATCGAAGTACGGATTCGATCTGGAACGCTCCCTGCGGAACTCTTTCCACTGAAAGATGTCTGCCGGGTTTGTGCTTCTGGTAGCGTACTTGTCGCCCTAGAAGCTGCTCCACGGATGCAGAGCATTTCTGGTGAGCCTCTACTGTTGCCATACGCAACGCCTCCTTCTCTCACCTGTAGAGTACGGCCGTTTCATCTGCTTATAAGCCTATGAAACTATCTCTACCGTAAAAAAAGACAGCAGGGTTGTGCAAATATTTTTATAACTCGTCCCAATACGAGGGATCACTAAGCTCGGGATACATTTCAGTGACCATATCAAATGGTGAAAAGTAGAGCGTATCGACGAGAATCTTGAGTTTATATGTTTTCAGGAGCGTATAGGCTCTCTCTGTTTTGCTGAAAATACTTGGCAGTTGACGCAAATCTGCCAGCTTTAGCAGATGCTTGCACATATAGTCGACGCATATTTTTGCCCGTTCCTCCCCCTTTATGCTCTGAAAATAAGCTGGGGGAAAATGACGTCTTATGCCTGAAAGCACTTCTTGGTAAACCCATAACACTCGTTGTTCTTCTGAAAGCCGAGGTAAATACGGATAAGCGAATTCGACGAAGTAATACACATCCTCCGCCTTTGCCTCGATAGGCGGCTCAATAAATTCTCTCACCAAATGCAGCTTCAGTTCTTTGACATCCTGCAAGCTCAATTCACGTCTCGCCTGCTCAGGAGTCCATCTTTTTACATTTTCAATCGCATATCTAACAACTAATTGGACTTTTTGCTTTCGGTACTGCACATCTTCGAACTCATACGGGGAAAAACGCTTTTGCTCTCCGCTAAGAATTCGTTTGTACCGATCGACTATTTTTGAGGGCACTGTCATATCACTCCTATCCCCATTTTTGGAATATACTACTAAATTACCACGCGGGATTAGGACAAAAATAACAGTACCTTTGTTCAAAATTGTGACTTTATTCATAGACCCCAGACTGGGAGACTCTGTTCATTTTTACAAAAAGCTCATCCCAAAATACAGGTATGTCCTTTTCAAGCTTTACTTCTAAATGATAGATTCCTTGCAAGTACAAATAAGGCCGTTCACCTTTTTGGTGAATAACAGAGACCTCATCACTTGTTCCCTCCAGATTCCCCCTGTTTAATCTCCAAAGAATCCCCGCTTCTTCACGTGCCCCGCGAATGATATCCGCATCACGCCGTTCCGCTTCTTCTGTTGTCGCAAACAATCTGATTTGCTTATCACCGTTTGTATCCACGTACTCCCATTTTCCAGCCGCACGTGCTCCCTTAGTAATCAAATCCGCTGTATGTTGCATCTTCATTTTTAGATAATCTGTCTGTTCCAAAAATAACAGGATAGAGAGCAGACTGCCCAAGCAGAAGAGAAAGAAGAGCACAGTAATCATAGTTGCCCCGCGCTCTTCCTTCACTCGATTCAAAAAATGATGCAACGAATCATTCATTGCTTCTCCTCCGCATTTTCAACCATCATGTGATAGCTTTCAGTTATCTCGAATAATTCTCCCGTGGAGAGAAGCCGAAATGAAACTGTTGCTTCAGCTTTTACATGACTGCCTTTTCTCCAGCCGTTCCCATCAAGCTCCAGCTGGACATCTTTGTGAAGGACTCCAATACCTTGTGCTAGTTCCGATGTGCCTCGCTCTTTCGCATGGAATTTGGCCAAACCGAAATTGGGCTGCACTGCAGCAATTCTCCCTGCCTCATACGCAGCCGCCAATGCCTTTTGCTTGTTGTACATCATGCTGAATTGGTCAAAGGAGAATACGATCAAGATCCAAACTAAAGGAAACACCAAAATAAACTCAATCATCTGGCTGCCTCGCTCATCTTTCATCCTCGCACGTATCACTCGTCCCAAGCGTGTAATCATCCGATTGCTCCGATGACATCTCGTACGGATTGGAACACAAAAGCACCCAGCAAATATACGGCGTAGGGGAATGAAAAGGCTGTTTTTGCCCTGTCTGGAAGCCAAACTTGTCGATGTGCTGTCCATCCGGCTGCTATGATTTGAAGATTGTTGCAAAGGCGAGCCCAATTTTGCGGATAGAACACCATCACAACAAGGCATAAGATGATAGAATGCAAAAACAAAGAATACACCACACTCCAACTTGTCCAAGCTCCAACAGCCATCAGCAGCTTTTGATCACCCATCCCCATCCCTTTTAAGATTACGGGACCAACTGTCAACAAAAAGGCTCCAGCCACACCTAGTAATGCTCCTCCCAAAAATTCACCTTCCCACTGATGCCATAAGCCGACAGCAATCGCTGGAAAAACAAGAGTATTCGGTATTTTCCTTTGTCTCCAATCCATCCATGCGGCCGCTCCTAATACGCCTAGCAAGATTACGTTAGTCATTTGCTTATTTTTTCTTGCAGTTCCTTCAGCTTCTCGTCTTCGGCAGTGCCTAGTTGTGTCAGTGTCGGAATAAGCACAATCAAGATGACGGCAATGATAATGACCATTTCTACGATCGTGACACCGTCCTCCTCATACCAAAAACGGTTGAAATAATCTGCGATGGCTCCCATTCCATTCACTCCTCATTGAGATTTTGGTTCTATTTTCACTCTGCCAAAAGACAGTGCCTCTCGCAAAAATATTTACATGCGCTAATTTTGCTACAAGCTTTCTCCGATGCCGATGAATGCAGGGCCCATCACCAAAAACAGCAACGGCAGTCCCATTAATAAAATGACAAAAGGCAATAACCTAATATTTAACCGATTCATATGGGTAGCAGCCTCGTCTTCTTGTTGTCTCACTTGCTCCTCTACTTGGACAGACAACATTTGCGATATGCTAACCCCTTTTTTCATCGCCTCGTTCATCTCCAGCGCAATGGACGTCAACGAATCTACCTCCCACCGAAAGGCCAACTCTTCAAGCGCCTTTCGCCAGTTTCCATGCCTTTTTTCTCCCATTTCCAGGCTCGCGAGTTCTCTGCCAAGTCTGGCATCAAAACGCCTCGCTGTCTGCTTTACAGCCTGTTGCAATGGCATGCCAGCATCCACCAATGACTGCACGATGCTAAAAAAGATAGGGACCTGCTCTCGAATTTCAGCTTTTGCTCGCTTGTCTGCCCGATCTAGCAGCATGTTCGGTAGCAAGTACAAAAATAAACTAATTGTTAAGGGAAGCCCATTCATCGTTCCGATTTTTTCCCCATTAACCATGCTTATTGACAATGAAGCTAGAGATGAAACGATGAAACACATGCTGATGAGCCGGAACAAGACAATCTCGGTCAAGCTTATATCGATCCCCAGACGAACCAATGTTTCCTCTATTTTTTTCTTATCGACACCCGTCCATTTGTAAAAGTGCTGTAGCAGTACATGGTTTTTCTCCAAGCTTTGAACCAGTGTCCACCTTTTTCGTCGTTGTTGAAACGATTTCTCAAGCTTGGCTTGTTTCACGGAGTCAATCCTGCCCAAAAGGGTGGCCGAGATTTGTTCTCCCTTACTCACACAAGACGGCAAGCCGTACAGAAATATAGCAACACTCACCAATAGACTAAGAACGAGAACGAACATTGCACCCTCTCCTATGCTCTCCTGCTTATGCTTTTATGCGCAACATAACGAATTGCTTCTCCCCCAATCAAAATAGAGGCCAGGCTTCCCAAAATAAGAAACCGTCCCCCGATTGTGGCCGTTAATGGGTCGAAATGATTGGGATTATTTACATACAACGCAATGACAAAAACAAACGGCATGACACTTAGTAAATTCACCTGTGCCACGATCTGTGCCATAGCTGCTTTTTGTCTACGGAGCGACTGTCTGCGCCGCAATATTGAAGAGGCAGCCAAATCGAGCGTTTTGGCCATATCTCCGCCCATCTCACGTTGAATGTGGACAATAGTCGCTAAATATTTGACATCCGCTGATCCTGTGCGTTCAAAGAATCGATTCATTACGTGCTCCAACGGGACTTGTGCCCGCAATAGCTCTACAATACGCCTGTATTCCTCTAAAACGATTTCCGATAAGAATGGACTAGTTGCTACCTGTTCAAACGCATGCAAATACGATGGAGAGGTGCGTAAAGAACTGGCCATAAGACGAATTGCTTTTACATTGCCTGCTTCGAACTCGTCCTTTCGACGAGCCCCCCATACACTCACTAACCGTTCGGTAAACATAATCCCTGCCAACAAAGCAGGCAATGACATCCACCAAGACTGCAAGATCTGACTACTCACACCAAAGGACGCGATTCCCAATAAAAAAGAGAGGGTCACATACTGGTTTACCCCCCACCCAGAGCGCGATTTTGCCAACCTCTCCTCAAACTGCTTCCAAATAGTTTTCCTGTCCTGTTGCAACACTTCTACGATTTCGTGCTTCCCCGTCGGTTCTCGCATATACAATTTGTTGGGCAAGATCAATAACAGGATGGCCATCCCCATCCCGATTGCAACAGGTAAGCTAATGTCCATACTTTCTCCTCCTATAGCGGTATTGGTGTGGTGAAAAAGACTTGCTCAATCTCCTCTCGGGACAAACCTTTCTCTAGCCATCGTTTAATCAGTCGCTCTGGCCGGTAGCCTGTCCATTTGAAGTGACCCTTTACTCTCCCATTCTCCACGCCTGTTGCTTCGTACACGTATATATCCTGCAAATACACCCGATCAGGGAGAACCTGTTTAATGTTGCAAGCTCGTTTTATCCATTCTTCATGTGATTGACCCGTCCCCACTACCTCCGTTATCGCTACCACCTTGCGACTGCCATCTTCTTCAAAACGTTTTACTTGAACAATCAGGTCCAGTGCCGAACCGATCATTAAATTGCGCTCTTCCGCACTATACCCTTCATCTGCTTTTCCAAATAAAATGGGCAATGTTGAATCTATCAAAGCACGCGGTGAGTTTGCATGTGCTGTGCTCCAGCTGCCAGGATGGTCCGTATTCATCGCCCAAAGCATATCTACGATTTCTCCCCCTCGTGTCTCACCGACCATAATGACATCCGGCCTTTTGCGCAAGGACAAGCGAACACAATCCTTGATCGAAAACCCACCCTTCCCCTCGTAATTTGCAGGTTTCGCTAAAAATCTGCGTACAAAAGGATGCTGAAGCTTCATCTCCAAAACATCCTCGATCGTAATAATACTCAAATGATCAGGTACATATTGGGAGATGAGATTGAGCATGTGTGTCTTGCCTGAGCCTGTTCCTCCACTGACAATGCCAGATGCACGAGATAAACCGACGGCTCTGTTTAAAAAGAGAAGCATCGGCTCGCAAATGGAACCGTACCGCAAATAATCGGACTCACTGAGTAGCTCGCGGTGTTTTCTGATCGTGAGCATATGTCCATCGGGAGAAATCGAGCGATGCGTAGCAGCAACCCGGGAACCGTCCGGAAGCTGTGTATGCAACTCTGCTTTTGTTTCATTAAACTCACGTCCCATGGTCGCTGCAATTTGTTCCAATAGGCGCAGCAGCTCTTCCTCATCACGAAAAACAGCAATGTCCGGAGATTCAAGACGACCCGTACTTTTTCTTTCAATGACGAGATAGTTATAGCGATGAAAAAGAATCTCCGTGATGTCGTTATCCTCTAATAAGGCGTCTAATGGGCCCCAACCCGTCAAAGAATGCAGCAGTCGTTTTACTTCTGCATCCATTTGTATGGTCGTCAGGGTGGTTTGCGACTCCAGCAGCATTCGAATATCTGTCGTCAGCTCATCTAAAAAGAGTGAAGAATGCTTTTCCTCCCATAATCGCTTTCCGTATTTCTCAACAATCTGGGTACGAATCGACGTTTCTCGATCTGCCCCGACCCATTTTTCATTCGTCCGCGCGTGATCGGGGGCTTGCATTTTTTCGTGAAGCGTCGAAGGAACTCCCGCCATTCCCCTGCCCGCTGATCGTAATTCTTGCGCAGGGCGAACTTGATTAGTAATGCCTAGTAACTGTTTTTTATCGAACATGACACCCTCCCTTATCCCCACAACCACTTGAAGAGAGATGTTTTCTCTTTTGGTTTCTCTTTTTCAGCAGCCTTCATTTGCTCTCCATCTACGGGGAACAGTGCTTTTCCTAATGTCTCAATGGCTTCCTTGGCCGGAATTCTCCCTGACTGGAGCATGACTGGCGTTCCGGTATTAATCGATTTTTTCACTTCCACATCGTCAGGTATTGAGAAGATTTTTTTGCTAGGGTGAAGCTGGAAATAGGCACGAATTTCATCTAAGGTAAACATTTCTTTCCTCTGCAAACGATTCATGCAAATTTGAATGCGCTCTTCAGGGTACTCTGCTTCTCTCAACAGTTTTAGCAATCGTTGAATATTTTCAATGGAGTCTACTACCGGATTTCCCACCATCACAACATGTTCTGCAAAAAACAGAGCTTGAATCGTTGCATCTGTTGTATCCGGAGCCGTATCGATAAGAACGACGTCGTAGTTGCTTTGTTTTAACGTTTCGAGAATCAAATATAAATGATAGTCACGGATTTCAAAGCTTTGCCGAATATCACGGGGGGAGGTAATTACATGCAATCCCGTATCGGAATGAACAACCACATATTTCTCGATTTGTTGAGGAGATAACGGCAAGGCTTGTGCATATTCCTGCCATTCCTCACTACTAATGGAATACGGGTCTTTTCCTTGACCCTGAATATACGAATGCAACTGAGCATCAAGATCCTTTACCCACGTAAAAAGATTCGGGGTACGGGGGAGATTCAAAGTAGTCGCAAATGTACCGAGATCAAGATTGAAGTCAACAGCGATTACCCGCAATGGGACCCCCTCGTTTTTTTGCATAGAAAAGAAAATCGCTAGCTCACGAGAAATAAATGTTTTTCCTACGCCACCTTTGGGACCGTAAACAGTTATAAGCTGTTTGGGACGAGTCATTTCAGGAACTAAACTACCTGT
>NZ_CP041767.1:27500-152500 GCF_022026395.1 Brevibacillus brevis | reverse complement strand
ACCCACGAGACGGTTCGACACCGCCTACACGATTTCCAATCGTGCTCCTTCGGCCGCTCGGACATCCATCCATATATTTGAAGTGGATCAAAGCGATCCGCTTGTTTGCCTTTCAGAATTCATATGTTAGCATGCATTCATCTGAAACGCAAGAACTTTTTTCAAAGAAACTTAAAAAGTTCAATGTGACATAACTTTTCTGCTAGGCACAATAGCCATTGTAGCGCGTGGATCATGTGCTGTCAACGAAAAGTAATGAAAATCTCAACTTTTTTCTCTGTCCCCATCCATGGATGGGAAATACGTATCTATCTTTACCTGTCCCCAGCAATGTTACTCGCCGAATATCACTCTTTTTGTCGAGTCAGCTCATATCTACACTAACAAGAGAACTCACCATACGGAATGCTGGAATGGTATAATTTAACTTGAGACAAGACTGGCGGTGGAGGACCACGGCACAGCTTCCTGTAAAGGGGGTGATGCTGATGGTCTCGCTCGGCACGCTTTACCTTTTCCTAAAAGTACTGGCAACCTTGCTAAGCCTCTGGTTTAGCGGCAGGAAGCTCTACCGATGGATAAGAAAGTGGCGTAACAAGCGAAAACCCACCGCCTAAGGTTGACCGCCTGACGGTGGGTTCGCTGTTTTTGTAATCATGCGCGCCGTGGGTGTGCCACAGCTACTTGTCTCAGGAGCCTTGCCGCTGCAACGGTATTGGCTCCTTTATTTATATGTCGGATAATCCGTATCTCTACCAGTAGTTTAACACCCTTTTTCCATTCCATACAACATAAGCAACGATTTACAAGTAGAAAGGATTTGAAATGGATGACCTCGGTCCGTCTAGCTACTCCTCAAGACATTCCTGCTGTCTGTACGATTGATGCCATGGTGCTCGGTTCAACCAGTCGTTCATCTGAACTTCAAGAAGCCATCGAGCAAGGACATTGCTACTTGGCGTTAATCGACATGAATATTGTCGGTTTTGCCATCATCAATCAATCATTTTTTAAGAACAGCTTTATTCATCTACTCATTGTTCACCCTCACTATCAGAAACGAGGGATTGGCGAGGAGATGATGCGCTATCTGGAAACGATCTCCCCTACGGAGAAGTTGTTCACTTCTACTAATCTTTCCAACGAGAGAATGCAACGCCTCTGTCTGAAGCTCGGATACGTTCACTGCGGAACTCTGACTCACCTAGATCCAGATGATCCTGAAATGTTTTTCTGCAGATACGTTCGTCATCCACTATGATTGATTCCGCTCATAGATCAAACGAAGTCCTTTTAGCGTAAGATTCTGATCCACAACATGAATACAAGAGGTCTCATTCGCAAAAAGTGCTGCCAGCCCTCCCGTAGCAACTACGGTTGGACGCGTACCATATTCATCCATGATTCTGCGTACAATGCCTTCAACCTGACCGACGAACCCATAGAAAATGCCGGACTGCATCGCCGCTATCGTATTGCGCCCGACTACACTTGCAGGCTTGGCGATTTCGATTCGCGGCAGCTTGGCAGCACGAGTGAAGAGAGCCTCTGTCGATATCCCGATACCAGGAGCAATCGCCCCGCCCCAATACTGCGCCCGCTCGTCCACATAGCAAAAGGTCGTCGCCGTACCAAAATCGACAACAATAAGCGGTGCGCCATAATGATGAATCGCAGCAACAGCGTTCACGATTCGATCGGAACCTACCTCTCGCGGATACTCATACTTGATATTTAGTCCCGTCTTGATACCCGGTCCGATAATCAGCGCTTTTTGTTGCATATACTTCCCGCACATACGTTCAATCGTGAGGTTTAAAGGTGGCACGACAGACGAGATAATGACGCCTCTCACCTGTTCAAAGCCAAGCCCTACACTACCAAACAAGCTTTTGACGAGCATGCCGTACTCGTCTTCCGTTTTGTTACGATCTGTGGACACTCTCCAATGGTGTTGGAGCTCGTCGCCTTCATACAAGCCCAACACAATATTGGAGTTGCCTATATCGATCACCAATAACATCGTGGTCGCTCCTTACCGCTTGCGTGTATTCAGATCGAGGCTGATATCAAACGCTTTGACAGAATGAGTCAGCGCCCCTACCGAAATGATATCTACGCCTGTTTTTGCAATGTCACCAATCGTCTCCAGACTCACACCGCCAGATGCCTCGACAATGGCCCGCCCATTGATATACTGCACGGCTTCCACCATTTGATCGAGGGACATATTGTCGAGCATGATCGTATCTGCACCTGCTGCCAATGCTTCCTGAACCTGTTCAAACGATTCGGCCTCTACCTCTACTGTCATCGTATGCGGAATAACTGCGCGTGCCGCTGCAACAGCCTGTGCGATACCGCCCGCTCCTTTGATATGATTGTCCTTGATCATCACGGCATCATACAAGGCAAAACGGTGATTGTAGCCTCCCCCGACTCGTACCGCGTACTTTTCCAAAACCCTGAGGCCTGGCGTAGTCTTTCTCGTATCGACAACTCGTGCCTTCGTCCCTGCGACGGCTGCTGCGTATTCACTCGTTTTCGTGGCAATCCCAGACAAACGTTGCATTAAATTAAGTGCAAGCCGCTCTCCACTCAAAATCGAACGAACCGAGCCGCTGACTTCGGCGATCTGCTGACCAACCTCTACTCGTGCCCCTTCTACTACCTTTGCCTCAAAAACGAGAGCAGAATCAACCGTGGCAAATACTTGCTCCGCAATCGGCAGGCCTGCCACGATTCCTGCTTCCTTGGCATATAAAATGCCGACACCCTGCTCTGATTCAGGAATGGTGCTCATAGTCGTCACATCACCAAACCCCACGTCTTCCTGTAGCCATTCCTCTATTTTTCGCTGAAGCTCCCGTTTATTCCACATCATACTTCTCACACTCCTCTTGGACACCATCTTCTACGGACTGGATCAAATGCTTACGCCACACCAAGTCATCTTTATTCGGAAAATCAGTACGATAATGCCCACCTCTGCTTTCTTCCCGCAAAAGGGCCGCTCTCGTTGTTAGGACGGCAGCATTCAGCAGATTGAAAAATTCAAACGTTTCCAGGCTCTTGGGCTCGTACTGATAGTATTGCTCCATTCGCGCAAGCTCAGCTAGTGCTTTCGTTAATCCTTTATCGTCGCGCTTCACACTAACATGCCGCAGCATGAGCTTTTGCATTTTCAATCGTTGTTCACGTGTATTGAACGCTTGAGGCAGTTTTTGCTTGGAAACAACCTCAAAAGGATGGATGCCGGGCAAATCAGCAAGCTGCTTGATCCGCTCCGCGATCCGGTGACCGAATACAACCGCTTCCGATAACGAGTTGCTGGCCAGTCGATTCGCTCCATGTACCCCTGTGCAAGAAGCTTCCCCGCATGCAAAAAGACGCTTCGTCGAGGTCTCCCCGTTCAAGTCAGTTTGAACCCCGCCCATAATATAATGGCAGGCAGGAGCTACCGGAATCCAGTCTGTCACCATATTGAGCCCGTATTGTAAGCAAAAATTATAAATCGTCGGAAAACGCCGCTTAATAAGCTCCTCCGATTCGTGGGTAATGTCGAGATACACAAACGTAGACTTTGTCTGCTCCATCTCGGAGACAATCGCCCGGGCGACAATATCGCGCGGTGCCAGTTCTTTTTGCGGATGGTACTTGTCCATGAAGCGATCGCCATTGCTGTTACGCAAAATGGCACCCTCCCCACGAACCGCTTCTGAAATCAAAAAGCGCGGGGCTCCCGGATAGTAAAGCGCAGTCGGATGAAACTGGATGAATTCCACATCTTTAATGCGAGCGCCCGCCCGATACGCGATTCCGATCCCATCCGCCGTAGCGATTTGCGGATTCGTCGTGTATCGGTAAAGCTGACCTGCTCCTCCTGTAGCCAGCACCGTTGCTTTGGCTTCCAGGAAAAACAGTTCGCCATCCGGCTTCCGCACGAGGACACCCACGCATTCACCATCCTGCGTGATGACATCCACAGCAAAATGATATTCCAGAACCTGAATGTTTGGCTGCTCCATCACTCGCTTGGACAAAGCGCGGACAATCTCTGCCCCAGTGGCATCTCCGTTTGCATGCAAAATTCGCCGTTTGCTATGCGCGCCTTCCTGTGTCAGCTCGTACTCCCCTTGTTCATCGCGGTCAAATTCCGTTCCATATGCAATCAGTTCATGCAAGCGATCAGGGCCTTCATGCACCAGGACCTCCACAGCGTTATACGAGCAAAGACCTGCTCCAGCGATTAACGTATCCTGTCGATGAAGGGCCGGAGAATCTGATTGGGCTGTTACAGCAGCGATTCCTCCCTGAGCCCAGCGTGTGTTACTATCATCGAGTCCCTTCTTGCTGATCAACACCACATCCGCATACTCACTCGTTTGCAACGCTGTATACAATCCAGCAATTCCTGCTCCAATAACAGCTACATCTGCCCTCATCCGAGGTAAGGTGTGCAAATCAAAGTCCACAATATAACGGGGAATCATGACTGTGTCCCTTCTCTCTTGTAACTGATGATTTTCCACCCATTATAGCAAATACACGCTTGAAGGAGATGCAAAAAAAGAGCACCCGCAAAAGCGAGCACTCCCCTTTATCCGATTAATTCGAATGCGTTACACATTCCTTGCACGTGCCATATACCTCGAACTTGTGTCCCGTCACCTGAAACTCTTCCGGTACAGCGGAAATGATATTCATCGGACATCCTGGCAAAGAAGAAGTCTTTCCACATTCCGTACAAATCACATGGTGATGATGGTGTCCATCTGTCGAACAGGCCAAACGGAATCTGCCTTCCCCGTCGAGCTCCGTCTCTTCCAGAATCCCCAGCTCAACAAAAGTGGAAATGTTGCGATAGACGGTATCGAAGCTGAGTGTTGGATACTGCTCCTTGATTCTTTCCATAATATCTTTGGCAGACAGGTATCGCTTCTCGGCCGCGCAGATTCGAATCATCTCCTCCCGCTTGCCGGTATACTTGAAACCATGTTCTTTCAATATTTGCAGCGCTTCTTCTACTTTCATCGACAAACACTCCTTCCTTTTGTCATATCCGGAAAACTCTTATCGGAAAGCGACCCGCAGCTTTTTTACACCCAATACAACCAGCATAACCAGTACTGCCATCAGTACAATTGTACCACCAGATGCCCAATCAAAGAGATAGGCAAAATACAAACCGCTTAACACGGAAAACTCCGCGAACAAAATCGACAAGAAAATCGTTTGACGAAAGCTTTTCGCGATTTGCAGACTAGCCGCTACCGGAAGGGTAATCAGCGCCGAGATTAACAGGACACCGACTATACGCATGGAAGCCGCAATCGTCAGAGCGACGAGCACCATGAACCACAAATTAATCGAACGTCTTGCCACCCCGGAGACGCGAGCGAATTCCTCGTCAAAGGAGACCGCAAAAAGCTCCTTGTAAATCAACACGACTGTCCCTAAAACAACAACTGCCACACCAATCAGCGCATACAGGTCTTCGATGGACACCGTCACAATTTTTCCGAACAAGTACGAATACAAATCTGCATTAAAACCGTCTGCGATGCTGATTAATACGGTAAACAGCCCAAGTCCCGCAGATAATATAATCGGAATCGCCAAATCCTGATACGCTTTGTACACCTTACGCAACCGCTCGATGAACAACGAACCGATCACCGCAAACAGCATCCCGAAAAACAGCGGATTGACTGCGGAGAAAAAGGCAACCTTTTTGGAAATGAGCATCCCGGCAGCTACACCGGACAGTGTGACGTGTGACAAGCCATCTGCCATCATCGACAAGCGACGAACAATGAGAAACGTGCCCAAAATAGGGCAAATCAGACCAATTAAAATCCCTGAAAACAGGGTATACCGCAAAAAGTCATACTGCCACCAATCAGCAAGCATGTGCCTATTCCTTCTTTCTTACCTATTTACAAAGCCTAATGATGATGAGACAGCAGTCTGACCGAATCACCGTACATACTTTGCAAGATTTTTTCTTGGTTATGCTCAAAATCGTGCGCTGTTCCGTGGAAGTGAATTTTCTTCTGCACACAAGCCACCTTGGTCACCCATTGCGACATGACTCCCACATCGTGGCTGACGATCATCATCGTCAATCCGTTCTCTTCCTTCAGCGAACGAAGTAGGCTGTAAAATTGATCGATCGATTCCTGATCGACACCGACCGTTGGCTCATCGAGGATCAACAGCTCTGGTTCAGCTACAAGAGCTCGCGCGATGAAAACGCGCTGTAACTGCCCGCCGGACAAGTTGCCGATGCGTTGATCCAGCTTCTCCAACAAGCCGACACGCTCCACCGCAGCCCGAACATTCTCATGATGCTGTTTCGTCAATCTGCGAAACAGGCCTACTTTCCCGACCAATCCAGATGACACGACTTCTCGCACCGTCGCCGGAAATCCACCCGCTCCATGCGCGACCTGTTGCGCGACGTATCCAATGCGGTTCCATTCACGAAACTTGGATAGTGGTTGCCCGAACAACTCCACTGTCCCTTTGTTTGGCGTCAACAGACCCAAAATCAGCTTCATCAGCGTAGATTTTCCTGATCCGTTCGGCCCGACGATGCCCACAAAGTCTCCGCGTTCCAATGTGAATTCAACCTCATCGAGAACCTGTTTGTCTTCATATTGAAAGGAGACACCTGTGAGCTTAATGACAGGCACCTCTTGTGTATGTGGTTCCATGAAATATCCATCCCTTAAATCGGATTTGTTCTTATTTGATTCCCTTCATCGTACTACGATTTTGCCCGAACCACAAGCATCCTACTAATAAATGAAAAAATGCCGCCTGGCAAGCGACATTTTTTCGAGGGAAAACTTATTGGAGTGCAGTCTTCAATGTATTCATATTGTCACGCATAATGGACAAGTAATCACGACCCGCCTTTACGTCGTCTTCCGTCAAACCTTCCAACGGATTGAGCGTAGCCGTCTTCACGCCAGCTTCCTTCGCAATCACTTCCGCTACCTTCGGAGAAACCAACGTTTCGAACAGCACATAAGAAATATTGTGTTCCTTTACATGCTCCACCAAGCTCTTCAACTCTGTTGTGGATGGCTCATCAGAAGGATTGACCCCAGAGATCGCTACTTGCTCCAGCCCGTAGCGTTTTGCCAGATAGCTGAATGCGCTATGAGAAACCATGAATTCTTTCTTCGGCGCTTGCGTAACCATATCTTTGAACTCTTTATCCAGCTGTTCCAAGTCTGTTGCTAATTGTGTGAAGTTCTTTTCGTAATCAGCAGCGTGCGCTTGATCTTTTTGCACGAGCGTATTTTTGACCTTCTCTGCCTGTGCCTTCAGTTGCATCGGGTCGAGCCATACATGAGGGTCCAGATCCCCGTGGTCGTGCCCTGCTTCTTCTGCGTGACCTTCTTCTTCTGCGTGACCTTCTTCTTTGTGGCCCTCTCCTTCATGCTCATGCTCAGCTGCACGAATCAGCTCGAGACCTTCCGTCGCATTAATGATCGTAGTTTTGTTTTTGTCGAGGTTGGTTACAGCCTTCTCTACCCACAGCTCTAAACCACTGCCGTTATAGGCGAAGATATCTGCTCCGGACAGAGCGACCATGTCTTTTGCGGTTGGCTCGAAGTCGTGAGGCTCTACGCCTGCGGGAACCAGATTCGTAACCTCCACATGTTCACCGCCGATCCGCTTTGCTACATATTCCAATGGATAAATCGTCGTGTATACTTTTGGTTTCCCTGACGCATCACTGCCAGTTTGCGGAGTCCCAGCCGTTTCGTTCGCTGCTCCACATCCCACCAGCCCCACTGCCGTAATGAAACTTAGGGCTGCCAACATAACTCTTTTCATCTATATTTCCTCCTGCTCCAATTCAAAATGATTCCGATTTACGTCTTCGTCGTTTTTCATTATACGGAGAGGAGCCCAAAAAGTAAATAGGATTTATTACGATTTAAAAATCATAAGTGTGCATCTTCTCTCCTGGCTCCACAATTTCTCCATCTCATTATGATAAAATAACTGGCAGGAGGTATGTCCAAGATGAAACGTAAATCATGGTTAGCCATTACTTTTATCACCGCAGCTCTGCTTACTGGCTGTGGCTCTACTGATCAAGCTGAACAGAATCATAGCGATCACACGCAGCACGCCCCCAATGGAGATTTGCAGGAATTGACTGCTTCCGCTGATCAGCTACCAAAATTTTTAGACAACCAAGACCCTGTCATTATCCAATCCTACAAAGTTGCTGCCGCAAATCGTGAGCTGCTCAAATCCATTCCATGCTATTGTGGTTGTGGTGAAAGTGCTGGACACGGGCATAATGGCAACTGCTTCATCAAAGAAGAAAAGTCTGATGGCTCCATTGTCTGGGATGACCACGGCACGCGCTGCGGCGTATGCATGGAAATCGCCGTTATTTCCGGCAAGCTGAAAGAAGAAGGCAAATCTACTAAAGAAATTCGTACCTACATAGACCAAACCTACGGGCAAGGCTACGGAAAACCAACTCCTACCCCGATGCCTTCCTAAGCACAGATAACAAGACTTCCCGGCGAGGAGGTCTTTCTTTTTTTCCTTTTTATGGAATAACATAGATTACCTTATGGGGCCAGGGCTTTGGTGCCTCTCTAGATGCATTGCCCGCCCTTGAGTCTGACTATATTTTTGGACCAAATGTAGGGATCGCCTTTTTCATTCTTGGCGTTATGCTGTTTCTTCGTTTGCTCCATGCCATCAGACGAGTAAAAGATGTTTACGGATCCTTGCTGTTATCCGGTATGATTGTACTCATCCTGAACATTTACCGACGAAAAGACATCCAGCCCTTAACCAAAATCTCCTAATAGAAAAAGGGAGTAAAGCCCCTGCGCTCTACTCCCTTTTTGCATTTGATCAGTCTGCCCCTTAAGCAGGCGCTACCGCAAGCATGCGCTCCAAGGAAGCACGTGCCGCATCTGCAACATCTGTCGGAACAAAAATCTCCGGCTTCATATTCTCCAGCGCCTCGACGCACTTCTTCAGGTTGTTCACCTTCATATTCGGGCAAACGAGGTACTTGGAAGCGAAAATGAACGTTTTGTCCGGGCTGTCCTTTTCCAGCATGTAGCGTGTGCCGTCTTCCGTTCCAATAATAAACTCTTTGTGCGAAGACTCACGGCAGTATTTCAAAATTCCGGTCGTGGAACCAACGTAGTCAGCCAGGGATACCACTTCTGGGCGGCACTCCGGATGAACGACTACCACAGCCTCTGGGTGCTGCTGCTTCAACGTCATGATGTCTTCTACAGACAGTTGGTCATGCGTGTTGCAGTACCCTTCCCAAATAATCATTTTCTTGTCCGTGAATTGGGATACATAGTGGCCGAGGTTTTTGTCCGGCACCCAAATGATCTCATCGCTGTCGATCGACTCGATCACGCGCTTCGCGTTGGACGACGTACAGCAGATGTAGGTTTCTGCCTTAACATCCGCAGAAGTATTGATGTAAGCCACTACCTTAGCATTTGGATGTTGTGCTTTGAGCTTGCGGAGCCCGTCTACGTTCACCATGTCCGCCATCGGACAGCCAGCCCGTTCATCGGGAATAATGACGGTCTTTTGGGGATTGAGAATTTTTGCACTTTCCCCCATAAAATGAACCCCACAGAACAAAATCACATCGGCATCCGTTTCTTTCGCTTTCTGCGCCAATCCAAAGGAATCGCCAATGAAGTCAGCGACTTCCTGAATCTCGGGACGTTGGTAAAAGTGAGCAAGAATGATGGCATTACGCTCTTTCTTCAACTGTAGCAGTCGTTCACGTAACTCAGCGTTGCGCTGGGCTTTTTTTTCTAACGCTAAAGCGTCCATGGAAAAAATCCCCCTACGGTGGTGTCATAATTTACGGTCATTGTAAGCGTATAACCTCACCTTGTCAACGTGGTACATTTTGAGCGAAAAAGCAGAAACCGGTCCGTACAGACGCAGCTTCTGCTCTTCATTCCCTTACTCGCCTTTTTCTCCCAGAACACGCTCCCGAATAAAGCGGGCAACGCCTTCCTCATTATGGTGTGGGGCGATATATTTGGCTACCTGCTTGATTTCGTCAGAAGCGTTTTCCATCGCGACGGAATATCCTGCGCCCGTTAATGCTTCACGGTCGTTTTCTGCATCGCCAAATGCCATTACTTTCTCTGGGGAGATTCCCCATTTTTCACAGAAGTATTGAAGACCTTCCCATTTGGATACCCCTTGAGGAATCACTTCGACATTCTGCTTTCCAGATGAAGTGATGGTCACTTGCTCGCTCCAAGGCTGTAGCTGCGCTTTCACCCACTCCAGACGATCCGGGTCATGATGCCAGATGAAGAACTTGACGATCTCTACTTCCCCGGACTCTACTTTTTCCAACATCTCTGCCAATGGCTCTATGCGAGCGAGCCTATAGTAAGGAAAATTCAAGATCGAGAATCCTTCCACAGACGCATCCTCACTCATGGTCGCTTCCAAACGTTCACGGTCTTCTTTGACCATCCAGCGATTGCTGTTGGTATCATGAAGCTCATAATAAATCGTTTCTTGCCTCAGTGCATGGATCGTACCGATTATCATCTCAGTAGGAAGGAGCGATCGACGGACCAGCGTGCCATCTCCTTCGAAAATAGCACCGCCATTGCTACAGACAAAGCCGTCAAAAGGAAAGGAATCGATCGGAATTTGAGCGGAGCCATACATCCTGCCCGTAGATAAAACGAGTTTGCAGCCTTGCTGTTGCAATTGGCGAAGTGCTTCTTTCGTGCCTTCTGTCAGCTTTGAATCGTGAGTCAGTAAGGTTCCATCCATGTCAAATGCAGCCATGCCTGGTGTAAGCAACATATCCAATCCCTCTCATTCGTTTTGGGTTTGCCTTTAAGTATGAGTCAACAAAGTGGAGGAGAAGAAAAAGCGCAGTTCTCTTCGACTCTGACACGCCAGCAAGGCGATTCACTGGCCGTCTCCACTTAAAAAAGGGGACCGTCGAGCCAAAGCCACCCTACGGGCGGAAGTTTCTCAAGGAAGAAGTGTTCGACAAGCGTGGTCCCCTTTTTTTAGTTCCGACTGGGGTGGCCTGTCAAGGTCTACGAGCCCTGCGCTTTTTCTTCTCACTAGCTTTATCGGTTCATCGACACCTTTAAAACTTAGGAGCTAAATACCCACAATATTTACACTTTCCGATATTGCAAAAAAGGGCACCTGAGGCGCCCCTTATTGTTTCGGTTCTTCGTTTGTATCTTCTTGTGTATCTTCTTGCTTTGGTTCTTCTTTTACTTCTTCCAGCTTCGGTTGAATGTTCACGACCACATCTTTATTTGCATCTGGATCGTTATCCATTTTACCTGTTTCGATCAATTGCTTGATCTGCTCAGCATCGAGAGTCTCTACACGGAGCAGCGTGTTCGCAATCAGATCGAGCTGATCACGGTGCTTCGTCAGCAATTCTGTACACTTTGCGTAGCACTCGTTGATAATATTTTGCATTTCGAGATCGATCTCGTAGGCAATCTTATCAGAGTAGTTACGCTCATTGCCATAGTCGCGGCCCAGGAATACCTGTCCTTGACTCTTACCGAATTGCATCGGTCCGAGCTTGCTCATTCCGTATTCGGTAATCATGCTGCGAGCGATAGCAGTCGCGCGTTGGAAGTCATTATGCGCCCCGGTACTAATATCCCCGAGCACCAATTCTTCCGCAACACGTCCACCCAACAGGCCGACGATTTTGTCGAGCAGGTCTGATTTGGTAGCAAAGAAACGGTCTTCCTTCGGCAGCATCACGGTGTATCCGCCAGCTTGGCCGCGCGGAATGATTGTTACCTTATGTACCATTTCTGCATTTCTCAAGTGGTATCCGATGATCGTATGACCAGCTTCGTGGAAGGCAACCAGACGGCGTTCGTCTTCGCTCACTACGCGAGACTTCTTCGCTGGACCCGCAATCACGCGGTCAATCGCTTCATCTACTTCGGTCATTGTGATTTGCTTTTTGTTTCTGCGGGCAGTCAAGAGAGCCGCTTCGTTCAGCAAGTTCTCCAAGTCTGCGCCCGTGAAGCCCGATGTACCACGAGCAATCACGTCCAGCTTCACGTCTTCGCCAATCGGCTTGTTGCGGGCATGAACCTTGAGCACCGCTTCACGGCCTTTGATATCAGGACGATCAACTGTAATTTGACGGTCAAAACGTCCCGGACGCAAGAGAGCCGGGTCGAGAATGTCAGGTCGGTTGGTCGCAGCGATCATGATGATCCCTTCGTTTCCACCAAAACCGTCCATCTCTACGAGCAACTGGTTGAGAGTTTGCTCGCGTTCATCGTGGCCGCCGCCGAGTCCAGCTCCGCGTTGACGACCCACGGCGTCAATCTCGTCAATAAAGATAATGCAAGGAGCATTTTTCTTAGCATTTTCAAACAGGTCACGTACGCGGGATGCACCCACCCCAACGAACATTTCCACGAAGTCAGAACCGGAGATACTGAAGAACGGCACACCAGCTTCGCCTGCAACAGCGCGCGCGAGCAAGGTTTTACCTGTACCCGGAGGACCTACGAGCAGTACCCCTTTTGGAATCCGAGCGCCAACCGCATTGAACTTACGGTTGTCTTTCAGGAAATCAACGACTTCCTCCAGCTCAGCCTTTTCTTCGTCCGCTCCTGCTACGTCGTCAAAGGTAACGCGTTTCTTTTCTTCGTTGTAAAGCTTCGCGCGGCTTTTACCGAAGTTCATCACTCGGCTTCCGCCACCTTGGGCATTGTTCAGAAGAAAGAAAAACAGGATGAAGATGATGACAAAAGGAATGATTGAGGTCAAGAACGTGAGCCAAATACTGTTGCCCTCCGCAGGATTGAACGCTACATTCTTCATCTTTTGTGCATCAATTTTCTCTTCGACTAGCTTTACAACATCTGAATCATACAAAGGAACATTGGTAAAAAATTTGTTGCTTTCCTGTCCCGGAATAGCTTTTGCCAACGTACCCTCAACCCTGTAAGTACCATTCTCTGGTCGAAGCGCCAACTCAGTGACGTTGTCAGCTTTTAGCTGTACCCGGAATTCCTGATATGTAAGTTTCCCAACCTTATCAGTACCGGAGAGGATGAAATTCACGATCCCGACCGTGACAAGAAAAATCAGTAGGTAGAACCCGGTATTACGAAAAAAGCGATTCATTCCTTACCTCCTCTCACGAACAGACACTTTTCACATTTTATCATAGAAAGTACGGTCTCCACAACAAACCTACTTCGTGTAGACCTCAGGCTTCAATACACCGATATAAGGCAGATTACGGTAGTGCTCGGCATAGTCCAAGCCATATCCCACAACGAATTCGTCTGGAACATCGTAACCCTTGTAATCCGGTGAAATATCCACCTTGCGACGCTCTGGTTTGTTCAAGAGAGTCACCACTTTTACAGAAGCGGCTTCCCGATGGCGCAACAGCTCTACCAAGCGGCTCAGCGTCAGTCCACTGTCCATGATGTCTTCTACAACCAGTACGTGTCTGCTTTGCACAGATGTATCGAGATCCTTCAAGATTTTCACCATGCCAGAGGACTCTGTTCCACTTCCGTAGCTGGAAACTGCCATGAAGTCCATTTCGCACGGAATGTTCATGTGACGGATCAGATCAGCCATGAAAATGACTGCGCCTTTCAGCACGCAGATGACCAATGGATTTTTATCCTTGTATTCTGCAGCCAGCGTCTCACCCAATTCTCGAACCTTTACCGCGATATCCTCTTCTGATAGCAAAATCTTCTCGATGTCTTGATTCATGAAAAAACCTCCCGCCAATCTTCTCCAAACTCTACCCGCACGTGTAGAAAACGCCTGGTCTGTCCATTGACAGGCGCTACGGCGGAACGGCGCACACCTGGTACCAAAATCACCTCTTCGCCCGCCGTCAAAAGCGGAAGTTTGTCACGCCATGCTCGCGGAAATTTGGCATCGATTAATAAATCCTTTAGCTTCTTTCCATCTGCTGAGCCAAACAGGGTGATGCGGTCTCCAGGTTTTCGGTTACGCAAATACAGCGATCCTGGCAACTGATCGGCATCAAAGACCGCTTCATTCGCAGGGAGTCGCTCCCAATCCATGGGACCTTCCAGGTAAGTAATATGTACCGTGGCCTTGCTCTCGTCGATCCAGGTTACACCGGGAACGGCGAGCTCGTAACTATACGTATGTATGCGATCCTGTCGCTTTCTACGACGAAAAGTGATTCGCCCGTACACCCGGTCCACTACCAGGCCATTTGGCAAATGCAATTCCGCAGAAGGGCGACTTCCCCCTAGCATGTGCAAAACGGTCTCCACATGTTGCGAAGACCATTCGGTATGTTTTGAGAGATAACTTAATATTAGAGTAATCATTCTCCTTTGTAAAGCAACGTCACAAGTTTGAAACTTGTCATTGTCCATCAAAAATGCTTCAGGTTTTTTCTCAATCGTTACCTCTTTCAGCTGCTCAATCGCCAGCCTCATTAAAAGCGCTTCGTCCTGCCGGATTGCCTCCGCGGTAGCCAAGATATGCTCCCGATATTTGTCATTCACTTTTTCCAATAAGGGCATGACATCCAGACGCAGCAGATTGCGCGTATATTTGCGCGATTGGTTGCTGCTATCCTCACGGGGGACGAGTTGATGTTCCCGACAGTAGCCTTCCAGTTCTTGACGCGTTTTATGCAAGAGCGGACGCACGAGCTCAATCGGGCAATCCGCAAGCATTCTCCGCTTCGGCATCCCTGTCAGTCCATGCAACCTGCTGCCTCGTACAAAACGAAAGAGAATCGTTTCCACCTGATCGTCAGCATGATGGGCCAATGCCAGCTTGGTCGCTCCTTGCGCCAGACCTACCTCTCGATACAGCCGATAGCGAATGTCCCGACTCGCCTCTTGCCCACCCAGACCCGTTTTTTCCATATAAGCGGGGACGTCATACTCAAAGAGGTGGAAAGCCACGCCGAGTTCGCGGCACAGCTCTTCTGCATAGCGTGCGTCCTGCCTTGCTTCTTCCCCACGAAAGCCGTGGTTCAAATGGACAGCATGCAGCTTCCAATGATACTGGTATTGTTTATTGAGAGAAGCCAATATATGCAACAGTGCGGTAGAATCGTTGCCACCGGATATCCCGACGACAACGGTCTCACCTGGAAGCAAAAGCCCCTCGGACTCAATCTCGTTGCGCACGCTTGCCAGCATAGCGGGCTCCTTTCCAAATCGTCAGAACCGAAATTCCAAATATAAGTCCAGAAGCAATCGCGCCGGCTACCATCAATGTTTTGGTCGCCTGGGTAATTCCTCCGACATAGTCGTTGTTTACAAAAGCAAGCATGGCTTTGTAAGCCAACGATCCCGGTACCAGTGGAATAATGCCCGCAACGCTAAAATTCGTAGAAGGAACTCGCAGTATAATAGATAAGAGCTGACTGAGCAAAGAAACAGCAGCAGCAGAAACAAACGTCGACAACAAGACCTCTGCACCGTAGATAGGAAGAATCGAGTAGAAGAGAAAACCGACCACTCCGGCTAAACCACCCGCTACGATTGTTCGAACCGGCACATTAAACAGCACACACCACGCTACTGAAGAGGCGAAGCTAAGCGCCAATCCTTGTAACAACATCGTACTCACCTCGTAAACGAAAGAATAATGGCTGTGGCTACCGCTACGGAGACAGCTGTCAGCATGGCTTCTACTCCGCGTGAAACACCTGCAACCAAATCACCAGCCATCAAATCCCGAAGCGAGTTGGTGATGGCGATCCCCGGAAACAGTGGAAGCATCGCACCAATAATAATGATGCTTAAATGCAACTGCGGAAAGATCGTCACAGTCAACAACGCGAAAAGTCCTCCTAGTAAAGCGGCAGAGAACTCTGTAAAAAACTTCATCCGGACAAACTGTTCTAAATATTCCTGGCTCAGGTTCACAATCAAACCGGCCATCGCAGAAGGAATCAGACTGCCCCAATCTCCCCCTGCAAGCATAGAAAAGGAGCCGCTAGCCGTAGCGGCTGCCAGATGCTGCAACCATTTCGGATAGATCTGCTTTTTCTGATCGATCTCACGCAGCGTCCGATAGGCTTGCTCCAAATTAATTTTCCCACCGACAAACTGTCGGGAAACATCATTCACGAGCGTTATTTTATTGAGGTTAGTCGTACGTTTGGGGGTACGAACCATTCTTGTATGATCGAATCCACTGCAACGAAAGGACAGGATGATGCTCGTAGGCGTAGCCGAGCTGTTGACATCATCCATCCCCGCAGCCTTCGCAATCAATGCCATTGTCTCTTCCGTTCGGTAAGTCTCTCCACCGTTTTTCAAAATAATCGAGCCTGCCAACAAGCAAGTATCCATCACCAAATCTGAGGACACGAACCGTCACATCCTTCACATAAACCATGCGTAATACAAAGTGCCAGCCAATAGGAGCAACGAGGCGACAAAAAGACCGCTAATGCCCGCCCCTGCATTCCCTTTCTTCCGCGCTTTCTTTTGCGACTTTTGCGGTTTGGCGACCATGCTATCTTGCAAGACTGCCAACAGCTCCGCTCGCATTTCTTTCGCGGTCGCAAACTTGCCGTGAAACGCCTTCAATAAAGGCTCCCGGTAAGGGTACAGGCTGTCACTTTTTCGTATTATATCACAGAGTAATATCGTGTGACGTGGGTCACCAAGGCTGTTTTTCCACGTTTCTGCTCCAACCGTCAGACGCACCATCATCACGGCTGTCGAGAACAGGTCATAACTTACTTCAGCCCGTCTATCACCTGCGTGCCAAAAAGCTCGATCATACTCTTCTGTAAACTGCCGAACGGCGTTTCCCAGCTTGGTCACTCCACCAAAATCAATCAAGCGTACCTGCTTGTCCGTTTGGGTCACCATCACATTCTGCGGCTTCAAATCACCAAAAATATAGCCATGCTGGTGCAAAACATCCAGTCGCGCCAGCAATTGAACCATCATCACGGCCACCCAGTCCGTACCCTCTTGCTTGATATATTCATCCAATTGCAAGCCTTGAAGATACTCCATGGCATAAAACGTACAGGCCTTCCCGTTTACAACGAGATCGTCCACGTCGCACAGGAGCGGTCCCACTTTGGAATCCCGCCCCTGCTGTGTGCTTTTCAACACATTCACTTCCATTAAAATGTCTATGCCCTCCACACCGACCTTAACCGCGCGCTGTACGCCACCTTGGGATACCAAGTACACGGTCCCGTTTGCACCACGCCCCAACTCCCGTAAGACATGGTACGATTTTTTGTTCCATTTGCCTGTAAAGTGCTTGGGCAGGTCGGGGGTGGCTGCCTTAAAAGACATGGTCACGCAGCATTCCGTTCGAATCGTCCTCTTCGTCTTGGTCGATGTAACGCTCTTGCAGCGTGCGTGGGAGCTTGTCCTGCTCAAACAGGGCAATTGCCTCTACGATGGCGGGGCCAGTAGGAGTAATTCCGCTCATCGCCAAATCACTCGTAATTTGATGGGCCTGCTCGACCTTTTCTGTCCACGGAATGCGGATATCGAGATGCTTTTGTTTCCCCGGAAATGAACCGACTGCCATTCTGCTATGGCCACTCCGCGAATGGAGACTGATACTGAAATCGTGAATCGCTTGCTGAACAGCCGACAGCTTTGGCTTCATACTTCCTGAGGTATCGACCAGCATCACGACGTTCAAGCTGCTTTTTTCACCCAACTCGTCAACCATTCCGGCAACCTGCACTCTTTTATCAGGTGCCAGCTCTTCTATTCCGGAATCGCCCAAAATCTCTTTTAATTCTTTATTAACTACTTGATGAATGGTGCGCGTCATTGCTTTTCGCGTCAGCATTTGTACCGTTTGTGCAAGCTGTTGGGGGTATACGATGTCGCAGAGTCCACCACCTGCTTCCGCAATATCCCTGATTTCCTTCTCCCCTTTCTCACCCAGCTCACTCTTGTCGATTACGCCAATCACATTGACCGTAATCCCTTGCTCTCTTGCCAGTGCCGCCGCAGCAACGGGACTCATCCCCGAGTTGGAGCAGCCGTCTGTCACTACCAGTATTTGACGAAGTGTCGCTTCTTTCACAATAATCTCCCCATTCGATCTGTTTTGTCAGTCCCAGCTCCGTGTTGCGAACGTTCATCCACTTCACTTCGCAGGATATTTTTAGCAACAGTATCGACGGGTAATGGAGAAAACATACTCCTAACTCACAATCCGTGGACGCTCGAGCTTCTCCATGCCATGTACCGCGATGGCAGCCCACTGTGGTACAAAGCGGTCAATTCGCGCCACCAGCACGGTCATGTCATCAACAATTTGTCCAGAATGCTGGCGAATGACTTTTTCCAATAGTAAATCAGCGACCTCCTGTGGATCATTCGTCTCCAGTTCGCTGATGATTCGCTTCATCCACGCTTGCCTGTTTTCAATATGGCGCGGCGCCTCATAAATGCCGTCGGACATCATGACGAGCAAATCACCCGGCTTGAGCATACGAGATACAACATCCACCTCGATTTCTTCCAAAATCCCTACTGGCAGGTTGTTGGCGGTGATCGTAATGACATCTTTATTTCTTTTGACAAAGCTCGGGGTGGAACCGATTTTTACAAAACGGGTATGAGCGGTTTGCAAATCGATCAATGCCAAGTCCACCGTCGCGAACATTTCCTCCTTGGAGCGCAGGGCGAGCACGGAGTTAACGGTTTTGATTGAAATTTTTTCGTCCATACCAGAACGCAGAAGCTGCTGGAGCATATCGAGGGCGGATTGACTCTCTATGGATGCCCGCTCGCCATTCCCCATTCCATCGCTGATCGCCAGCGCCATTTTTCCATTCCCCAAATCCATTGTCCGGAAGCTGTCACCGGATAATAGCTTGCCGTCTTTGGCTGCCCCTGCGACCCCGATATCGATTTCATACGTTTTGGCGGAAGCAAGGCACATTGTGCATGAACCGTCTTTTTGTGCTTCACAATGCCTCTCGCGTACCACAATGTTTTCTCCCAATATCTCCGTGAGCATCGGAGCCACGATTTTCGCGCATTCATCACGACCATAGCAAGTCGGCTGACTGATTTCGATATCAACCTTCCCTTCTTCCAAGCTGTGTATTTCTACGCGGCGTACCGACAGACCCAAGCCCTCCAATGCTTGTGAGACCTGCTTTTCCTGAAAGCTCAGCTCCATTCCCTCTCGCTGTATTTCCCGGGCAAAATCACTCATGACCCGAGAGACTCCCGATAGCTGGTCAGCTACGAGCATTCGGCTTTCCTTTACCTGCTTTTTCAATTGGTCAAACGACTGCTGGCGATCGTATTCCTGCTCCATCACAGTCATGACCTTTTCGGTTTTGACACACTTGCGCTCCCAGTCACGCGGCGGCGTAACGCCGGCCAAGGTACCGTTCTCGTATACTTTTTCCATTAAAAAGCGCATTCCCTCATAGGTCGATTGTGTATCTTTTTCCCAGCATTGTTCTTTTTTCCAGCATTTTTGGCAGGTGAATTCAGATACACGGCTGAGAAAGGCGTCGGCCTGTTCTTCTATTTCTTCAGGATCGGCTGTCTGGGCAAAGCTATGGGAGAGTTGCGTAAACAAATCGGAGAATTGCTGGATTTTGCCCGCGGTCACATCGCGAACTCTGCGCATGTATTCTTGATGGGATTGTAGATTCTCGGGAGTCCCGGGGATAAATCGGGCTACTTTTTTCCAAAGAGCAGCAGGGGTCAGAATGAAGAGAACAAGCGCCAGAGAGGTTTCGATCAAGGAGTAGTAGAGTGTCTCTTCTGCTCCACCGTAAATCGCAAGAATAGCCGTACCAATCAACAAGCCTGCGGATACGCCCACTTTGCCGCCTTCCTTCAACAAGCCAGCAAGAAGACCTGAAAAGGCAAGCAGATTGATTTGTAAAAGAGCACTCACATTAGCCAGACTGAGGATGAGACCTGTGACCACGCCAACAGCCGCACCAATCGTGCCACCACCGACAAAAGCAAAGATGAGCAGCAAATAGCGTGAGAGTACATGCTCCATCGAAATGCCTTCGACCATCCAATCCACGGTACCCGTCATCAAGGAGGCCAGTAAAATCACTAGCGAAACGATCTCTTCATTTTTGAGAGGCTCATAAGGCTTCGCCAAATGAATGATCGATAAGGACTGGATGAAGATAAGCGTCAGTACAAAGCCAAGAATCGCTTCTACTGCTACCATCACGAGCTCGTAGGTCGTTACCTGATTGGTCAGAACCGCATACAACAGACGGCTGATGAAAATCGTCCCGACAACCAGCAGAGGCGTCCGTGAAAAATCTTTCTTACGCATTTTATTCATCAGCTTGCAGGCAAACAGAGCAAGTATCACGCTCAAGGTGGTTTCCAGTCCAACAGGCACCGACTGGGTAAAAGCACCGATAATAAGAGCCATCCCCGTGACAAGCAAGCAATCTCGACGAATATAAAACATGACAATGAAATACGGTATAGCAAAGGGGGTTAGCTCCTCCACGATCAGAGCTCGTCCTAATAAGAAGCCCATAAGGATGGGGAGAACATTCCACTTCTCTATGAAGTCTGCTACTTTTTCTCCCCACGTCTGGGCAGTGGTACCCATTCGATCGGACACTTGCCGCGTCCAAGCCTGTCCGGCTTGTGTTACGTTTTTGTTCGCAATCATTTCGCTCCACCCCGTTCTTGGTCAATGTGTTTCTCCATTATACGGAGGGGGCATTGTAAAATTTGTCAAAAATCCAACGTACATTCACAGAATCGTGCGACAAATTCAGTAACGAAAATGGACAAAAAAAACCGACGTTATGGCGGATAACGTCGGCTGACAGGTGATTCGCGCTTTGCGAAACGGGCTTAGGATACTTTATTCGGCAAGACTTTGAAATGACCTTCCTGTTTTTACAGTCAAAATGCGCTTTTCACGAAGAAAGAAAAGTCATAATTTTCCGAATCATATAGACCGACCGCGGCCCTTTTTCTCTACGCTTTTCTTCAAAGCCTTCCCTTCGCTCCCGCTGATTGCGGGGTGGTCGTTCCTTTTCCATTGTTTTTTTGATAGAAAGCCCGATCTTGCCCTCACGGAGGCTGAGGACTTTTACCTTTACCGTATCTCCTATTTTTAAAAATTGATGGATGTCCCGGACATAGACGTCAGCAATTTCACTAATATGCACCAGTCCGGTCACATCGCCTGGCAGTTGAACAAACGCTCCGAATTTCGTAATACCCGTGATTTTTCCTTCCAGTATGCTCCGGACCTCGATCTCCATGACGCGGAATGCCTCCCTCTCGTTGAAGATCAGATGTATACTCAATCCGGAATGATATAGATGCTTTCGCCTTGCTTGGTAAACAAAATTCGCTTACGTACCAGCTCTGCCAAGTACTCCTGATCGTTTAGCCGGCTTGCTTCATAGGTCAGATCGTCTTGCTTTTGCTGCAAGACCGCTGATTCTTGCTTCAAGACTTCCAGCTCTGCCTCCTTCTTGGACAACTCGCCACTTTGCAAAAACAAGGTATAGCTAGTCCAGACGAAAAAGCACAGGATCACAAAGAAAAAAAGACGCATTCGCCTTCTTTGCCCTTTTCGGTTAATGGAAGAGGTTCTTGCTTCCTTCATCAGTACGCCACCTCGAATCTACTCCCGCTTTTTCTTTGAGTGAAACCAATTCTTCCAATTGGTCCAAAATCCTGTTGTTTTTCCATACATTTTTTTCCCCAAATGTTGACCCCATCTGGCAAAAGGAGAGGTGACAAAACGCGTCACTTTCCACAAAAAGCCGAGGATCGCGAGCAACACGGAATACAAAAATGTCAGCACCATGATGATCACCCGGAAAAGAAAGAGCACAGGACGTACTAGCAGGATGTCTATAATTTTTACGACCGTACGGTAAAACCACTGACAGAATTTTATCACGCGGTGCAAGAAAAGGATATACTTCTTACTACCTATTAAGAAATACAACCACGCGCCAAATATCATTCCAAAAAATATCGGAAACCGAATAATCCCGTCGTTCACTTTCACCAAAATCAAGAAGACAGCGCCCATACTGCCCACCCAAAAAAGGATGTCAAAGAAAAAGACCAACCAGAGTGGCAGCCTGGCCTTGCCCTTAAATACATGGTACGTATCGAATCCCATACCCATCAGGGCACCACACATCGACATGGCCAATACCGTCTGCAACTGAATGGCGATGTTCACTTGAATAACTTGCCGAAGAATCCTCTCGACCGATCGCCGGCCTGCCCTTGCTCCAGATAGGCCATCTCGTGAACAAGCCCCTCGATCGCTACTTCTCCGGTTTCCAGACTCAGATTTTTCATATGCAGGTTTTGGCCTCGTATGGTTAAAAAGCCGCCGTCCGTCTCCAAGAGGAATTCTTCGCTGTCAAAGCTTTCGACGTTTTTTACTCCCGAAATCGCTAAGCTGCGACGATTAATCATCACGACTTCATGACGTGGCCGTCTCGTGTGATCGTTCATAATTACTCCCTCCTCACGTACCCTTCTTGTACTATCGTATGGGGAGGGATGTCCTCTTAGAACAAAAACGGTCAAAGCCGTTTTTGTTGACCGCAAGCGGTCGCATTAACTCTAATGAAAAAACATCGAGATGTTTTTCACAAAAGAAACCCCGTACGTATACGGGGCTTTTGCCAAACTGCTATTTACTTGTAAACAGTGTAGTTCCCGTTCACATAGATGATTTTGTAACCGGTACGCTCCGTGATGGTTTTTAGAGGCAGGGTAGGAACGTTGTTTTTCAGCTGAACCGCTGCAGGTAGTGTTACATTTTTGCCATTGACGGTCGCTACGTTTGAACCGACCTTGAATTGCATGACTGTATTGCCGCTCACAACTTTTGCAGTTGTTTTGGTGTAGCTGATTGAAAATCCGAGGGCATCACGGAAAAACGTAGTTGGCATTAGCGTGTTGCCATTTACGGTATACGGTGCCACTGCGAGTCCGGTTGTTTTACCAGCCTTCGTAAAGGAAGCGACGCTCTGCTTGAAGCTCACGCCATTCAGCGACACGATGGTCGCCGGACGGGAGAATAGCAGTCCTCTCTCCTCGGAGTTGTAGACGCCAATGCTGTACACACCTGGAGTAGCCGGATTCACAATGCCAGCTGTCTCGGCGATATTGACCTGAGCTGCTGTTTTTGCCGGAATATCCTGGGCAGGAATAATAATCAGATTTTGTCCGCGTACACCAACAAAGCTAGCGGCCACACCGTTTACCGTTACTGTGTTCGCTGGCAAGTAGGCTGGAACACGGAATCCAACTGGGAGTACGACCTCAATGAAGCTCTGATTGCGAACAATCGGAGCACCCATTGCTTTGATGCCGATTGAAATACCAGCAGGAGTAGAGGCAGTCGCTCTCGTCAGCCCAACTGTTGCCAATGTATTATCCACCGCGACTGGTGGAGTCACTCCGGAAACTTGAAATTCCTTCGACTTATAGGTCTTGTTGTCGACTTTAGCCGTCACGGTATACGTTCCCGCTGTTCTCGGAGTGGTCAAGTAGCCTTCGAATGCAAACTTGATGCTCGCACGATTCGTACTAGTGAATCCGTAAGGTGTGCGGAAATAAACCTTATTCCCCAACACGCTTACATTCGTCACTTGAGCACCGTTTACGGTGACGTTGTTGCTGGTAAGAATCGGCGGCACGGTTACCCCACTTGGGAATTCGACCTCGATTTCTACGTTCGACCCCAGCTTGGAGGAAAGATCCATATCAAACGTATAGCTCGTACGCGCCCCCGCTGAACTGTCCGACAAAGAAACGGTGAATGGCGTATTGCTTGTGTTTGTAATCTCTACATCTTTTGACTTGTATTCCTTGCTGTCATATTCAACTTCATACGAATAGTACTTGTCTGGCTTCGACGGGTTTACAATCCCCGCAGAAGAGGTAAACTCCAGCTTTATGTAGCTATCTCCGTCTGCACCACTCGGAATCTCAATTCGAATCGAGTCGCTGTCGAGAATCGAGACGTAATCCGGTTTGTACCCGTTTACCTTCACATCAGATTTGCTGATGCTCTTTGGCAGCATGTCCTTGGAGGGGAAATTGACATAAATGTATTTGCCCTCTTTCAGCTTGCTTTTCGAAGAGAGATTAAATTTTCCGAGCGTTAAGGAGATGGTGTCCTCGGCATTTTTACTGCTATGGGAAGCCTCGAAGTCACCCTTGCTGCTGCTACTGCTGCTAGACGAAGATTTGCCGATTGTTATCTTGTCGCCCTTGTAGCTGGTTTCCGAACTTGTTTTTACTTCGATTTCGTAGCTGCCCTTGTCTTCCGGGTTGGTGATATTATCAATGGTCAGTGTAAGTACGGTACCTTTTTTGATCTTCTCATCGACTTCGATCTCGACCACATTCTTGCTTACATATACGCTGTCGATCGAAATTTCGTCATCGTCATCATCTTCTAATGTGACGTCCGATTTTTTCAATTTTTTGTCGACCGAATATTCGGATGGGAATCTAACGAAAATACTGTCTCCCGATGATAGGTCCTTATTGATTTCAAACTCAATCGTATATTCTGTTTCCTCGTCCGCACGTGTACTGTCTGCAGAAACATCCTCGATAGAGAGAGCATAAGCCGCTTTTGGCTCGAGCATCAATGGACTTGCCAGTACCGCAGTGGCCAGCAGCACTGAGATCCCTTTGTTTACGCTTTTGTTCAACGGTAACGCCTCCTTCTCTAAAGTTCCCTACTATGATAGGAAATGTTCGGCAGGAAAGGGTTACAGACTGGTAACGAATGATTTCCTTCACGCAAAAGAAGCTGCCCGATGACACAGGCAGCTTCTTCTTTTGAAATGTCTACTGGTTCGACAGGCTCTCCAGAATGGCATCGCCTTTCTCGCCAATTTTTACGATCGCGTATTTGGCATTCCGCTCGACATCAAGTCCGGTTCCTTCTGGGACAAAATAGCTTTCTATGCCATATTCCACTCGATCGCCACCGATTGTGCTTCCATTGATGATCACATCCGCTGGCTGAGGATCGTAGGCCCGATTCCATCGACCATTAAGCTCATAAAAGCCACTGTAGCTGTGCAAGCCATTTGCTTGTTGGCGGAGTACGACTCGAATCTTATCCCCTGAGTCAACCTGTACATGGTCCAATGTAGATATGGTGTAGCCAAGTCTGACGTAATCACCTTGGAGCAACGAACGCGGATCGATTGGGACTAGCTCCAGCTTCACTGTTTTTCCGTTGGCCAGTATTGTCTCACTGCTCCATACTTGATAGCCAATCAAAGCAAATTGCAGCAAAATGACAGGAAGCAACACAAGCGCTTTTTTCACGAAAAGGGGAGGCTCGCTTTTCGGCCACTCGATTTTTGCCCTTCGATCCCACCACAGAGTAGCGATAAAAAACACCAGGCTGAGCAGAAGCAGGCTCAGTGACTTGTGCAGCAAGCTCCATAGCATGTCGTAGTACTTCATGAGGAGAAAGGCAAACCAGAAACCGAGCACGATTCCGAATCTCACCTTATTTTGCTGATGCAATGTCCGGTACAGCAAATACGTGCTGACTGTGAAAAAAGCCAAATTCACGACTACATCCATGGAGCCCGATTGAAACCCTTCCTCCGTCAGGATCAAAAGCGAGAGTAAGGCGTACACCAACGAGCTATTTTGCAAAACGACCGGCAATTGCTTTACGTAATACATCGCCAGCTGCGCAACAAAGATGATCAAGAGTACATATTCAAAGGACGGCAGGTACTCATTCAGCTTCGTAGCCAGGACGACTAAAAAAGTCAGCTGTGTCAAAAGCCGCGCCGGAATGGCAGAGACAGCTTTCCAGACGTATAACAGTACCAACAGGAAAACGATCCAGTACGCTCCTTCTAAAAACAGAACAGAACCGACACCCAATATATACCCCATTGTGAGCAACGTATATCGTACCGTTGCATTCATCCGGCTCATAAACACTACAGGACCAATAAAGCCAATTAATGAAAGGAAAAACAGCAAATCAATTACTGTTTCTTCTTCAATGAGTAGAAAAAGCAGACCTGCTATCGATATAGCTCCAATGGATGCGGCGATAGTGGTGACGAGAACCGTGAATGCCTCTTGAAAAAACACCACCCATTTGCTTTTTTGATGCGCTGATTCCTTGCGCAGCCAATTAATCCCTGCAACTGCTCCCCAAACAATGAGTACAGTCAGCAGCAGCATCAAAACAAAGAAGCTCTCTGAGAAATACTTCACCATATAGGATATAAAATTAACAAGTACAAACAGCGAGAGCAGCGAGGCCGTCACAATCAGAAACCCGCGACTCGGCACCCATTTTAAAAACGTAACAAACAGAATCCCGCCCGTCAGGACATATAAAACCTCAGGGAGCGGACCATATACTTCGGTGAAGGATGAACCGAAAAGGCTGAGAGAAAACGTCAGAAACGATAAGTAGCAAATCGGCTTGGAATGCCATTTCCCCGTAGAGGTTAACCAAAACAGGACCATATTCCCCAACGCAATCAACCAAAAAATCATGAACCACCACTCGTCTTCACGCGCTACATGAATGACGGATGGATGGAGAAAGAAGTAAATCGCCAAATGAGCAAGGACATAGCTGATGACATAGAATGGCTGATAGCGCGTGAAAATCGCGAACAGCAAATTCGGTATGAGCCATACGACGAACAGCATATAGCTGTCGGCATGTGAATTGTATATTTGCCCCAACAAAGCCACACTGATGCCAAAAGCCAAGCCTCCAGCCACCAGTAGCCAATTGCTCAAAAACGAATGTCGTTTGATGAAACGCAGTCCATAGGATAATACATAAAAAAGAACGAGGATTGCCACACTGACGCCGATTTTTTGTTCCCTGACCATAAGCGGCCAGTTCGAAGCAAAAAAGTATAGGATAGATGATAACAGAAGCGAAATGGACAAAAAGTAACCCGTTCGAACCCCATTTTGTTGCATACAGCACACATCCCTTCGGAAATGCCTTCAGGTACTCTCATTATATCCTTTGGTTGGGAAAAAAGCCTAAAAAAAGACTGCCATCCCGGCAGTCTCTTTTCGTTTGAACATTACCCTTTGAGGTAGGCGTCTTCTTCTTTTTCATCACGCGGAACGGGAACTTCGCCGATGACGGTATACAGCGAAGCCGCTTCTTCCTTGCGCGGGTTTTCTTTGATGTCCTCTACTTTTACCGACACGATTTTTTGTCCGAAGCGGATTGCCAGCTTGTCGCCGATTTTCACGTTACTGGACGCCTTTGCAGGACGATCGTTGATTTCCACACGCTGTTTGTCGCACACTTCTTTTGCAAGCGTGCGTCGCTTGATCAGTCGAGACACTTTCAAATATTTATCGAGTCTCATGTTTGGCTTCCTCCCACCATTTGTCCATCTCTTGCAGGTCCGTCTGCTCAAAGGTACGGCCCGCTTCTTGCAGCTTGCTTTCAATATAGGAAAAGCGCTTCTTGAACTTGTTGTTGGTCAATGCGAGGGCTTCCTCCGGATCGAGCCCGAGGAAGCGCGCCAGATTGACTACCGCAAATAGCAAATCACCCAACTCGCCAGCGCGTTCTTCCTCTGATGCTTCTTGCAGCTCGCGGTATTCCTCTTCTACCTTTTTGTACACATCTGCAATATCGTCCCAGTCAAAGCCGACTTGGGCTGCTTTCTTCTGCAGCTTGTACGCATACATCAGTGCTGGCAAGTCGCGCGGTACTCCCGCCAACTGTGATTGAACCGTTACATCGATGCCTTTTGCTGCTTTTTCCTGTGCTTTGATTTCCTGCCAATTCGCCAGCGCTTCCTCGGAATCATTCGCGCTCTTTTCCCCGAATACGTGCGGGTGACGACGAACCAGCTTTTCATTCAACGTCGCGACAACATCATCTACCGAAAAATATCCGTCTTCGGCTGCCATCTGCGAATGGAGCATGATTTGCATCAACAAATCACCCAGCTCCTCACACATCGCATCTGGATCATCGTCGTCGATCGTCTCCAGAACCTCGTATGTCTCTTCAATCAAGTTTTTGCGGATGCTTTGATGTGTTTGCTCGCGATCCCACGGGCATCCATCCGGACTGCGCAGGATCGCCACGATCTCCTTCAAGTAGGAGAATTGGCGGTACGATACCTTCTCGTCCTTCGTCGGGGGTACATACACCAGAGACAAATTCCCGAAATGATCGAGTCTGTCCAGTTCATACAACGGCACTGTCTCAATGATTTCTTGCCCCGCTACCCCTACGGCTGTCGCTACCGTCACCTCGTAATCGTCCGGCAGCACTTCCATCAAGGTCAGCTTTACATCAGAGGCCACAAACGCATCGTACACTTGCGCGATAATCGTATGCAGACCCGGTGATACTTGATGAGCAGCGAGTGCGGTCCCATCCAGCAAAGAGAATCCCTCGATCGGGTCGATATGTAGGCGGGCAAACAACGGATCGATAAAGCTCTGTCCGCCGCCAATTTCGATTTCTACGCCACGGTTTGGTCCCTCTGCCAACAACAGCTGCACAGTACGTTCCGCCACCAAAGGATGACCTGGCACGGCATAAACAAGACTGCCCGCTTCGTTTACCCGTGAAAAAAGCCGCTCCACAATATCGGTGTACACATCGGAAAATGTATCGTGCTGCTCATATACGTCGTCAAAGGACTCAATCGTGATGCCTTCTGCGATCAACTCGGCTACAACTGGATGCTCTTTCGTGCGCAAATACAGCTGTTTGGCAGCTCTGAGCGTACGATAGATGCCATAAGGGAGTTGGTCCAAATCCCCGGCACCAAGACCGACTACGGTAATGGTCTTATTCTTCATTTCCACTTGTCACGCCTCCTTTTCGTTCATTCTTGCTTTCTCCGCTGGGAGGAGCTTGTATTTCGTTAACAGCGAAGCAATTCGCTTTCCTTTTGGCAAAAATTGAATATCGTTTCTCCTGAGTCCGCCTGTTTTCAAAAGCGCCAGCAAATAGACCAATGCTCCTGAACCGACAGCAATCAAGCCTACCAGCGTATAGAACAAACGATTTGAAAGTCCGGCACTGCCGAGCACTGTATTAGCGAGCCACTCCACAATCAGCACGACAATCGACATCACCACGACAGACACGAATGGCCTTTTCACCGTTTGGCGGAATCCGATGTGTGCTCCCGTGTATTTGATGACCGCTAGAACGTTTAGTCCCATGGCGACTAAATAAGCTAAAACGGTGGACACTGCTGCACCAGAGATACCCCAGAACGGGACGAGCGCGAGATTGAGGATGAGCTTTACCAGTACACCAATAAACAGGTTGCGGGCAGGTCGCATTACACGTCCCAAGCCTTGCAAAATACCCGCGCTGGCAATACTCACCGTAGCGAAAAGAATCGTGAAGGACTGTACAGCGAGGGCCTCAGTACCGTTGCTGTCTCCATAGAGCATGACGTTGATCGGCTCCGCCAACAGAGCAAGTCCAAAGGAGGCAGGCAATCCCAACAGGAAGGTCAGTCGAATCGCGACTTCGGAACGGTGAGAGATCAATTGATGCTGACGCTGGGCAACGGCTTCACTGATCGCAGGCACTAATGCTAGCGACAAGGACGTGGCGAAGAATGTACCAAACTGAATGAGTGGCTGACCACGGTCAAATGCACCTTTCAAAAGCTTGGCCAAATCCTCCGGGGTCCCGCTCCATTGCAACATATTGACGACGGTCATCGAGTCTACAAGCGGAACAAGCGGCAGAACCAATGCGCCCATACAAATCGGAACGGCATAGGTCAAGAGATGACGCAGTATTTGACGATTGGTCCATGGTTTCGCTGCCGATTGCTGAACTTGACCGACGGACAGCTGCCCCATCTTTTTGTCCGCTCTCCAATACCAAAGCAAGACGAGAATAGCAGCAATGGCACCTGGAAAAGCAGCAAAAACGGCACCTGTACCAGCCAGGTAAGGGTCCTGATACACGTTCATCGCCCAGAATGAAGCAACCAGAATGAAAATCACGCGAATGAACTGCTCAGCGACCTGAGAGACGCCAGTCGGCATCATATTTTGATGCCCTTGAAAATAGCCGCGCAAGATCGCAACCATCGGCACCAATGGCAGTGACCAAGCCACTGCTCGGAGCGGGGTAATCAAATGCTCATCACCCATCATACTGGCAATAATAGGTGCCCCTCCATATAACAGTAAGAAGAAAAAGATCCCGAGAACGACCAGCGATATACTGGCTACTCGAAACGCCCTGCGCGCCCCGATCGCATCTCCGACAGCGACGCGCTCTGAGACGATCTTGGAGATGGCAATGGGGAAACCCGCCGTCGCTAGAATCAACAACGCGGTGTACAGCGGGTATACTTGCATATATACGTACAAGCCGATATCTCCGGCAATGTTTTGGTATGGGATGCGGTATACAGCGCCTAAAAGCTTGGAGACAAGACCGGCAATTCCAAGTATCGCCGCGCCTTTCACAAATTGAACGGAAGCCTTTTCTTGAGCCATGTGCGTGAAATTTCTCCTCTCCAACCTAAAACTTCGTTCATTATACCACAAGGCCATAGGCACAAGAAAAACAGCCCCGGGGTACGAGGCTGTTTTTGCTGAGCTATCCTACTGCTCCATCTGCTTTGCCAGGAAACCGGCCGCTGTTTCCGACATTTTGATCTCCAAATCACTCATCTTGGTTGACTCGTTTTTGTTGAGGAGGATCACGGACCCGATTGGATCGCCTCCTGCAACAATCGGTGCGATGACGAACGAGCCCATCGCCTCGTTCAAATCACGACAAATTTCATAAGAGCCTGCGTTTTTCTCCAGTCTGGTCTTTCTTTCCTCCAAGCATTTCTCAACAATGCTACCAATTGGTTTCTCCAAGTATTCCTTTTTGGAGGCCCCTGCCACCGCAATGACAGTATCCCTGTCTGAAATCAGTACGGTATGATTCATGCTTTCATACAAAGAGTCGGCGTATTCTTTTGCAAAATCACCCAACTCTCCAATCGGTGAATACTTTTTGAGAATGACTTCTCCGTCACGATCCACAAAAATCTCAAGCGGGTCGCCCTCACGAATGCGCAGTGTACGACGAATCTCCTTAGGAATCACGACCCGACCGAGGTCGTCAATTCGACGAACGATACCAGTTGCTTTCATGTCTTGTTGCCTCGCTTTCCCTGAGAAGTGGGTAGTGAATAGATGGTGGTTGGTTAGTTGTATTTTTTCCTCAAATTCTAATTTTAACTATGGGTGATGGTATCAATTTTTGCCAGTTACTTCAATTACTCTCCCCCGGGTGGTAGCGAGTGATAATAGTATTTGCCCACGTTTGAAGAATATGCGAGAAAACGAAAAAACAGGGAAACGAATTCCCTGTTTTTCTGCGGACCTCTTATTTCTTTGCCGGAGCATCATTTTTGGACTGCGGGATGTTGAATTTCGTAATGAGCTTGTCCAGCTCGTTCTTGCCGAAAGTATCGTACGCTTTCTCCAAAGAACTTGCGCGGAGCTGTTCTTTCATCTCATCAAAGGTCTTTTCTTTGCGATTCTCGACCTTAATAATATGGTAACCAAAATTAGTTTTTACTGGCGGGCCAACTTCACCGACTTTTTGTGTCAGGGATGCTTCTTTAAATTCTGGCACCCATTGCGTTACATCCGCATTTTCGTACAAGCCCCCAGACTGCTTGCTGCCTGGGTCATCTGTGAATTCTGTTGCCAGCTTCGCGAAGTCTTCACCCTTTTTCAGGCGCGCTTCCAAGTCGTTGGAGATTTTCAACGCCTCTTCTGGTGTGCGCTTTTCGGTAGAGATCAGAATGTGGCGAACAGAAGCAACCGTACGGGAAGCTTTGTCCATTTGATCATAGGTTTGCTTCAGCGTAGCATCATCGATATTCTTTTTCATTACATTGATGGACTGGTTGATCAGGTCCATCTGATTGACGATCATATCCTTGGTTACGCCTTGGCCTTCCATGAGCTTGGTGAACTTAGCTTCATCCTTGCCCAAAAAGCCCATGTACTGCGTTTTGATTTTCTCGAAAGTTTTCTCAGCGAGTTCTTTGGACTCTTTTTTCATGGCATCGTCGGAACGGCTAGCCAAAACCTTGGTAGCTGTATACTCACGAGCAAAAGCCTTCAGTGAGTTGCTATCAGCCATTTCAATCATGGTACCTTGTTGTGGGTTCATGAAGTTAATGACACGCAGGAACTCTTCGAACTCTTTTCCTGTTACAGTTCCTCCTTGATACTCCACAACGACCGCTTTCTGGTCTGCTGCGTAAGGCAGAGTGAGTTTAGGGAATTGTACCAAAGGATCGTTAGCAGCTTGATTGCTGCCATCTGTCTGATTCGCTGGAGTTTTTGTTTCTTGTTTCGCTTCTTCTGCTTTTCCGCCGCAACCAGACATGAGTGCCACGACCAGAACAGCCGAAGATAGAATCGCTACAGAACGTTTCATAAATAAGGTTCTCCCTTCCCGGGCAAGCCCATTTTGTCAGTTATGACACAGGACTCTCCGTACCGGTGTCTCTTCGCACCTGGTGAAATTGACGCAGCAGCTTTTCAACCAACTGCACGCCCTCATCTTCCTTTAACCCCTTTACTTTAACAGCAATCGTGATCTGTTGTCCACCCGACAGCCCTACCCTCTTGCTCCAGTTACTGGTAAGCGCAAACAGCGCTCCACCATCGATGTTGTTGTTCTGGCTAGGGTGCAGGACCAATTTTATCTCGTCTGGATTCTTTTGGCTAATTTCGGTGATGTGGTGCTTTAAGGCATACACACGCAAACGGGAAATGGTCAGCAGATTATCAACTGGCTTCGGAACTGGTCCAAAACGGTCTAGCAGCTCTTCTGCCAAATCGTCGACGTCCTCCAATGTAGACACCGCGACAAACTTTTTGTACATCTCGATTTTTTGTCGGCTGTCCGTAATGTACATCGACGGAATATAGGCATCCAGTTGCAGATTGATCTCCACAGGTGTGACAATTTCTTGTTTGACTTCGCCCTTCAGCTCATCAATGGCTTCTTTCAGCATCTGGCTGTACAAGTCGAATCCGACCGTATTAATAAAACCATGCTGCTCCGCGCCCAGCAAATTACCAGCTCCACGAATGGACAAGTCTCGCATCGCGATCTTGAAACCAGAGCCGAGCTCGGTAAATTCCTTGATGGCTTGCAGGCGTTTTTCCGCTACCTCTGTCAGCACCTTGTCCCGTTGATACGTAAAGTAAGCGTACGCAATTCGATTGGAACGACCTACACGTCCACGCAGCTGATACAGCTGGGATAAGCCCATTTTGTCTGCATTGTAAATAATCAGCGTATTGACGTTCGGGATGTCCACCCCGGTCTCAATGATAGTCGTGCTGACCAACACGTCAAAATTCCCTTCCAAAAAGTCGAGAATGACGCCTTCCAGCTCGCTTTCGTTCATCTGTCCATGCGCTACAGCGATGCGCGCGTCAGGAACGAGCATGGAAATCTGCTCCGCCATCTGTTCGATTCCCTGTACTTGGTTGTAGAGGAAGAACACTTGCCCATCACGAGCCATCTCACGCTCAATCGCTTCGCGAACCAAAGCAGGGCTGTAATCCATCACATACGTCTGTACCGGAAAACGATTTTCTGGCGGCGTTTCAATGACAGACAAATCACGCACACCGAGCATCGACATGTGCAAGGTACGTGGAATCGGCGTAGCGGTCAGAGTCATGACATCCACATTTGTTTTGATTTGCTTCAGCTTTTCCTTGTGACTCACACCGAAGCGCTGCTCCTCGTCTACGATTAACAGACCGAGCTCGCGGAATGTCAGGTCTTTGGAAAGCAGACGGTGCGTACCGATGACAACATCGACTGTGCCTTCCTTCAGTCCTTTTAGTGTGGCGTTCTGCTCTTTGCGCGAACGGAATCGACTCAATACCTCCACGCGGATCGGATACTCCGCAAAACGCTCACGGAACGTCTCGTAATGCTGTTGCGCCAGAATCGTAGTTGGAACCAAAACGGCTACCTGTTTTCCGTCCATGACAGCCTTGAAGGCAGCACGAATCGCAACCTCTGTCTTCCCGTAACCCACGTCTCCACAAACGAGGCGATCCATCGGGCGTTTGCGCTCCATGTCCGCTTTCACTTCCGAAATCGCGCGGAGCTGGTCTTGTGTTTCCTGATACGGGAACATCGCCTCAAATTCACGCTGCTCTGCCGTGTCGGGAGAGAATGTATGACCGACAGCCGATTCGCGGGCTGCATACAGTTTGATCAAATCTTCGGCGATATCCTTTACAGACGACTGGACTTTGTTTTTGACGCGTTTCCATTCGCTGCCGCCCAAGCTGTAGATCTTCGGCTGTGCCTCTTCGCTCGCCACGTACTTCTGCACATGGTCGATTTGATCAATCGGAACAAACAGACTGTCTCCTGCTGCGTATTGAATATGAAGGTAATCTTTATGAATTCCGAGAATTTCTTTGGTTTCAATTCCAAGGTATTTTCCAATCCCGTGATTCACGTGCACGACGAAATCACCGGGCTTTAGTTCGAGGTAGTTTTTGATACGCTCCGCGTTGTTCATCGTCTGCTGAACTTTGCGCGCCTTGCGCTGTTTCGCGGTAAATACTTCACCTTCCGTAATAACAACCAGCTTGTTTAGCGGCAGCTCAAAACCTGTCTGGAGGTTTCCTAAAATGATCGTAGGACGCCCTGGAGGCACCGTTTCCACTGCTTCTGTTAAAACATCGGCTTCCATTTCGTAGTCATGCAGGACACGCTCCAGTCGCTTCGCACGCTCCAAATCAGCTGCGACAAAGACGATCTGATCCTGAGACTTCTTCCAACGGGCCAGCTCTGTTTTCAGCACGTTCATCTGTCCGTGGAAGTTTTGCATGGTACGGCAAGTCAGATTTACGATGTTTTGCGGCTGAGTCTTCGGTGATTGTCTCAAAAACAGGGATAGGTAAACAATCTGGCGCTTTTTCGTCGACACGATCTCGTCGTACGTACGCGACAGGCTGAGATTGGACATATATTCGCCCTGGACGATGCGTCCTGTCAGCCATTCCCCTTCTTCTTTTTGCAGTTGCGCTGCCGTATCCAACACGCGAGAAGGCTCATCAACGATCAGCAAGGTATCGGAAGGCATATAGGACAATAATGTATCGCCAGTCGGGTAAATGACAGAGATGTACGAATACAGCTGCGCAAAACGCTGTCCCTGCTTCATTCTCTCTGCATCAGAGCCGATTCGCTCCATGACTTTTTCCTTGGCAGCCCCATCCTTCAAATTAGCGAGGGTTTCTCCCAGCTTTTGTTCTAGGCGAACAGCCGATTCCTGCAATAACGGAGTCGAAGCAATCATTTCTTTCGCTGGACCAAGAACATACGTCTGGACGGATTCCAATGAACGTTGAGAGAGCATGTCAAATGTACGGATCGAGTCGATCTCCACATCAAAAAGCTCAATCCGCACCGGCCACTCTGAATCGATCGGATACAAGTCGATAATTCCACCGCGAATACTCATTTCTCCCTTGCGCTCGACCATGTCCACTCGCTCATAGCCAAGCTCAATACATCGGAGCAAAAAGGATTCGATATCAAGCTCATCACCGACGGACAACTGAATCTGTGCTTCCTTCCATACCTGCGGAGGAACGACCAAACGACGCAAGCCAGCAAAAGGTGCAACCAAAAAACCCGTAAAGCCTTGGGCCAGACGGTTGAATACATGAATTCGCTGCGCCAGCATTTCAGGGCTGGCAATGGCAAGCTCAGAGCCAATCAGCTCATTACCGGGATAAAGCAACACCTGATCAGAGGGAACCAACTCGATCAAATCTTCGTATACTTTTTGTGCTTGGTACATGTTATGCGTCACTACGCAGACCGGACGATCTGACATTTGTTGCAATGACGCCATCAATACTTGTCGCGCGGAACCAGCCAAGCCAGAGACAAGCTGCTCATGTAGCCCCTTCTCCAAACCAGCCACGATTGTCCCGACGTTCGTGTCCTGTTTCATCGGGTTAATGATGACTTGCATTCACTAATCCCCTCTCTAATTCTTCTGTCAACTAAAATCAGAGCTTCGCTTACGTTCACAACAACCGCAGGTCAGCCATGCGAAAAGAAGCCTTAGCTCCCCAAGCTAAGGCCTTGTCAGTGCAAGCCTTCCTAATGCGTATCCACTTATTGAAGTGGGTTTCCGACTAGCGAAAGCTCTGGATGCTGAATCAGCGCTTCACGGCAATAGTCGCACGTGATGCTGACGACCGTATCTCCACTTTGTTCTCTCGATATTATAAGAGCACGTTCCTCCGGGGTCAAGGAATCAAACCCGAGCTGCGCTTCCGTTACTTGCGATTCGTCAAATTCTGCAATCTTCATGCCGCAGCAGCGACATGTATAGCGTATGCTCATGCACATACCACCCCCATACTGTTCCTATCGCTTAGTATGGACGATTGGGTGGGAAATCATACTACTTTTTCAAGCTGTTGTAATGGTTCATGACCTTTAAAAACGACTCTCTTGTCCACATGGCGCATGCGTCAGCCGCCAAGCTCACCGCTTCTTGAATGTCGGCTCTTTCTGACACTGGAAACGTATTCAAAACATAGTCGCTGACGCTCCGCCCTGGTTCAGGACGACTGATTCCTACCTTGATTCGTTTAAACTCCTGTGTGCCCAAATGCTGAATCATCGACTTGATGCCGTTATGCCCACCAGCGCTGCCTTTTTCTCGCAGGCGAAGATGTCCGGTCGGCAAATCAAGATCGTCGTAGATGACGACAAGATCGTCGGGGATCAGCTTGTAAAATTTGAGTACTTCCGCTACCGATTCACCGGAGAGATTCATGTACGTCTGCGGCTTCACCAGCAGTACCTTCTCGCCCTCGATGCGGCCTTCGCCCACGAGTGCACGAAACTTGTTTTGCGTAACAGGAATTCCCCATTTGTCGCTAATCTTATCTATGGCCATAAAGCCAGCATTATGTCTGGTGTCTTCATATTTTTTGCCGGGATTACCCAATCCGATTATGACTTTCACGCTTATTCCCTCCTACTCTCTCCCCATTGTACTCGAATGGTTACGTGAACAAAAGTAGAAGGGCAGAGATGAAATCACCTCGCCCTTCTTTTTTCACGCCCTGATTTTATTCGTTCGCTGTTCCTGCTTTTTCAGCCACTGCTTCAGCTTCTTGTTCCGCATCGATTGATTCTTCGGACTTGGCCTTCACTGGCAGTACACTGATTAGCACTTCCGTGGATTCGAGCCCCAGATCTACTCCGGGTGGGACATTCAGATCGGAAACAAGCACGACATCCCCGATATTCATTCCATCGACATCGACCAGGAAGGATTCTGGTATATTACCTGGCAAGCAAGTCACTTCCACACTGTGGCGGATAAGGGTAGCCACACCCAATTCCGGATCTCCTGTCATGAGGACAGGGACAGACGTGTGTATTTTTTCATTCATATTGATCTTCTTAAAATCTGCATGCAAAATGTTCCCCTGCAAGGGATGCCGTTGCAGCTCATAAACCATGACATCGTGCGTGTTCCCATCTACACTTAACCGAAATGGCTTGTTTGTCGACTGGTTACGCAGGGCCGCATCCAGCTCTCTTCCCTTGACCTGAATCGGCTTATTGCCCACTTCGCTCCCGTAGATAATACCGGGAACCCAACCTTCGTTACGCAGTACCTTTACAGCATTGCCTGTCTTTTTTTCGCGAGACTGTGCCTGTAATTGTTCCACAAAAAAACCTCCTTCGGACCGCTAGTAAAAGTTTCCTCACTAGCTTGTCCATCGGAGGTTTAGTTCAATCCCCTAACAGGGGATTGTATATTAATCGAACAACTTGCTTACGGAAAGCTCTTCGTGAACACGAATGATTGCTTCACCAATGATTGGCGCTACGGAAAGAACGGTAATCTTATCGATAATTTGTTCTTCTGTCAGCGGAATCGAGTTGGTCACAATCAGTTCCTTGATCTTCGAGTTTGCAATACGCTCGATAGCAGGACCAGACAGAACTGGGTGCGTGCAGCATGCATATACTTCACGTGCGCCTGCTTCTACAAGTGCACTTGCAGCCAGTGTGATCGTTCCAGCGGTATCGATAATATCGTCGATGATAATCGCTGTTTTGCCTTCGATGTTCCCTACGATGTTCATTACTTCGGCTACGTTTGGTTCTGGGCGACGTTTGTCAATAATGGCAATAGGCGCTTCCAGACGTTCTGCCAATTTACGAGCACGGGTCACGCCACCGTGGTCTGGAGATACAACAACGATGTCTTTCAGACCTTTTTCAGAGAAGTGTTTACCCAAGATAGGCACACCCAGCAGATGATCTACCGGAATATCGAAGAAGCCTTGGATTTGTGTTGCGTGCAGATCCATCGTAATCACACGTTGTGCACCCGCTGTCTCGATCAGGTTCGCAACCAGCTTAGCCGTGATTGGATCGCGTGCACGTGCTTTACGATCTTGACGAGCATAACCGTAGTAAGGAATAACCACGTTGATACTCTTAGCCGAAGCGCGCTTCAATGCATCGACCATGACCAAAAGCTCCATCAGATGCTCATTAACGGGAGCAGATGTTGGCTGAATGACAAATACGTCACAACCGCGAACACTTTCATTGAGTTTGAGTTGGCATTCGCCATCACTAAAGCGCACTACTTGTGCGTTTCCGAGTGGTACGCCGATGTGTTCGGCGATTTCTTTTGCCAGTTCCGGGTTTGCGTTGCACGTAAATACCTTCAGTTTTGGGTCGCGGTAGTTAGCCATGATCTTCTCAAGAACCTCCCGTTATGATTGCTTTTTGCCCTTGCGAGGCATTTTGTTCGCGTAATCGATTTTATTTACTTGACGCTCACGTGCGATCGCAAGCGCATTATCTGGCACATCTTGATTAATGGTCGATCCTGCAGCTACATAAGCATTTTGTCCAACTGTAACTGGCGCAACCAGATTGCTGTTGCATCCGATGAATGCTCCATCTTTTACTGTTGTTTTATGCTTCACTGCCCCATCGTAGTTGACGGTAATCGTTCCACAGCCAATATTGACTCCGTCTCCGATTTCCGCATCTCCTACATAGCTGAGATGTGGAACCTTCGTACCGTCACCAATTTTCGCATTTTTCAATTCCACGAAATCACCGATTTTGGCATTGCTTCCAATCTGTGATCCTGGTCGAACATAAGCAAATGGCCCAACAGATGAGTTACTTTCGACACTCGAATCAACCATCACCGAGTAAGAAATGGTCACGCCACTCGCTACTTCTACGTTCGTCAGATCCGCTTGGGGCCCGATTACACAATCGGCTCCAATAGTTGTTTGTCCACGCAGGAAAGAACCTGGGTGAATCACGGTATCTGCCTCAATCTTCACATCAGTTTCGATGTACGTAGAAGTTGGGTCGATGATAGTCACACCATTTCGCATGTGACCAGTCATAATACGTTTTTTCATGTAGGCTTCTGCTTCCGATAGCTGCACACGATCGTTCACACCCATTGTTTCCTCCGGGTCAATCGCTTCGTATCCGACTACCTTTTCACCTGCATCACGCAAAATACCGACAACGTCTGTTACATAGTATTCGCCTTGTGCGTTGTCATTTTTCACTTCCGCCAAGGCTTTCCATAATTTTCGGTTGTCATAGCAGTATATGCCCGTATTAATTTCTCTGATCGCCCGTTCCGCTTCCGTAGCGTCTTTATGTTCCACGATTCGCAATACTTCGCCCGCCTCATTGCGCACGATACGCCCATAACCTGTTGCGTCAGGTAACACGGCGGTCAATACAGTTGCAGCCGCTTGCTGCTCCTCGTGATAGGTCAGCAAGGCCGACAACGTAGTCGCTGACAAGAGGGGAACGTCTCCATATAAAAGAAACGTAGTTCCTTCTTTATCCTGTAAAAACGGCGCTGCCTGCGAAACGGCATGTGCCGTCCCCAACTGTTCTTCTTGCAGAGCATAAGTGACGTCCTCGCCTAGCTTGGCGCGGACAGCGTCAGCACCATGACCTACGACGACAACGATATCCTGAACCTGCATGGACGCCATCGTATCGACTACATGCTGAACCATAGGCTTTCCGCACACAGGGTGCAGGACTTTGTACAGCTTCGATTTCATCCGTGTACCCTGACCAGCAGCCAGAACCACGGCATGGATCTTAGACATGTCAACCCTCCATCGTAGAAGTTCCACAATGACTATATCCTAATTCATATGTGAATTTCAAGACAATCGATACAGGATTATGGTTGATTCCTTGCATTGCCAGTAGTTAGACATATGGCAGACAACATTTAATTTTCTGACAGAAATGTGATATATTGTTTGGCGAAAGGGGTTATTTGAAGGAGGTAGGATGAGATGAGCGCAGAGGTATACTTGCTGACTGGGTATTTAGGAAGCGGAAAAACCACCCTTTTGCAAAAGTGGCTGACTCATTTGCGCATCACAGACCAGAAAGTGGTCGTATTGATGAATGAAATGGGGGAGGAAGATATTGACGGGGAACAATTGCAGGGGTTTGGCTTTCCTGTCAAAAAAATGCTCGATGGCTGCATATGCTGCTCGATCAAGGGCGAGCTGACGGAGGGCTTGAAAGATATTATGAACGCCATTGCGCCAGACCGAATCCTCATCGAAACTACTGGTGTAGCCGATCCACTCGATGTCATCGATACGATTACTCATCCAGAGCTGTATGATCGACTGGAGTTAAAAGGGACCATTAGCGTTGTCGACGCCTCTCGCTTTCTGGACCTCAACTCACGATTCTCCTCGACTGCCACTCTGGTCAAAACAATTCGAAACCAAGTGCGTTACGCAGACCTGCTTCTGTTGAACAAAACCGATTTGACTAATCCTGATGTCGTAGAGCGGGTTCGTCAAAAGCTCAGTGAAATCAATCCGACTGCACCCATACACGCTACTGTTCAGGCAGAAATAGAAGTCTCCCGGCTTTTATCAGTCAAACGAACCGTTCATGAGCGACCGCTCGACAACGAGGAAAACCGCCCCATGGCCGTACAGAAAAGCATCGGCCGAATGTCAACGATGGACAGGCTCAAGCAATCCCTTGGCCTGAAAACAAGCCAACCCTCTCTCTACAATAGTATCGAAACGTTTTCCTATGTATTTACCGGACCCGTAGACGAGAAAAAATTCGAGGACTTTCTGTACGATCTCCCTAAAAACGTCTATCGGGCAAAAGGCTATGTCCAGTTCCACGGAAAGCCCGAGCTAATCTCGTTTCAACATACCGATAATCAGGTGCTCCTGTTTCCATTTGAAAATTTCGGGCCGAAGATGGTAGCTGTCTTCATCGGAGAAGGAATGGATCGAGAATTTATTTTGAACGATTTAAAAAAATGTTATGGTTAACGGACGCCGAAGCACCCTGCCGAAAGTGACAGGGTGCTTTGAGTATCAGGACTTTTTAAGCACCAGCTTCGATAGTGCTTTCTTCCTCTTGACCTACGCGGTCGTATTCTGTGAGAACTGCTGCCTGAATCTTTTCACGGGTAGTCGAAGAAATCGGATGTGCAATATCACGGAATTCTCCGTCTGGTGTACGCTTGCTCGGCATAGCTACAAACATACCATTGTTTCCGTCAATGACACGGATATCATGAACCACAAATTCATGGTCAATTGTAATGGATGCAATCGCTTTCATCCTACCATCCGTATTCACTCGGCGAAGTCTTACGTCTGTTACTTCCATCTAGTTCACTCCCTTTATCTATGTAACGCGTTTAGGATTATTTCCACCTGCTGGGTAAATATTCCTGCTTATCATTATGTAATTTTTGAAAAAATATATAAATATGTTTATATGTCATTTTTTGGAAACATTTTCTGCAAGTACAAAAACAGCCCAATGCGCGTGGCATCAGGCTGTTTTCCATTTTTTTCTATCCGATATAAGCTACGATTTCGATTTCGACTTTTACATCGCGCGGCAGTCGTGCCACTTCCACAGTGGAGCGAGCTGGCTTGTGATCGCCAAAATATTGGCCGTACACTTCGTTCAGTTGACCAAAATCATTCATGTCCTTGATAAATACAGTCGCTTTCACTACATTCGTCAGGTTGCCACCAGCTTCTGCCAGTACCGCTTGAATGTTGGAAAAAACCTGATGGGTTTGCTCCACGACGTCACCTTCTACCAGAGTGCCGTCTGCACGCAGCGGAATTTGACCGGATGCGAAAAGAAATGGACCTACCTTTGCAGCTTGGCTGTAAGGACCAATAGCGGCAGGAGCCTTGTCAGTTGAAACAAAAGAGATTGCCATACCTATCTACTCCCCTCTAATTTCAAAAAAACTGCCTAGCTCTATTTCAATTTGCTTGCCCTTGAAGTCTACATCCTGCAGTTTTGCAAGTGATACGTATTCATCTACCAAACGCTCAGAAACATCCGCTGTCGTTTCTACCAGTACGCCGCATCCCACTACGGTTGCACGGAATTCCTGCAACAAATCAATCATGCCCCGCAGCGTCCCGCCAGCTTTCATAAAGTCGTCCACAATGAGGACACGAGACTGCTCGGCCAAACCGCGGCGAGCGAGTGACATGGTTTGAATTCGTTTACTGGAACCAGATACATAGTTAATGCTCACTACTGAACCTTCCGTCACCTTGTTGTCACGGCGCACAATCACAACAGGCACATTCAAAAACATAGCCGTCGCATACGCAAGTGGAATCCCCTTTGTTTCCACCGTCATGACGACATCCACATTTTTATCCGCATAAGCGGTTGCAAAGAGCTTTCCGATCTTCGCCATCGTTTGTGGATTTCCGAGAATGTCGGACATGTACAAGTATCCACCTGGCAAAAGTCTCTCTGGATTAGCGAGTTGACCGATCAGTTCGCGCATGAAGTGAAGGGCCTCTTCCGTTTTGACCTGTGGAATATACTTCACTCCGCCTGCCGCTCCCGCCACCGTTTTCAACAAGCCTACCCCTTGGACTTCAAAAGCCTCTTTGATGATAGACAAGTCTTCACTGATGGATGATTTCGCTGCGCCGTATTGTTCCGCGAACAGAGTGAGAGGAGTCAGCGTATGGGGATGGGCGAGCAAGTGCTGCGTCATGTCAACCAGACGTGCACTTCTGCGCAATTTCTTCATGGCTCTTCCTCCAAAACCGAATATTATGCTGATAATGTATCATTTCCATACGGGTTTATGCAAGTATTTCCCCTTCTTTGGCGCCTAACATTCGGACAACAAACACATCTTTGACAAAACCTCGCAACGCATTGTAGATCCGATGTACTTTCGCTTCCTTTTGCACAAGAGCAAACACGGTAGGACCGCTGCCAGACATCAGGACACCGTCTGCCCCCGACGCGACCATGAGATCCTTGATCTGTCTTACTTGTGGATGGAGCGAGAGCGTGACATTCTCCAACACATTCCCAAGAGATTGGCACATGAGTGAAAAGTCTTGGGTCGCAATAGCTTGCAGCATTTGTTTGGTATCGGGATGATTATCGATCTGGGCCACACGCAGGTTTCCGTACACATCCGGGGTAGATACTCCGATAGGCGGCTTGGCTAGAATGACCCAGCACGGTGCAGGCGCTCCCAGATGCGCAATCTGTTCGCCACGCCCCGTCGCCAGTGCTGTTCCACCGTAAACGCAAAATGGCACATCAGAGCCAATCTCCGCTCCGATTTTAGCCAACTCATCTCTGGTCAACCCGAGATTCCATAATTGGTTCAAGCCGCGCAGTGTTGCCGCTGCATCACTGCTGCCACCTGCCAGCCCAGCCGCAACTGGTATTTGCTTGTCGATATACAAGTGTACGCCCTGGCGTACTTGAAATTTTTCTTTCATGAGCGTTGCCGCTTTATATGCATGGTTACGGATATCATCCGGTACGAAGCTGGCAGAACAGTCCAGCGTAATCTCACCATCTTCGCGTAGAGTCATGTCCACACGATCTGCCAAGTCTACGGTTGTCATCACCATTTCCACTTCGTGATAACCGTCCGGCCGTTTGGCAAGCACGTCGAGAGTCAAATTAATTTTGGCCGGAGCTTTGACCGAGATACGCACGTAATTCACCTCTGCCTACTTTCTAAATTTCCTAGTCTCTTATTGTAGCATAGGCAAACTCTCCCATGCCACTTGATCAATTAAAAAGAATAGGATCGAGATCATTATGGGTATTTCGAAAATTCAGCTCTCTTTACAGAAAAAAAAGCCGGGCTGCCCCGGCTTTGTCAACGAGTTTTATATGGTGAGAAACGTCCGTTCGATCAAACCCAAACGTTACAATCGCTTAGCGGCTAATGCTTCCTCAGCAAGCTGAACAGCGCGCTTGACCATGTTACCCGCGTCACGTGTCGTGATGCCTCCCCAACCCTCGGATTTTACCGTATCGTAAAACCCAAGCTCTTTGGCCAGTTCCATCTTTAACTGCTCTGACATCAGTCCTCGTCTGCGACCCATAGCACCCTCCTTCTCGTCGACAAGCTTAGTGTGCTCCATGCCGCTCATTTTATTGCCTCAACCAAATGTTCAGAGCTTTTCGATATAAAAAACAAAACAGTAGAACCCAAAAGGGCTCTACTGTTGTACAAATGTGATGCGGATGTGCTCGTTTTCGCGGCACACCGTCAATTCTACTGTTTCCGTCAAGATGTCAGCATAGCTGTAAGATACCCGCTCAAAGAGTTGATCGTCATCCAGCTTTACCACAAACACAGATGGGTAAGTTTCTTCGAGGATGCCACTACGTTCAACGGTTTTGCGGCGACCGCCATTAGCCTTCAGCAGGATGCGCTCACCAATGTGTCCGTCTAAACTACGTTTAATGTCAAGTAACGCGTTTCTTGCCATTGTTCCATCCACCTCGCTTACATCTATTATAACAGCTCCCTTATATTTTGTCAAAGAAATAAAAAATTATAGCAACCCTGCAGATATTTTGTCAACGGGGTTTTTTTCATAAAAAACGTAGATATTTGTCAAATGATATGCATAAAGGGCATAAATACGCAAAAACCCCCATTCTTGGGGGATCTCGCCCAAAAATAAGGGGGTCGTCTACACGATTTACGTAATCAGTCCGCGGCGCATACCTTCGTTCGCTAGGCGGGCAAATTCGTCCAAGCTGAGTGTTTCACCACGCCGGGTCGGATCGATCCCGATGTCATTGAGCATCTGTATTACTTCATCCTTTTGGGTTTTAGGAAACAGTCCGTTCATCAGGTTGTTCAACAATGTCTTACGGCGCTGCGCAAACGAGCTGCGTACCACTCGGAAAAACACATCCTGATCGTCTACTTCCACTGGCGGACGATCTCTTACCTTTAAGCGAATCACTGCTGAGTCGACATTCGGACGCGGGACAAACACACTTGCAGGCACAATCATCGCTACTTCTGTATCTGCATAGAATTGAGCTGCGACTGACAGAGAGCCATAGTCTTTCGTTCCTGGTTTGGCTGCAATTCTCTCTGCCACTTCCTTTTGAATCATAACCACGATGTTTTCGAGGGGCAATCTCTCTTCCAGCAGCTTCATCAGGATCGGTGTCGTCACATAGTAAGGCAAATTCGCCACTACGCTCAGCTTTTCCACTCCTGTCATCTTTTCTTCTATTAACTTCTTCAGATCCAGCTCCAGTACGTCCCCGTGAACGACTTCAATATTTTCATAGGGTGACAGCGTGTCCTGCAAAATAGGCAAAAGACGCTGGTCGATTTCGATCGCCATCACTTTTTTGGCTGCTCGTCCCAATTGCTCCGTCAGCGCACCGATACCGGGGCCAATTTCAATCGCTCCCTTTTCCTTGGTAAGGTCTGCTTCTGAAACAATGTTATGTAAAATATTGGTGTCTATCAGGAAGTTCTGACCCAGACTCTTCTTAAAAGCAAAGCCGTACTTCTCCACTATCTCTTTTGTGCGCGTAGGTGTGGCAATATCCTTGCCCGCTATTTGGGTCATGGCTTACTCCCTCTCTTTGTTGATGGCCGCAATGGCCGCTTCGAATTCTTCTCGACTGATTTGGAAAGCATTGAGTCGCTGCAGCATTTGCTTTGCGTTGGCGTATCCGATCCCCAATGCTTCTCCCAGCTTGATTCTGCGTTCTTTGGCATCTACTCCGGACGTCAGGCCATTTGCCAACAAATCGTCAGAGGTAATCTCTCCAGCCGTTTCCGCCATTTCGGTACGCACTTCTGAGAGCGCACGAATAATCACGTCAGGTGTCGCGTTTTCGACGCCGATGTCGCCCTTTTTGGTCCCATCCTCCTGGGTAATAAATGCGTGCTTGCAGCCTGGAACCGACTTGCTGATAATTTTTCGGATGCGCTCCCCTTGATAATCAGGGTCTGTGAAAATAATAACACCGCGTTTTTGTTGCGCCAGCCTGATTTTTTCAATCGTTCTTTTATGAATGGCAGAACCGCCAGTTTCAATCGTATCGGCATTAACCGCACGCTTGATTGCTGCGGTATCGTCTCGACCTTCCACCACGATGACTTCCTTGATCTTCATCATGTGCCTCCACTTTCGTACAAAGTCGGTACGATACTAGTGTTCCAAAAAAACCGTACCTCAAGCAAAAAATACATGAAACATTTGGTAAAACAGGATCGTCTAACTAACAAACAGCTTATCATAATAACCTTGGAGGAAACAGAAGAACAGGAGCAATCGCTCCTGTCCTAAGGCTTCTGTGGTCCAATGATATATACAGTTTTGTTTCGCTTGCGACCGAATTTCCTCGCCTCGGACTCCGTGCCTACGAATACGTCGATTTTGCCACCTTTCATGGCACCACCCGTATCTTCAGCTCGACGATACCCAACACCTTCAATGTACACCCACCATCCATACGGAATGACTTTAGGATCTACAGCGATTGTGTGACCTGCCTTGGCTTTTACCCCTGTCGATGTGCGTCCATATCCTGGAGAGCTTGGGTGTTTGCCACCTCCCGAAGGAGTATATGCAGTCAGGGTAACCCCGTTCAGTACTTTTTTCGGCCTAAACACTTTTCCACCACGCGAGACCGGACCCGCTGCAGAAGCAACCAGGACCCGATCTGGCTGACCCTTTTTCTGCAACGTTGGGACTGCGGTACCCACGGCTACGACATTATCTTTCTTCGGTACAAGTACATCTCTTTTGACCAGATCACGGGAGACTTCTTTTCCATCTTCCATGATCAGCTTGTAGTGTGCAATTGCCTTACCTTCTTGCCCGCTTTGTAATACGCGGGTTTTACCTTTTTCCAGCGCTGGATCATTTTTGCGTATTTCTTGAAAGGTGACTCGCTCATCGACTTTTACCATTTTCTCAACAACCCGCTTTACGCTGATCGAGGAGTCCTTGGTAAGTGTAGCGGTCAATGCCGGTTCTACCCGGTCCTTCTCACCTAGCACGATGCCGCCGTCCTTCAACGCACCAGCAACATCACGACTAAGTGTCTCTATCGTTTTTTTCTGCCCGTCAACCTGGATTGGTATGGACCAGGTTGTATATAAAGTAATGAGTGCTCCGTCTTTTAGCTTCGTCTCTAGTGTCGGTTGAAGGGAATCCTTTTCCGTTACCGTAATGTTTCGCTCGGTTAAGAACTGCTCAACGGTCTTGGCTTTTGTAGCGACCGTCTTGCTTTCTCCGTCCAACGAAAAAGTGACCTGTTTTGGCTGAGTAGCCTGGGCAGAGAAATAGCCAATCATGGGAACGAGCACAAGAGCAAGGCAGCCAAACATGACTAGCCCACGATTCTTATACCTTTCCCATATCGCGCGTAACTCCATTTCCCACACTCCTTTTCCTAGAAAAGCACAAGGCTCTTCTTGTCTAGCCAGGTAAGGGTCGATGTAATTGCACTAATATTCTGGAAGTGGCCGGTACTTCACAAGGTCGGCTTTGATTGTATTTCACTTTCTCGGCTTTGTCAAATTTACCCTCCCTTTTGGCTGAAGAGATAATGGTATCAGACTAGCAAAATAGGCTTGGCGAATGGTAGCAGAAACCTGTCGAGAAGCCATGTCGGATGGACAATAATCGTTCGACACATTGTTCATCGTATGCTTCGACAAAATGGAGTAGAACCTGGTTACTTCACACAAAAAAACGGGAAATCACGTGATCAATCGTGATTTCCCGTTTTTATTAACCATTCATGCGAAAAAGACGTCTTGCGTTGTCTGCAGTAATTTGCGCCATTTCCTCGTAAGACAAACCATGAATGTTCGCCATTTCCTCACAGACGTAACGCACATATCCACTCTCATTTCGCTTTCCACGGAAAGGATGCGGAGTGAGATACGGGCAATCCGTCTCTATCAACAGCTTATCTAGCGGTACCTTCGCCGCTACTTCTTTTGGCTGCTTGGCATTTTTGAACGTAAGCGGACCACCGAACGAAATATAAAAATTCATATCGAGTGCCTGCTTCGCTGTTTCCCAGCTGCCAGAGAAGCAGTGCATGATTCCGCCAACATCTGCTGCCTTCTCTTCCTTCAGAATCGTCAAAACGTCATGGTGCGCATCGCGATTGTGGATGATGATCGGCATGTCGAGCTTGCGAGCCAGACGAATCTGCTTCCGGAATACTTCTGCCTGCACATCACGTGGCGACGTATCCCAGTAGTAGTCCAAGCCCATTTCACCCAAGCCCACTACTTTTGGATCACGACTGAGTTCCTCGATCCATTCCAGGTGTTCGTCTGTCATGTCCTTGGCGTCTTGTGGATGCCAACCGATAACGGCGTAAATAAAGTCATACGCATGAGCCAAATCCATGCAGCTTGGAATTGTTTCAGCGTTGAATCCGATGTTCACAATCGTACTGACGCCATTTTCTTGCGCACGAGCAATGACCTCAGCACGATCCTCATCGAATTCCTTCGCATTTAGATGAGCATGGGTTTCAAATAACAAGATGGGTCCTTCCTTTCCTTGCCCTCGTTACTTCACGATTGCTCCGTTTGGCATACTTGGGTCAACAGTTGCAAGTGTCAACTGATCTCCTGCCGATGCTGCCAAGATCATTCCTTGAGACAGCTCACCGCGAAGCTTCACTGGCTTCAGGTTGGCTACGAGGATCACTTTTTTGCCAACCATATCTTCTGGGGAGTAGTATTTCGCGATACCAGAAACAACCTGGCGCTTCTCGTAGCCGAGATCCAATTGCAGAACCAACAATTTGTCTGCATTTGGATGCTTGGCACATTCCACTACCTGTGCGACGCGCAGCTCTACTTTTCCAAAATCGTCGATGCTGATTTCTTCTTTTGCATCAGCTGGCTTGTCAGTTGCTGCTTCTGTTTGGTTGGTGTTTGTTTCACTCACAGGTGCTTCCCCTTTCAAAGCTGCTTGCTTTTTCTTGTTTTCCTCCGCTTGGCGACGTGCTTCTGCTGTCGAATCGTCGATGAAAGCCAGTTCCGCTTGAACATCCAGACGAGGGAAGAGTAGTTCCTTGCGGCTAACGGTGCTTCCAGCAGGCAATCCACCCCATACACTTGCAGATTCCCAGCTCGTTGCTTCTTCATTGCCCAAAATACCCAGTTGGTCCCAAATTTTCGCTGGGGCTTTGGTCATGAACGGTTGGATCAGCACGGAGCTGATGCGGATGCTTTCCACCAAATTGTACATAACGGTTGCCAAGCGACCTTTGGTTTCTTCGGATTTTGCCAAATTCCAAGGCATGGTCTCGTCGATGTATTTGTTTGTACGTCCCACCAGTTCCCAAATGTGAGCCAGTGCATTGGAGAAGCGCATTTCTTCCATGTGCTCTTCCACCAACGCCTTCGTTTTCATCGCAAGGCCGATCAGGCTGTCATCCGGCTCTCCTGCATCCTGTGGAGCTGGAACGATACCATCGAAATATTTCTCAATCATCGTAGCGGTACGGCTCAGCAGGTTTCCGATGTCATTAGCCAAGTCGTAGTTCAGGCGCTGTACGAACGATTCTGGCGTGAAGATGCCATCCTGACCGAAGTTGATTTCACGAAGCAGGAAGTAGCGAACGCCGTCAGAACCGTAACGGTCGATCAAAACCTTCGGGTCAATGACATTCCCCTTGGATTTCGACATTTTTCCATCTGGCATCAGAAGCCAGCCATGACCAAAAATTTGCTTTGGCAACGGAATATCCAGTGCCATCAACAGGATTGGCCAATAGATCGTATGGAAGCGCAAAATGTCTTTTCCAACCATATGAACATTGGCTGGCCAGAAATTACGGTATTTGCTGTCGTCTTCGGACAAATAGCCGAGAGCAGAAATATAGTTCGTCAATGCATCGATCCATACGTAAATGACGTGCTCTGGATCGCTCGGCACCTTGATTCCCCAGTCAAATGTACTGCGGGATACGGACAAATCCTGGAGGCCTGGCTTCAGGAAGTTATTGATCATTTCGTTGCGGCGGCTCTCCGGTTGAATAAATTCAGGGTTTGCTTCGATGTGTGCAAGCAGTCTGTCCTGATACTTGGACATGCGGAAGAAGTAGTTTTTCTCCTTCACTTTTTTCACTTCGCGACCACAGTCCGGGCAAGCATATCCGTTGTCTGTTTTCGCTTGGGTTTCTGTCCAGAAAGCTTCGCAAGGCACACAGTAGAAGCCCTCGTACTCACCCAAATAAATATCACCTTGGTCGAGCAGACGCTGGAACACTTTTTGTACGACTTCTTTATGACGAGGCTCAGTGGTACGGATGAAATCGTCATAAGAGATGTCCAGCTTTTGCCATAGGTCCTTTACCCAATCGACAATCGGGTCGATGAATTCGAGTGGTTGTTTGCCATCCTCGGCTGCACGCTCTTGGAGCTTTTGACCATGCTCATCTGTCCCTGTCAGGTAATACACATCATAGCCGCGCAAACGCTTATAACGAGCCATGGCATCACACGCGATTGTGGTGTAAGCGTTACCGATGTGGAGTTTGTTACTTGGATAGTAGATCGGTGTTGTGATGTAATAAGTAGGTTTCATTGCAACTATTCCCCTCCTGTTTACGTTTATTAAAATAAGGAAAAGCCCGCCCCAAAAAAATTGGGGCGAGCTCTATCTCGCGGTACCACCCAAATACTCCGTCCCCTCACGGAAAACGGACTTGGTGAGTCAAAACATGACTCTACCCGTAACGTGGGCATACGTCACAAACTACTAAGGTACGGTCAATGCCGTTACTGTTCATCTGCAAGACTCAGGGGCCATGTTCAGCTTGCTCGCTTATACCGGTTTTCAGCTACCCCGGCTCTCTGAAATAAGGAGGATCGGCTTACTCTTCCCATCATGGTCGTTTGGTATCATTTGCTGCATTTATCCTCTATTGTACACGACCAACCTGTTTTGTAAACATCCTCGGCAAGCCCATTTTCCTAAGGAATTTTATCGCTGGCTTCATACCAACTTTACAAATTACCAGCAGAAAAGAGAAAACTTGGAGTTTTTGTCGAATTGCCATGTTGCGTTTCGACATTCATCGACTTATTCGACACCAATACTCCCAGTAAATTTTATCCATAAAAATTTCCATATCGCTGCCAACATTTTGAGAAACACCGATTTAACAGCATTTTCGTTTTGAAAAAACATTTTGCTTTTCAAGGAATTGTCAAAATCATGTTGACACCTTTGGGAATGGCTGGTATGATAATCCCAACAGAAAATGTCGAATATTGACGATAAATGATGAGCGTATAACAATAGCATCGACATATACAGACTTTTGGGAGGAGATTTTAACTATGATGAAATCAACCGGTATCGTTCGCAAAGTAGATGAATTGGGTCGTGTTGTTATTCCAATCGAATTGCGCCGCACTTTGGGTATCGCTGAGAAAGATGCTTTGGAAATCTACGTTGACGGAGAGCGCATCATCCTGAAAAAGTATGAGCCTGCATGTATCTTCTGTGGAAACGCTGATAAGGTATCTCACTTTAAAGGTAAAATTGTGTGCCAAGATTGTCTGACAGAAATGCCTGTTAAACGCTAATTTCATTTGATTACATAAACATGCCTTTGTGGGACGAGCCTACAAAGGCTTTTTGTTTGCTATTTTTTCTTCAGCAGCGCTCGGAAGAAGTACAGCCTGGGCACATACAAATCAGAATAGACCACATCAGCTGGCATTTCAAAGGATACGTCGCCAGAAAACTGCAATCCAACCTCCACCAAAACTTGCTGCAGTCGCGCTAAATTGATCAGCGGGTAATCAAATGTGAGTACAAGCTGCCCATCGTCTTTTAACACTCTATGAAATTCGCGAAATGCTTCCACCATAATCGGGTCTTCAAGATGCTCGAGAACAGAGATGCAAAATACAGTATCAAACTTTTGATCCGAGTACGGCAAGTAAGTCAAATTTGCTCGACAATAATAAATACCGTTAAAATAATGCGCAGGCAAGCTATCTGCTACTCTTTTCCCAAATACGTCCACAATATCTTGATAGATCGCTTCCTTAGACAGTATCCGATTATCGAGATCACAAGCGTGTACTTCTCGACAATGATTGGCCAAATAAAATTTGAATGGGTGGCAGATCCCGCATGCCGAATCAAGTACAACGTCATTCGGCCTGGCAAACTGTTTGGCCCAGGCATATTCGTACGGTCTACTGTTCCATGTAACCGGCAGCGTAAAAATAAAATGATCGTCTTTTTCATCTGTTTTCACAATAAAACGAGAATCACGAATACTCACAGCTGATTCCCCCCTTCCTTTCCTTCCGAAAACACCCTCAGCGCCCCTTACCATCGTATTCACCTGCCACGTCGAGATGACGAAAAGAAAAAGCCGACCGTATCGGCCAGCTTTGCTCCCTCTTTAACATTTATTCACGATGATATTCGTTGTAAACATCTCGCTTGGATACGTTTCGATCATCGGCTGCTTGCTTGATGGCTTCCTTTTTCCCCATGCCTTGTGCGCAGTAATGATCCACGTGTTCCACAATACTCAGCGATTGCCACCAGGTATCATCGACTTCCGCTTCCAGCGGACCGGTGTTCCCTTCGACAATCACACAAAATTCACCACGCACCTCGCCGCTTCTAAGCCATTCCAACAGCTCATCCAACGTTCCACGCACAAATTCCTCGTAACGCTTTGTCAGCTCTCTTGCCAGGACAGCTCGGCGATTCCCCCACGCTTCCCGCATGGCAGCAAGCGTCTTTTCCACCCGATGGGGAGCTTCATAAAATATCAGCGTTTCAGGATATCGTTTCAATCGCTCCAGCTCTTCGCGTCTTTCTTTGTTTTCGCGTCCCATAAATCCGCAAAATACAAAGCGATCCGTAGGAAGACCGGAAGCAATCAAAGCTGTTAACGCCGCATTGGCACCTGGAACGGGGATGACAGAAAATCCCGCTGCGGTCGCATCTCGTACCAGCTCCGCACCCGGGTCGGAAATAGCGGGCAAGCCAGCGTCGCTTACCAAAGCAATCTTCTTGCCCTCGGCAAGCCACTGCAGCAACCCATTCCCACTTGCTTCCTTATTATGCTCGTGATAGCTGACCGTACGTTTTTCAATTTGAAAATGGTTTAGCAGCTTTCTCGTCTGGCGCGTATCTTCACACGCGATGACATCGACTTCACGCAACGTATTTAGGCACCGCACCGTGATATCATCGAGATTGCCAATGGGTGTAGCCACCAAATAAAGGACTCCTGCTTCTTCTGACGCAAAACTGCGTTGCACATTCATTCGGAGGCCCCTCCAATCAATTCTTCTTTTTTCTTGCGCGTTAATCGTTTGATGCTCTCTTCACGCTTGAGACCCCAGGAACGGTCTGCTCCTTCTTCCCAATAGAGCAGCTCCACTGGCCCGCGGCCTCTCGTATACTTGGCACCCTTTCCTTCATTATGAGCAGCCAAGCGACGGATCAGCTCTGTCGTATATCCGGTGTAGAGTGTCCCATCCGCACAAGAGAGGATGTAGACATAATGACTCTTACTCGAGGGAATCTCGTCTGCCATAATAGATTTCCTGTAGTTCTTCACAGTATTGCTCTCCATTTTCATACACAATCAGCGGCGGCTGAATTCTCAGCTCCGGCTTTCCACCCCTTATTCCCTCGATCAGAACCATATTTGGCTCTGCTTCCCTGCGCGGATAAACCAGGCGCATCCGTTTCGGCTCGATGCCGTATTGGCGCATAAGCGAAATGATGTCGATCAAACGTGTGGATCGATGCACGAGCGCCAGCTTCCCGCCATTTTTTAGCAGTTGGCTCCCCACGCGAATGACATCTTCCAAGGACAGCATAATCTCATGACGGGCAATCGCAAAGTGCTCGCTGATGTTTTTCTCCCCACTGGTCGCAGGCATATACGGCGGATTGCATGTGATCAAATCGTACTTCCCATGCCCGAACAGCGACACCGCATCCTTCACATCGCCGTGATGCATCGTAATTCGTTCGTTCAAGCCATTCAATGTCACATTGCGGCTCGCCATACTGAACAAACGCTCTTGAATTTCGATTCCATCAAAACTGGCTTCTGGCGTACGCGTGGTCATAATGAGCGGTATAGCCCCATTGCCCGTGCACATATCCAATACTTTTCCGCGCTTCGGCACAGATGCGAATCGCGCCAAAAGAACAGCGTCCATCGAGAAACAAAACACTTCGTGGCTCTGGATTATTTTCATTTCATGTGTCAATAAATCATCGATGCGCTCTGTTTCATAAAGCGGCACGTTGGTGACAGGTTCCATCTGTGGCTCGTACTCCCTTTTGTTCTTGTCTTATTATTCCTATCCGGAAAAAAGCGACCTGACACGTGGCCCAGGTCGCTTTTTCATGTGGTGCTGGTTACTCACCGCTTATTTTTGAGGGCCGCCGCTCAGGAATGAGAGACAGAACAGGCAATCCCCTTCTTTTCGCAGGCTGCCGAAATGCACATTGCAGATATGAAATCCTTCCGCGTACAAACGGGCGAGGTTGTCATATCCTTCTCCGACCACTGCCTTTTTGGCTTTTTCCTTCGCGACAGGGCTTGTTCCCTTCTGTTTTGGTTGGGAGCCGGTCTTCTTCCTGTCTAGTCGGTTGCGAAGGTGCTGGTTTTCAACGAGTAATTGGGCGTTTTCCTCCATCAAAACAACGATGACGTCTTTCAGTTCACCAATTTCCTTATAAAGGTCGCCAATACGTTCTTCAATGCTCGCCATCTTGACGAAGATTTCCCGTTTGTCCACTAGCTCACCTCTCCCCTACCCCCACACTTTATTCAAAGGTGGGGAGACCTATCGCAATCTCATCCAATCCGAACTCGGTGACGCGTTTGTCGATTGAAAGCTCTACTTGGACAGATTGGTCAAGTACGTTTACGGAAACGACTCGTCCATTCCCCATCGGGGTGTTGACCATTTTGCCGATGTCCGGCATCTCATCCTTCGAGCTTTCATAGTTGTCGTTCTCGTATTTTAAACAGCACATCAGCCGGCCGCACAGACCAGAGATTTTGGCTGGATTCAACGAAAGATTTTGGTCCTTGGCCATTTTGATCGAGACAGGCTCGAAATCGCCGAGGAACGTCGAACAGCAAAGCAACCTGCCACAAGGCCCGATCCCGCCAAGCATTTTGGCTTCGTCACGCACACCGATCTGGCGAAGCTCAATCCGGGTGCGGAATACGGAGGCGAGGTCTTTTACCAGCTCACGGAAATCAACCCTGCCGTCAGCGGTAAAATAAAAAATAATCTTGTTGCGGTCGAACGTGTATTCCACATCGACCAGCTTCATATCGAGCTTGTGCTCTTTGATCTTCGTCTGACATACAGCAAAAGCATTCTTGGCGGCTTGCTTGTTTTCATCCACCTGTTTTGCATCTCGCTCGTCTGCCATCCGAATGACTTTTTTCAGCGGCAATACGACATCAGACTCAGCCACTTCTTTTTTGCCAATGACGACCTTGCCAAATTCGACCCCTCGCGCCGTTTCAACGATGACGGTGCAGTCTTGCTCAATCGGCAGTCGGTCAGGGTCGAAGTAATATATTTTGCCCGCTTTCTTAAAGCGGACCCCAACAACCTCGTACAAGGGTTATCCCTCCTGGAATTGAAGAACCAACCGCTCAAGAGCCAACTGTGCGTTGGCATTTCGCTCTATCCGATTTTTCGTCTCCATGACCAAATCTATCCCGCGCAAGAGCTCAGCTTTTGTCCATACCAGTGCTTGTCCTTGCAGCACATCCTGTTGGTCGCTGTTAATGAGATGGGCATGCCTGCCTACTTGCAAATACAGGATATCGCGCAGCCAAAGGATGAGCAAATCTAAAAAGAGGGGTAGTTCCTCTTTACTTTTGTCGCTCTTTTGCAACATATCATGGATCGTTAAGAGTGCAGATGAATTGCGCTGTTTGCACTCCTGCACCAATTGTATCACTAGATTTCTTAGCTGTGCAAACGATTCTGATTGGCTGAGTGTCATGGCTTCTTCCACATTTGTCGTAATGTGGGAAGCAACCTGCGCCATTCCCGCCAAAACGCCCTCCGCACGCAGCTTTTCCGCAATCGATTCTGCAGAAACTGGTGAAAATTGAACGATTTGGCATCGAGATAAAATCGTAGGAAGAATCGCATGGCTGTGCTCTGTCAAAAGCAGTGCCAGTACACCAGCGGGCGGTTCCTCCAGAAACTTGAGCAGACTGTTGGCAGCCTGTGTCGTCATTTTATCGACGTGCTCGATGATATATACCTTGCGTGACGACTCGACGGCGCGCATCGCCATTTCTTTTTGCAGCGAACGGATCTGGTCGATCTTAATCGAAGCCCCATCAGGCGTAATAAACAACACATCCGGGTGGTTGCCACCCTCTATGCGCCTGCATGTAACACAGGCCCCGCAGGCGTCTGCCTCCCTTTCCGAACAAAAAAGGGATTTCGCCAGATGCAGGGCCATCTGCTTTTTACCTGAACCTTTGGGACCCGCCAGCAAGTAGGCGTGTGCCAGTCGTTCGTTGCGCAAACTATGAGACAGCAGTTCCTGTGCTCGTGGCTGCTGAGAAAAACGGGTCCATGTCATGATGGTTTCACACCCACTAAAAATACAAATTGATCAACATGCCGCGGATTTCGCCAATCCTGGCTAACAAATCAATCGTTGGTGCCTGCTCGCTCAAGAGCTCATCTGTCAGTTTGAGCAGCTCGGCATCCACCTCTTTGACGATTTTGTACAGCCTGCTGCGACCACGCCGATTCATTCCTCGTCTGTCATCTAAGGCTATGCCGAACTTCACAGCCTCTTCCATGAACTGCTTGACGAGATTTTTATAAGCATAGAAGTCACGAACGGCCCGGGAACGAGCAAGAATCTGTCCCTGCTTGTCTATGTCTGTCAGCAGCCGGGTAAGCTTCTCCTGAGACATACGCTCGTCTTCTCCTTGAATCATCGTGCCAAAATTCAGCTTTTCCAGTTGAGGATTCTTGCGTGAATCCGTTGTTTTAATCAAGTCCAGTTTAGGCCGTAACCCATCACTGATTTTCATATCGCCACCTCCGTCGCCCGATCCAATACAGGGTTTGTCCCCATGAGATCAAGTATATACGAAAGCTGCGAAAAAAGAGAGAAGGAACCACGTTAAAATGAGTGGAACTCTCCGACATCCAATACGAATACTGCCGCACCACCCACCTGAACTTCCAACGGATATGGCATGAACGAGTCTACAGCATTGCTGAGTGGAGAGACGGGAGTGACCATTTGTTTGCGGGATTTGCAATTATGCGCAATGATGTCGATTACTTCCGGCACGCTTTCGTCAGACGTACCGATCAAAAAAGTTGTGTTACCGGCGCGTAAAAAGCTACCCGTACTAGCCAGCTTCGTAGCACGAAAACCTTTTTTCACCAGTTGTTGAGACAGACGACCACTATCTTTATCTTGGACGACCGCAACTACCATTTTCATCGGCTATCACCCTTTCTCCCATGATCCATTCCCAATTTGGCTTCTTCATTGTATGAAAAACACGTAGGCTTGGTACGTTATTTCGCTTAAACATATTATACAGCATGTACATCATCCTGCGGTACAGGGAACCTTACAGCCTTTACAATCTGTCTAGCAGTGCCTGTAGGGCAGATTGATATACTTGTTCCATCGGCTGCTCGGCATCAATAACGACAAAGCGCTCTGGGTCGCGTTCCATGACCAGCTGATACCCTTCCCGAACAAGCTCATGGAAACGCATCCCTTCCAGATCAAGACGATTTACTTCTCGTCCACGGGAGGCATTAATCCGTGCCAATCCTGTTTCGGGCTGTACATCAAAGAACAAAGTCAATTCCGGCATGCAGTCACCGACAGCAAATCGGTTAATCTGGTAGACAGCATCAATGCCCAATCCCCGCGCATGTCCTTGATAGGCGAGACTACTGTCGATAAAACGGTCGCACAGTACCAGCTTGCCCTCTGCCAAAGCAGGTAACACCTTTTCCGCCAAATGCTGGCCACGTGCTGCCGCATACAAGAGAGCCTCTGTTCTTTCATCCATCTGCGTGTGGGCCGGATTTAAAATAATTTCCCGAATTTTTTCGGCGATATCAATTCCACCGGGCTCACGAGTCAAAAGTACATCGACTCCCCGCGTTTTCAGCTCTTCGTACAGCTTGGCGATGACGGTGGATTTCCCAGCCCCTTCTCCGCCTTCTATTGTAATAAATCGGCCTTTTTTTCCTGTTGCCACTTCCATACTCCTTCCACCCCTGTTGTAGCAGGCCAGTTGCTTTGATTATCGTAAGACCTGTATCGTTTGTAGCTGGTCGTCCTGTACGCCATGGAATCGGGTTTGTCCTCTCGCCAATTCCTTTAGCATCGCCAGACTTTCTTCATCGATCCGCTCGCCTGGCACCAGCACCGGAATCCCTGGCGGATATGGAATTACCATCTCTGCCACAATGCGTCCCAGAGCCTGCTCCAAAAGAATCGACTCCCTCGGGCAGTCAACGGCTTCATGCATCGGCAATGCCTGCTCGCGCAAATAATGGGAAGACACGACTCCCGTCAAAAGAATGCGCTCCTCCCCCGGTTCTACTTGCGGCGCCATCGATTCAAGCAATCTCCACAAAGCATCCAGGTCTCGGGAGGTTGTTCCCGTCGAGGCTGCGAGGAGTACATGAGAGTCATCCGCCAGCTCCGAGAAAATCCCGTGCTTTTCCATCCATTTCTGCAACTCAAATCCACTGAATTGGGCCGTTCGCAAATGGAAAAACAGCTTCAGCGGGTCAAGCGTAGCGTATACGCTGTTCGTGGACAGCCGCGGCCAATCCAGCCAGTCCAGTCGATCAAGTCGCTCCCGAAACTTGTCCAAAAGCGGCAACAACCTGTTCCATTCCTCAGTCGCCTCCAACACCAGATGACGTCTGGCTACATCGAGTGAAGCCATCAGCACATAGGATGGGCTGGAAGATTGAAGCATGGCGAGATGGCGGAACAACCGCTCACGATCAATTCGCTCTCCCTGAATATGCAGCATCGAGGACATCGTCATTGCCGTTCCCATTTTGTGTGTCGATTGGACCGAAACATCCGCACCTTCCTGCATGGCAGAACGAGGAAAGGCAGAATGGAACCCGTAGTGGGCACCGTGGGCTTCGTCTATCAAAAGCGGTACGTCAAACCGGTGGACCGTAGCCGCCATTTTCGCCAAATCGATACCCATTCCATAGTAGGTAGGATTCGTCAAAAAAACTGCCTTGGCATCGGGGTGTGCAAGCAGCGCACGCTCTACATCTTCGCGCCTTACACCCGCAGCGACTCCTGTTGCCAGATCGACGGCAGGTACTAAAAAGATCGGGGTTGCTCTGGCCATCATAATGCCGTTGAATACAGACTTATGGCAATTGCGTTGTACGAGTATCTTGTCACCCGGTCTGCATACCGTCATGATGAGGGCGATATTTCCTACTGTACTTCCTCCGATCAAAAACTTGGTCTGTTCCGCATGGAAGGCTTGCGCCGCCAAATCCTGCGCTTCTGCAATGACACCCTGTGGCTGATGCAGGTCATCTGTCCCGCTAATCTCCGTTACGTCCAGCTCCAAGATGTCTTGAAAGCGATTTTTCGCATGGTTGTCAAAGCTGTGGCCCATTTTATGTCCTGGCACATGAAACGGATGCGGCCGATGCTTGGCGTGCCGTTCAAGCTGTTCATAAAGGGGCGCACGCTTTTGTCGCTCCCGAAATTCAACATCTCTCTCCAACACGCGCGACTCACGTCCTTTATTTTTATTCCCCTATTTTAGCATGATTTGGACACGCATGAATCCAGCAAAAAAAAGACACCGGAATGCACCGATGCCTTCTTTCTTCACGCATCTTTTCGCAACCAAATGCGTCTCATCTGATGAATAAAAAACGGGTACTTTTCATCCTGTACATCGGTATTGACCATTTCCTGTTCGCACCGTTGACAGATAAACTGCTCACAAATGGCGATTCCGTCATTCTGCTCCTGTTCACAGACGATACATCGCTGAGCAACTTTTTCCATAGTGAAAACGCCTGCCCTTTTCCTCAATATACCAACCATTATACCCCATTATAATCAGCATCATTCCCAAATGTTCGTGTTTTCGCCGATAGCTCGGTAGGCTTGGAAGTAGGACCGGGCTTCCTGCACAGGGAAGCAAGCTGCAGCATCAATGACATAGGAATGCCTCATTCTGTCAACTAGCTCTGATAACGGCAGCTCTGCAATGGTCGTTCCTGCGGCATTCCCGATCACGAGCAAATCCGCATCCTTTACAGCTTCCTGCCACGAATCGTATAGCGTCCAACCCGCCCTCCTTTTGTTCGGAATTGGCTTGTCCTCTCCCGTGTACACCGCAACGTCTTTTTCAGCCAACCAGTCAGAAGGCATATGCTCCCATAGCGAATCCTCTCCCCAAAGTACGATCCGCTGTATATTGGCTTTTTGTAGAATGAGCCTGCATTCTTTTTCAAGCCATCGAACGATGAGGGAAGAGTCTTGGCGGGAGGGGTAGAGCCAGCCGTGACCGATTCGTTTGTCCATACCGAGCGCGCGACTGACTTGGTGCAGAGAAATTCCTTTCTCATCGCAGCTTGTACCAAGTTCGATGTAAAACTGCTCCTTCCACGCAAAATAGGCAGGGAATTGCCGAAGTGCTTCATCCACCTCGCGCATCCCGCATACCATCGTCACCAGTGAGTAGCGAGCGAGCTGCTTACAGAGGAACCGCATCCATCTCCCAGTAGGTTCCCCTCCAAGCAAAGCACGCTCGTGGGTAAATAACGCCATGCGAATGACCTCGTACTCCCCGGTGTGCTCGTATTGGGTATGCAGGGTATTCGCCCAGTCGTATGGCACGTCGCTTCCGTAAACAAGTGCGAGCCATGGCCCCGTTCCCAGCTGTTGCATCCTTTCCTGCAAAAGCTTGCCATCACTCTCTTTTGTCAGCAGAAATCCATTGGCGCCTTCATCTTCTTGTACGGCTTCCCCGCCGCAAACAATCATCTCTATTCCACACGCTCCTAGCTCATTTCCGAATCTGGCTACGACCTCCTCTGAAATGACCCATAGCTTCACTCTCTCTTCCCTCCTCCTCACGCCCTAACCAATCAGATCCCCTATCATTCCTTTTATCCTGCCCATAACAAAAAACCGTCAGTCTAATCAGGCTAGACAAACGGCTTATTTCATTCGTTGTATGAGCTTTCTCAAGATTTGCGACTGTGCGATAATGGAAACGCAGACTTTCAATCATCCAGACCGCTGTAAAAGGAAGTGACTTCTCATGAAGGAAACCGCCGCCCATACGATCTATAGCTACAAGCTGCTCTATCGTTTTCGCTGGCGATTCGTCGGCTACCTTTTTCAACTCTTGTTAATAGGCTTGTCCCTTATTTGGCACTCATTCATGCTACAAGTCCCCGCTTATACGCTGATTGTGACGTTAGCGATTCTACCCGTGATACCGATCTGTCATTTGGTCTTATTTCGACTGTATGCCCTTCTGCGCAGCCATAAGCCAAAGACAACTGCCGATATGCTCGTCTCTCCGTGGTGGGGGGCAGGCTATCCTCTTCCCATCCCGCTCTCTGTCTATCGGGGAAGTGAGCTGACGGTAATCGTGGGAAGTATGGCGATAGCAGCCGGGGCTTATGTGTGGCTTTCGGAAGGATACGGGCTCACCTTGATCACCGGAACGTTGATCGTCGCGCTGCCACGCCTTCTCGCCCTCCTTGCTTCCTTTCGCCAGCCAAGTCGTAGCCGTGTGAAATACGAGGATCGCGGCGTTGCTTTTTTGCTTACCGATGGATAACCGAATCGATACACCTTTACATAACCCATAGCTTGATGACAATCAACGCCGCCAATCCAGGCAAACGGAGAAGTCCGACGAGCAGAGCCGTCACCGGGTTGATCGGGATGTGAAAGTTAGCCAACTCTCCAACCAGATTGGTGAAAAACAGCAATAATGCGCCAATCACGACTTGCATGATCCCAAATCCAATCCACCTGATCGGGCCCGTGACAGATTTGCTGGCGGCTATCACCAGCAAAATTCCAACTACAATCAGTGCTATAACCCACCCTGTAGTCATCGGCTTTTCCTCCTATGCCTGTTGGCGATTCCTCTCGCGCTTTGCTTGCGCGAGCAAATACATATACCGCTTTTCGGTCACGTGCAAATAGTAAATGACATCATCCAAACCGCCATCCGGTTCACTGATCTCCACAAGATGGCGGGCATGCTGCCAGTCCATTCGCGCCTGATTGACTGCCACATCCAAGCTCGCTTCATTCCATTCCACCACGAACCTCGCTTTTTTTCTCCACCTACTCACCTGCAAGCTTCCCCCTCAATGAAAGTAGTAAAGTACTCCTGTCATGTTGTTCAACGCATGCAGCAAAACGGCTCCCCAGATTGATTGGTACCGATGTCGAACGAATCCGAGTATAAGTCCGATGACAAAAAGTGGAGCGAACAGAGCGATATCCATATGCAAGAGCCCAAACCAGAGACTGCTCAGCAGGATACCCAAAACGGGCCCGATTCTCTGAACCAGATAAGTCTGAATCACGCCTCGAAACAAAATCTCCTCCGCAATCGGAACCAATATGCCAATGACCAGAAGTGAGGTGAGCGCCGCCAAAATATCCGTTTCTTTCGCCTGCACGATCTCTTTTTCGATCTGCTGCTCTCTCTCTGAGGACAGAGACAGTCCAAACCAGTCCGCAATCGGGTTAGTCACCACCGTATCCAACACCAGTGCAATCAAAAGAAACAGAGCAGCTAGCATCAGCAGCATCCGGCCTAGTCGTACAGGTCGGCGAACACCGATTTCCCCCAGTCGCCCACGAAACCAAAACGGAATCAAAATCAACAGGAACAGTTGAAAAATAGCTGATTCCAATATCCCTCCGATCGTACCGGTGGAAAAGAAGGTACCTTCCAGCAAAAACCCATACAACAGTAGTACGCCTGTTTGAAACACATGCAGCCAAGCTACAATATGCAGTACATCATTCCCTGTAAACTCGTCATATTGCCATAGCCATGACGTCGGCTGCCGTCTTTCCCTTAGCAGGCTCACAATGAAACCAATGGTCGCAATGAAGCTAAATACCGTCACTGCAAATGCAAGTAATCCTAGCCATACCTCCGGTTGCCCGACGGTGGTAGCGATCCACTTTCCGTCTGCCCCCTTGTGAAAACGAATCATGGATAACTCCGCAGCAAACATGAGCCAATACCCAATAAACAGCATGATCGCCCATGGAGTGGACTTCTGTCGCCGTATCCCACTCGCAAGCGACAGTCCTGGTCCTGTCAGCATCTCCTCACGCTCCTATTTCACTGTATGTCTCGTCCATTCAAAAAAGTCCGGCATTTCTATCAAGATTGCAAAGCTTTGATCTGATCTTCTGCTATTTGCTTGAGATATTCATTTCGCGTCCGCAAAAACCGCGTCATATACGCCTCCAGGAACAACCAATCTGCGAGCTTTCCCAAAATACCCAGCGGAGATGTGTAATCAAAAATATCAATCATCCTCGTCTGATTGTCCGTTATTGGAATAAACTCATGCGTATGATGAAACCGTTTGAATGCCCCGGAAACCATCTCATCCACAAAATAGCGCGGTTCCTCCATCTCTGTGATTTTCACCGTCAAATTCTGCTTGATACCGAAGTGAACGGCTTCCCAGGTAACCGTCTCCCCCTGGTTTATCAGTCCGCTCGTTACTCCTCCGATCGCTCTCTCCTTCGTGCTGGCGGTCGATTCCATATGCAAATCAATGCTTCTGGCAGCATCGAAGCAGACCTGTCGCGGAGCATCTATCAAAAACTCCATACGAATAACAGGCATCCTGCATCCTCCTCTTGAAACGAAAAAAAGACAGGCAGCCCCCGTCTTCTTCTCTCTATATCGTACTCTAGGATGGTATTTTTAAAATTTCCTTTACAGGTCGCGTCTGCCTTCCAATGCTTTGGTCAGCGTCACTTCATCGGCGTACTCCAAATCTCCACCGACTGGCAAGCCATGGGCGATACGCGTCACGCGAATGCCAAAAGGTTTAATCAGCCGGGAAATGTACATCGCTGTCGCTTCCCCTTCGATATTCGGATTGGTCGCCAAAATGACTTCCTTCACCTGCTCATCACCGAGGCGCTTCAACAGGTCAGGAATGCGAATATCTTCCGGACCGATCCCATCCATAGGAGAAATTGCCCCGTGCAAAACGTGATAATACCCTTCAAACTCTCTCGTCTTCTCCATCGCTACCACGTCACGCGGCTCTTGCACCACACAGATGACTGAACCGTCACGGCGTTTGTCTCGACAAATATGACATGGATCAAGATCGGTAATATTGTTGCAGACCGAGCAATAATGAAGCTGACGCTTGGCATTGACCAATGCTTTTGCCAGATCAAGCACGTCGTCCTCTTTCATATTGAGCACAAAAAAGGCAAGCCGCCCAGCCGTTTTGGGACCGATGCCGGGCAATTTCATAAAACCATCAATGAGCTTTGAGACCGGTTCTGGATAAAACATCGCCTACTCCTCTTTTCCTGCCCAATTTTTAGAACAGGCCTGGGATGTTCATGCCTCCGGTAAACTTACCCATTTCCTTGCCTACCATTTCATCGGCTTTACGCAGTGCATCGTTCACAGCAGTGAGCACCAGGTCTTGCAGCATTTCTACATCCTCAGGGTCTACTACTTCCGGCTTGATCACGATGTCTTTGATTTGTTTATGTCCATCGATTTTTACAGTGATTGCACCGCCACCAGCAGAGCCTTCCACGATTCTCTCTTTCAAGCCTTCTTGCGCTTTCTGCATTTCTTCCTGCATTTTTTTCACTTGCTTCATCATTTGTTGCATTTGCTGCATGTTTTTCATTGAGGTATCCTCCCTAAATGGTTATGGTTGTATGATTTAGTCTTTGACTTCAACAAGATCTTCTCCGACGAGCTTGATGGCTTCCGCCAAAAATGGGTCCTCTTCCGGCTCATCAGAAGCGTCCTTTTGACCAACCTGCTGGTCTACACTTTGCCACTCTTCCTCCATGACAGACAAGAGCTGCAAGGGCCTGCCCAGCACCGTAGACATAACGCGCTCGATCACGCTCCGAAGCTCTGCCTCCATCGTCTTATCGCAATGGATGGCACTGTTGAAGGTTACGACAACAGCTTCATTGCCGGCAGCTACCGGTTGACCATTGACTAGCCAAGCCTGGTACTGAATCTTGATCTTTTTCAGTTCGGTCAAAATTTGACTCCACTGCCCGCGCACCTGTCTCGTCAAATTCTCATCCATGGCCTTCGCGACTTCCCTGACTCTATTCATCGGGGTTCGCGAACCACCAGAAGCCGCAGCTATGCGCCTTGGCTCGTTCTTGCGCGTTTCTTCGGCCTTTTGCTGGCCGGGAATGCTCACCTGACCTTGCATCACTTGAACCAAACGCTCTTCCAAAACGCGGATACGATTGGACATCGCGGTCAGTTCCTCGCTGTTAACGGGTGAGGCTCCCATAGATTCCGTCGCATTCGCATTAGGCTGGCACATTTTGACAAGCGTCAGTTCAACCAGCACCCTTGCATAGGTCGACCATTTTAATTGCGACAAAGCCTGATTGCAGGTCTCAATCGCTGCATAAAGCACCGGAAACGAGTACAGCTTTGCAACCTCTGCAAACTGATCATCAATCATGGTCCGCTCGACAATCTCTTCCAACTGCGGCGCTGTCTTCAATAACAGCATATCGCGGTAATAATAGAGGAAATCGTGCAGGAACTGCTCCGGGTCTTTCCCTTGCACCATAACCTTATCAAATTGCTCCATGACCTGCGCAATATCATTTTCGGCAATATGTCGCGCAAGCACAGAAAAGTAAGATTGGGCAACTGTGCCCGTAATCTGCATAATATCGCTAGCACGAACCTCGTCCTTGCTATAGCTAATCGCTTGGTCCAACAAGCTAAGAGCGTCACGGGCTCCACCTTCAGCCATCTTCGCTACGAGCTGCAGGGCCTGCTCCTCCACCTGCACCCCTTGTGATTGGCAAATCCTTTGCAAAAGATCGACCATCACTCTCAGAGGAATTCGGTGAAAATCAAAGCGCTGGCAACGAGAGATAATTGTAGCTGGCAGCTTGTGTGGCTCTGTCGTCGCCAAAATAAAAATGACGTGGGACGGCGGCTCTTCGAGGGTTTTTAACAAAGCGTTAAATGCCTCTGTCGTCAGCATATGCACTTCATCGATGATGTACACTTTATACCTGACGTCACTCGGGGCAAATTTCACTTTGTCGCGAATGTCGCGGATCTCTTCAACACCACGATTGGATGCCGCGTCGATTTCCAGCACATCCGTTACAGAACCGTTGGATATGGCTCTACACGTATCGCATTGATTGCATGGCTCACCATCTATGGGCTGCTCGCAGTTCACTGCTTTCGCCATAATTTTGGCTGCACTTGTTTTTCCCGTACCTCGGGGACCGTTGAATAAATAGGCATGGGACAGCCTATTTTCGCGTAAAGCATTACGCAAGGTTGTCGTAACATGCTCTTGTCCGACTACGTCTTGAAAAGTCTGCGGTCGGTATACGCGGTATAGCGCGGTATAAGCCATGTTCGTGTGACACTCCCCATCTGCACAGTCCTCTTCTATATCCTATTCAGTATACACGATTGCCACCGTTCGTACAAAGTGAACGGGCAAGTCTCACTTAAAAAACGCCCCGTTCACAATTGTGCGGGACGCATTCTACTCCTAATACGGCAGCATGATATGGAAGGTCGTCCCAAACCCTTTGGAGGAGACACGGATTTGACCGCCAATATCGTGAATGATTTTTTGGCAGACGGACAATCCGAGCCCAGTCCCTTCCTCTTTTGTCGTAAAAAACGGATCAAAAATCTTATCAATAATGTAAAGCGGGATGCCCGGACCTGAATCGTGAATATCGATACTGACTTTGTCGCCATCCTGATCGAAATGATGGGAAATCCGAAGCGATCCTTGCTCTCCCATTGCTTCTATTCCGTTTTTGCAGATATTAATAAACACTTGCTTCAATAGCTCGTTATCCCCGACGACCATTGGAAGCTTACCGCAAGAGGCAAACTGAACATCAATTCCATACAGATTCGCCTGTGACACGACGATCGGCAAAATTTCCTCAAAAACGGTATTTAAATCGACCATGGAATATTGAATATTACGTGGCTTGCTCAATAGTAGGAATTCACTGACTAAAGAATTGATGCGATTGATTTCGGTGAGCATGATTTCGGTGTACGTTTTCTCCCGCTCCATGCCGCTGTCAGCGAATGACTTGAGGAACATTTGCAGAAATCCTTTGATCGAGGTGAGTGGATTACGAATCTCATGTGCTGTACCAGCAGCAATTTGCCCGATCATCGCCAAGCGTTCATTCCGCTCGAGCTTTTGGGCGAAGGATCGCAGATTTGTTATGTCTTTGAAAAGAATAAACGCCCCCACTGTTTTCCCTGACTCGTCTTGGAGTGTATTGGCGTCGACAATCAGCTCATAGCGTTGGTTGTCATTGGTCCAGGAAGTCGCGACATTTTGCAGCTTTACACCTTCCAGCAGTTCTTTTTTAATGAACCGATGCGGTTCGGGAATGCCGCTAAATACTTGATCGACGTGCTTATTGATGACGTCCAGTCTCTCCATACCCAACAGCTTGCACGCAGTTTGACTGGCTTCGATAATGATCGATTTCTCGTCGAGGATAAACAAGCCCATGCTTGTATCATAGGTCAGTTTGGTCAGCAATCGCTGCGACAAAAGCTGATCGCTTTCTTTTAGGAGTTGGGGAAAATGAATCATGTACAGAAGTTCTTCTGCTTGCTGTGCCATGATCATGACAGGTGTGCTCCTGCATCTTCCCTGTTTATCACACCATTCCAGTTCAACCTCGCCTTTGGTTCCCACTTCTTCTTCCTTTCGCAAATATTCCTCATACATGAGCTCTATGGAGCCTCGATGGGGAAGAAGAGAGCTGATAGGCTGATTGACAAGTTGATCGCGTGAATATCCGGTTACACGAAGCAGTTGTTCGTTGACCTCCACGATACTACCCGCTTGATTCACCAATAAAACGGCAGTAGGCAGTTGATGCATGAACCGCTGCAATCGACCGGACGAGCCAACGAGATGTAACGAAGAAAGTGCACCCATAGCTTGTCCCTCCTGGCCTATGACGTATTTTGAAAGGAAAGAAAGAAATCCTTTCCGCCTATTATGAAAATTCGTGAAAATACCCGTAAAACCTTCATTCTATCTACCCGAAAAGCATGGAAATGTTTCGCTAGTTATCGTCAAATTCCAACAAAAAATAATTGGATCGTAAAATAAACATAAATAAAAATAGCATGCTTCCCTTCGGAAACATGCTATCTGTCATTCGTGATAAGTACCGTGCACCTATCTTCGATAATTCTTATCCGAGCGTTACTTATGGTAGCAGCTCAGAGCAGGCTACCCTGCGGCACACGCGATGATCCACTTATGGCTGCTTCCTTCCGGACCTGACCAGATTCATGGGTTCGCGTTGCACAGGACCCGCTCCTCAACACCGCCGCCATAAGGCAGCCTCACATAAGAAAACCTAGGATAGGAATTCAACCCTGCTATTGCGGATTGCAGGTTACAGGGCACCGCAACCTCCCCGTCTAGCACGGTAGAACTAGAATACCAAAGTTAGTAGCCGATAGCAAGGAGTAAACCTATCCAGTGCTAGGAAATCTCTCTATCCTTACTAACTCTTCCCTTGCAATCCGCCGATTGTGTTATCTGAATAGCTCCATCCTCAAAAGCCTTCTTAAAAATCGAAACAATAGATGGGTCGAACTGTGTTTCTTGGCATCGCAGAATTTCTTCGTATGCGTCATTTGCTGATATGGCTTTGCGATAGGAACGTGTAGATGTCATCGCATCAAACGTATCTGCAACGGCAAGAATACGCCCGATCAGCGGGATTTCTTCTCCTTTGAGCTGATCCGGGTAACCTTTTCCATCCCATCGCTCATGATGATGCCTTACTCCTGAACTGATATGAGACAGGTTTTCTATCTGCTCCACAATTTTTCCACTGATGATGGAATGAGTTTTCATGCATTCATACTCGTCAGGCGATAGCTTTCCTGTTTTTAAAAGGACGTGATCAGGAATGGCTACTTTACCGATATCATGCATTAATCCAGCATAACGTAAATCATCTCGTGAAACGGCAAGCTGCTCCTGTTGCTGTAAATAATCGTAAATGATAAGGGCATAGTGTGTAACTCGTTCTGAATGTCCTGCTGTATAAGGGTCCTTCATCTCTACGGCTAAGTAAAAGCTGCGAACGATTTGATCCAGGCTCTGTTGCGAATACTCCCGCTCCCGGGTAATTAATGAATGCATTTGTTCTGCCATAGTGTTGAACTTATTCTCCAGTAGCGTTATTTCTTTCATCCCCTGTATCGGAACGCGTATGGAAAAATCACCTTTCAACAAGGAGTCAGTAGCGGATACCAAGCTATAGATCGGCTCACCAATCCATTTTGATAAACGATGAGCCACATAACAGGCAAATAAAACAACGATAAAAATGGTGAAAAAAAAGATGAGGTTCAATCGTTGTAATCGTTCATTAATCCCCTCTCTCGGCAACCACTCAAAATAAGCAGCACCGCTTTTTTCAGATACTTGACGGTATACGTAAATGTCTTTTCCTTCGATGAGCAAAGAAAAGAGTCCTTTTTCATTGGATTGTTCCCACTGATTGCGTACCATTTCATAATGAGGAAGCCCCGAAACATGATTTCCAATCATAGCTTTATCGGTGTGAACCATAATGGTTCGGGAGGGGGAAAGGACCATCATGCCATACTCTTTTGGAACGACGTAGGTACGGATCCAGTCAGTCAGTTTATCCAGATCGATTTCCACCAATAAAAGTCCCGTAGCTTCTGGATTCGAACTCTCCAGGCGCTTCTCGAGAAAAAATGATCTTGGATACTTCTCTTGCTCCCTTTTGGTAAGAAAATCTACCCTGCTTTCTCCGGTTCCCCATTGCTCTCGTTCCATAAATTGATTATCCGCACTCCAGCTCTTATCTTCGTGTAAGGAGAAAACTCTTCCATCCTCACCGAGAAAAACAATATTGCCTACCACGTTTTGATTGCGGGAGAAACGCTCAAATAGATTTTGGACGGCTTGTTCCTGCGATGGCCATTCACGCCGGATACCATTTTTATTTCCTTCGACAAAAGATGGTCCATCTGTTACACGCACAGTCAGCCTAATCGCCAATTCATCGGTATCCTTTTGGATAGACTGAAAAAGAGACAGAAGTCGTTCATCGACGAGCCCTATATTCGCATCCATATTCGTCTTGTACAGCTCAAATACTGCCTCTTTGGCTTGATCATAAAAAAGGAAGCAAATAAAAATAGTAGGCCCCAGAATCAATAGTAAAAATGTGGAAAACAATCGATCCCTCCACTTTAGGTACACAAGCCTCCCCCTTTTTCTAAGCTGTTCACCAAACCTATAGCTACACCATTTGTAGTGGGTACGATTATATAGTGTCCCTTCACTATTTCCCGCTGGGATCAAACGTAAACCTTTGTTCGAACCAAAAATGGAATCTTTTTCATCCATAGACAAACGGACGCTGTCGTAATATTCTAGCTAAGAATTATTATCGTATGTGAGGAGATGCATCAGATGAGATACATCCTCCTGGTTTTTCTCGGAGCATGTAGTTACGGCATACTATCAACCATCGTAAAGCTTGCCTACAAGCAAGGCTATTCCCCCGCAGAAGTAATTGGTGGGCAAATGTTTTTGGGCTTTGTGCTGACCTGGATACCCGCGCTTTTCTTCCTGCGGACCAAGCCTCCCCTTCGCCAGTTGCTACTATTGGTCGTCGTAGGTCTGACAGTCGGTTCGACGGGAATTATGTACTACAATGCCCTGCAATATATCCCAGCCTCGATCGCCATTGTCCTTTTGTTTCAGTTCACATGGATGGGCGTACTGGTTGAAGCTGTGATGACTCACAGGATGCCTGGAAAGGAGACGATTTTTTCCCTCCTCTTGCTGTTGACAGGAACCCTTCTTGCAGGGGGAATTTTTGAGAGTGGTGGATTGGCCCAATTTCATATCATGGGTGTCATATTCGGTCTTCTCTCTGCCGTCTCTTTTACGTTGTTTATTTTGTTCAGCGGGAAAACCGCCATTGCTGTTAATCCGTGGATTCGTAGTTCCAGCATGGCGACTGGCTCTGTTCTGTTGGCCAGCTTGATTTACCCACCCGTTTTTCTATTCAACGGAGCATTGTTGGACGGGTTGTTTCCATACGTATTTTTGCTCGCCTTCTTCGGTATTTTCATCCCGACGGTTTTTTTCAATTATGGTATGCCGCACATCGGACCGGGGATGGGAGCTATATTAGGAGCAGCTGAGCTACCTATGGCTGTGCTCTCCTCTTATGTCATTCTGAATGAATCTGTCTCTATACTCCAAGTGAGCGGTGTCGTGATCATTTTACTGGGAATCATCTTCCCGGAATGGCTGCGCCAGCGAAACATTCGAAGAAACAAGGTTACCTCATAATTGTTGTCCAAAGCCCGTCATTTGTGCCTCTGCCGCACATATGGACGGGCTTTTTATGATAAAAAGCAAAAAACCTCTGCTCCACGCAGAGGGTTGTTAACTTCAATCATTATTCCATTCGGGTTACTCTTTTCGATCACGCTCGATCATCAGAGGCTGTGGCGCAGTTGCCATGCTTTTTTGTTTTCTCCAAACAGTAAATCCATAATAAGCAGCAGCAATGAGAACCAGTACGCCTAAGACAGAAAAAATGACGGTTCGATTATTCAATAAGGCCACATAGGAAGTAAGCATCTCCACTTTGTTTCCCATAAAATGACCGAGCAAAAACAAGATCAATGTCCATACAAAGCCGGTTGTGTACGAAAACAGGGCGTACCGTGGAAACGTCATTTTCCCGATCCCGACCAAGTAAGGAACCACATGCCTGACGACAGGAAAGAAATAGCTGATACAGAGAGCGTAGCTTCCGTAACGATCGAGCAGCGACTGCGCTTGATCTACGTACTTGTTCATTCCTTTTTTTCGACTAATCCAGTTCAATGCAGGTGCACCTAGCCATCTCCCGAGCACATACCCCAATGACAACCCAGACACAACCCCCAAATAGGTCGCAATAAATGCAGGAAAAACATGCAGAATCCCCATCGAGGTCAGCACTCCCGCAGACAGCACGATTACCTCGTCTGGAATCGGCATACCAACAATCCCTAGCCATAACATAAAGAAAAGAGCAAAATAGCCAAACTGACCCACAGACTCGGACAGCATATCGACAATCATTTAAAAATCCTCCTAGCCGACACCCTTGCCATCATCCTTCCGGCAAATGTAGACAAAGGCAGGTGGCAGATTCAATGGAACCATTTTCACCGATACTTGCTCAAATACAGAGGAAAGCTGCTTTTTCATTTGCAGCGAATATTGAAAGGCGACAAATACTCCGCCTGGTTTTAGCGCATGATATACCTGATCCATGATTTGATCGCGCAGCTCTTGTGGGAAGTTGGCAAACGGCAATCCCGACAAAATACAGTCGGCTTTACCTAACCCCGCTTCCGTAAGAACCCGATTCAAATCTACCGCATCTTCGTGGAATCGTACATCGGGAAATAGTGGTTCCAACCTTTTGCGCATCTTGGTCTCCTTTTCAAAGGATACCAGTACGGCTTCGGTTTTTTTCTTTTGCTCGATCCACTTCGTAAAAATCCCCGTTCCCGCTCCTAATTCCACAATTGTATGTGCTTGCTCCCAGTCGATGGGTGCAACCATTTGTTTACAAAGCGCACGGGAGCTAGGAGTAATACTGCCTACTTGGCCAGGTGACCGCAAAAAATTATAGAAGAACATCATCCGATCCTTCATGCTAGATGGATGATGGCAATCGATCATCATGTCTATATACTCCCTTCTCAGTTCTTACTTATCCAATATCATATCCAAAAAACATTACGAATTATCTACCAAAAACGAAAGATTTTCTTACTACTATAACAGTAAACGAATGGAAATAAAAATTCCTCCGTCTATAGTCGGAGTATATAATCACGCTCATGATGGTTTTTTGAGTGATTTCTATACGTTACAATGACAGTAGATCAAGTTTTACATCTAATCAAGGAGGACTTATTTATGGATTATAGAGGTGTAAAAGTCATCACGCACGCTAGCACATTTTTTGCACCGATCCTTGTGCCCATTCTTGTCTGGCTACTCGTACAAAATCGTGACGCCAAAAATATGGCGCTGCAAGCTTTGGTGTTCCACATCATTATGACGGTGCTTATCGCTATTTCCTGGTTCTTCGCCTTCTTGTTGATTGGGATTCCGTTCCTAATTGTGTTTGGACTGATGGCGATCTACTACCCGGTTAAAGGTATCATTTATTCCTTAAATGGACGCCCGTTTTCCTACCCATTCGTCGGTGGGATTGGCCGATAATCTCGATACACAACAAAGACCAGCTATCCTTTAATAGGAAGCTGGTCTTTGTATTCAGGTAGGGCCTAATTCCAATTGAGATTAGGAGCCTACTGTGAAGCGCTCATTTTGATGCTTCGGATTTTCGATTTCATCGAGCATCGCCACTGCGTAGTCAGCATAGCTCACATAGCTCTGTCCGCTAGCGTTCACTAACAGATGGTCTTTTCCGAGTCTGTACGCGCCTGTTCTCTCCCCTGCTGGGTCAAAAAAGGCAGATGGACTGATATACGTCCATTGAATGCCGTTTGACTCTTCCAATACACGCAAGTACTCACCATGCTTTTGTGCAGTTGCCAAGTAAGCCTTAGGGAAATCAGGAGTTTCTACAAGGCGCAGTGTTTTGGCTTCATCAACAAACAAACTGCCTGCACCACCTACAACGAGCAAACGTGTAGAAGGAGCACCCTTCAACGCTTCAATCAGTGCCTTCCCTGACTCGACGTGCAGATGCTCTTGACCTGCTGGTGCGCCAAAAGCGTTCACGACTACGTCAAAGCCGTTCAAATCTGCGGCTGTCAGGTCAAACACATCTTTCTGAATCACAGCTACATCTTTTTGCTCGATTTTGGATGCATCACGCACAATCGCTGTCACTTGATGACCACGATCCAACGCCTCTTTCATAATCACCTTACCTGCTTTACCGCTTGCTGCTACAATTGCAATTTTCATGATAATATTCCCTCCGTTTTGTATGTTGTTGATGTAACTTAATTAGTTACAACACTCTCAAAAAGTATAGGCGTTTGTCGCATCGCCCTGTTGTAATCATTTTAGTTACAACAAAAAGAAATGTCAACCCTGTTTTTTTATCGCAGTAAAAAAGCACCTGGGTATTCAAACCTACACCAGGTGCTAGCTGTTACTTCTTTTTCGTCGGACCATTCCAGGTAATGAACCCGCCTTGCAGATGGGCCATCTGCGGAATGCCGTGTTTCTTTAAAATTTTTGCTGCCTGCTTGCTACGCATCCCGCTCCTGCAGTACAGCAATATATCGTTTTTGCTGGAAATTTCTTTTGCACGTTGGTCGAGCTGAGACAAAGGGATGTTCACCGCTGATGGAATGTGACCCGCTTTGTATTCGTGCGGCTCACGTACGTCGATGAGGAGTACCCTGCTTTTTTGGTTGACCCGTTCCTTGAACTGATCTGACTTGAGATTTTCCAATCCCTTCACAGGAACGAAGCGAGAGATGATATACCAAATAATGACCGCATAGGCGATCAGCAAAAGAATCGTAGTGAAACTCATAGGAAGCTCCTCTCCAAAATCGGTTTAGCGACTCTTGACCAAAAGCTCTACGGCTTCTTTCACCAGCTTGCTCGTGTCTCCCCCAGTAGCCTGCTCCTCTAGCAAACAGCGTTGCAGGTTTTCCGCTACAATCTGGGCAATCGCCTTGTCTGAAGCGTTGCGAACGGCAGAGAGCTGTGCTACTACGTCTTTGCAGTTTTTCTGGTCGTCCATCATTTTCAGTACACCGCGGACTTGTCCTTCGATTCGTTTTAATCGTCTTTTGATATCGTCACTGTAGTTGTAATCCATATGAATTCCTCCTGCTTGGAACTACTTTACATACAGGTATCTTATGCGAAATACAGGCAATGTCAAGCGAAGCGCCTACGTGAGCTGTTTTAAATAAACAGGTTTACTTTTGCCTGTGTCGCATCCCCCAAATAAGCAGCTACACCTGCATACTCCATTCCGTCCAGCAATTCTTCCTGCTTGAGGCCGAGCAAGTCCATCGTCATCGTACAAGCGACCAGCTTCACCCCCTGCTCCTGAGCCAGCTCGATGAGTTGCGGAAGCGTCAGGGCATTGTGCTTTTTCATGACATGCTTGATCATCTCTGGCCCCATGCCCATCATGTTCATTTTAGACAGTCCGAGCTTCTTGGCGCCTCTTGGCATCATCCAACCGAATGCTTTTTCAAGCAAACCCTTTTCTACCTTCACGATCTCGTCTTTGCGCATGGTATTTAGTCCCCAGAAGGTGAAAAAGATCGTGACATCATGATCGTAAGCCGCAGCTCCGTTCGCAATAATAAAGGCCGCAACCGCTTTATCCAAGTCACCGCTAAACAACACAATTGTCGTTTTTTCTTTTTGTTTTTCCATGTAAGAACACTCCTTAGAAATACTTATACTTGTATAGGTATAAAAATAAGCGAAAGAAGCTTTTGCCAAGAAAAGCATCTTTCCTTATAGAATGTCACTCCAAATCTTGATCGCCGTTCCACAGATCAGCACAATCAGGCCATAACGCAAATATCTCACATCGCTCTTGGCGCTGACCATACTGCCCACCGGCGCCCCCAAAACACTTCCGATGACCGTATACAAAACGGGCAAGAGCGGAATTTGCCCACCCGACAGCTTCCCGATCACACCACCTATTGCGGAGATGAATACAATAGCCAAAGATGAGGCAATCGTCACCCGCGTAGGTATTTTCAGCACGGTCAGCATGATCGGAATGAGGATGAACGCTCCCCCTGCACCGACAATCCCAGATACGATTCCTACGGCAAACGCTGCACCAGCAGCAATGAAGCGGTTATACGCAACTTCCCCTGCTGCCTCTTCTGTCCCTCTATTTTTCACGAGCATCAAAATCACGGCGATGATCGCCAGTATCCCGTACACCACATTGATGCTTTCATTCGACAAGTATTGGGAGAGAGCTGCACCAATCAGGCTGCCCCCCAAGATGCTTCCCCCCATATCTCTGACGAGTCCTTTATGAATCAGGGGCGAGTTTTTCCCGTTTCTTTTGCGGAAAGCCAGTACGCCAGACAGCGACGCGAAAAACACTTGAAACATCGATATCACCGAAACTTCCTGGGCGGAAAACTGAGCCACCCCTAGTGCCGGTGGGATAAACAGAAGCATCGGATAGCTGATGATCGCTCCGCCAATCCCGAGCAATCCGGAAAAAAAGGAGCCGACAAAACCGAGAGAGACCATGAGCAGAAGCAGCAAAACGTCCATATATCCTCCTTGCATTCCTACCTAACACATCGGAATGCTCAAACCTCTTTTCAAATGAGTCAGCATCAAGTAAAATTAATTCCAAGTAAATAACTGTGAATAAGGTGATTTAAATGGTCCGCTTTTTCAAATCCATTTTTCAGCATCGGTGCCCCACCTGCCAAGAACCTTTGCGCTCACACAAAAATGCCTTGTTCAGTGAAAAGCAATGCCCAAATGGCCACTACAAAGAAGAAATCTATACGCACCTTGGCGTACGTATCGTTTATGAAAATCAGGAGTAAGCGAGCACTAAACGAACGTTAGCGGCTTGGTCCAAAAGTGCTCGCTTCTGTCTCCCTACAGCTTTTTCACCAAAAATTTGTACACACCGTTCTCAACCTCATGGGAAACCAGCTCATTCCCGGTTTGCTTGACCCAAGCGGTGAAGTCGTTCAAAGAGCCTTTGTCTGTCGAGAGTACTTCCATGGTTTGACCGGATTGCATTCCGTCCATTGCTTTTTTGGCTTTGACGATTGGCATCGGGCAAGCCAGACCTTTTGTATCTACCACAAGATCCGCCATTTTTCATTCCTCCTGTTATATAAGCGCGTGATCAAAAGACGATTTTTTGAATTACCTTTTCGTTATTTATCGTGAATGGCGCAGCGATTTGGCCCTACTTCCATCTCTTGTTGTTCCTCTTCGCTCGGTTTTAATTTCCCCATGTTCACTTGACGAATCTCTTGATACGCATTCGGCTGCGGCGGCAAATGATGCGTAACGATATGCCGGAATTCACTTTCATCCCCAATCGTTAGCCCTGGATTGTTGCGATACAAATCACCCAAACGGGCGGATACGACACCCATCGAACCAATCTCCGTGTAGCTGCCAAAATGAGCAGGCAACACGAGTAAATGCTCGGGAAGCTCTTTATATCGATTATACAAGGTGTTGTGCAGGTCTCCCACCCAATCTTCTGCTTTCCCGGCCAAATCCGGGCGCCCGATCGAAGCGACAAACAAACTGTCTCCCGTGAGAAAAAACGTATCATCGACAATCAGTGACGTACTCCCGATGGTATGTCCGGGGGAATAGATCGGCAGGATCGCGATTTTGGTTGCCCCCACTTGGATTTCTTGCCCTTCCTCTAGCTTACGATAGGAATACGTAACTTCTTCCGCATCTTTTTCTGGAAGCCAATACGACGCATCGAGCTGATCTGCCAGCTTCTTTCCACCGGAAATATGGTCGGCATGCAGATGGGTATCGATGGTGTGCTTGATCGTCCATTGATGCTTGGCTGCAAATGCTTCGTACACATCCGTCATTCGCAATGTATCGACGACAGCCGCTTCTCCTCCTGATACGACCATGTAAGACAAGCAGCCTTTTCCAATGCGGACAAACTGATAAATCGCACCGCCATCACGGAGGTCTCCCACCTTCACTGGCTCCAGATGCTCACTCCACGCTTTCATTCCACCTTGCAGGTAAGAAACGTCTGCAATGCCCGCTTCTGCTAGCATCTCTGCGACAAAAATGGACGAGCCCTCTTTTGCACAGACGACCAACACTTTTTGATTCACAGGGATTTTCTCCAGAACACTCTCCACCCCATCCAGCAAATCAAAGTAAGGGATGTTCATGCTCACTACTCGATGCCCTTCGATTCTCCAATTCTCGTAATCGCTCGTATTGCGAACGTCGAGAATAAACAATTCCTCCTGCGCAAAAAGAAGCTGCGTTAGCTCGTGTGCTGTCATCGCCTTTACGCCTGTTTGTTGTTCCATCATCTTTCTCTCCCCCTTATTGTTTTTCTGCCGGGCCATTCCAGCCAGACATACCCGGTACTACATTGGTGATATTGGTAAAACCTTTTTCGGCCAGCAACTGACAAGCCATGTCGCTGCGCTTGCCAGATCGGCAGATGATGTAAATGTCGTCATCGGGCTGTAATTCATCCAAGCGCTGCTCTAATACTCCCAGGGGTATTGAAATGGCTATAGGAATGCGGTGAAAAGCGTACTCCGCCGGTTCTCGCACATCAATGAGCGTCAGCTTCTCGTTGGCTTCCAGCTTTTTTTGCAGTTCTTCATTAGAAATGGTCCGCAAGAAATTCGTCTCCTCTTTCACCTCATGGGTACTCGCTTTTCGCAGGAAATGCTTCCACACTTTCCCTTCCTGAACCGTACCCAAAAATTCATGCCCGGTATTAGTTGCCCAGCTCTTCAGGTCAACCAATGACCCTTTATCCGTCGCCTGTACCTCCATCACTTGACCCGGTAACATCTCTTCCATCGCTTTTTTTGTGCGTACGACAGGCATTGGACATGCCACCCCTTTGCAATCTACTGTTTTATCAGCAGAAAAATTCGATTGTACAGACATGCTGTCTACCTCCTACGTTTTTGAATGGAAATGTGATCGATCAATTTTATACGTATACCCCTATGGGTATTATAATATGCCCCTCGTTTCTCTTTGTCAATAGTCGAAACGTGACCGACCCACTCTTTCATACGTATCTTCTTACAAACGAACTTGTACCAACATGGAGGCGCCCAATGAAACTAGCTGACCGGATGAAGGAAAAGAACACGAAGACAACAGAGCTGTCAATTTGGGGACCATACTTACGGGAAGAATGGGAAAAGCATTTTGCGAGCCATCTGACCGAAGAGGATAAAGAGAGGATTTTTCTCAAAAATAAAGACGGCTACCAGGGGTATCTGTGGCATTTATTCAGCAATAAGCTGAGGGATTGTCTTGAACGAGAGGAAGCGGATGAGGCCTTTCAGCAGGTAGCCCATGAGTCGTACTATGTGTTTTACCAGCTTGCTAACGAAGTGCTGATCTTGGAAAATGCTGCGAGGTTTTCTGTCGCGGACTTGGAAAAGGAATACGATGTGTACGTCGTGGATAAGGACTTTACGTGGACGTATGTGAAGACCCATGAAACCAAGTGGTGTGGGCCTTATTTTTGTAGGAAATAGGATGAGGGAAACAAAGAGAGGAAGCATTCGGATACCTTTAGGGGTATGCGTTATGCTTCCTTTTTGGATGGATGAGCTGATTATCGTTGTTGGAGATACTGCAAACTGTTTACCATGATCTCTTTGAAAGGGGGAGCAACAATTTCTTGTCCCCATAATTTTACCCAGAGGTCTGTATTCGGGTTATCAACAGCTATGTAAACCAATAGCTTTGGATCATCGCTTGGTGCAAATCCGATAAACGAATACGTATATTTTCCTTCGATAATGTTTCCTTGCTGGTCGCGTTTCTCTGCTATTCCTGTGCGCCCAGAGACTGCATAATCTTTTATGGAAAAGGCTGTATCTGAGCCTGGTTTGTTTTTTACTATCACTTCTAAAACTTCTCGAACCTGTTTGGCTGTTTCTTCTGATATGACTCGACGCCCTTTGTCAATGTGATTCCGCTCCTCCCTCGTGACATGGGGTTTCATCAATTCACCCCCGTTGGCGATGGCCCCGACAGCAGCTACTTGTTGAATGGCAGAGGCAGAGCCCCCAAGTCCATAAGCTGCCATTGCCTTATCATAGGGAGTATCCATGTTAGGTATCTTTCCAGGCTGTTCATTGATTTGTTCGATGCCGGTTTTCGCTCCAAAACCGAACCGTTCATAATATTGCTGCAACGAATGATTGGATATCTGTTCACTGAGCTTGGCAAAAGCAACATTGGAAGAACGTTGGATACCTTCTAAATACGTAATCTGCCCCCACCCTGCACCATTATTGTGGTCTTTTATAAACTTGCCCGGGGTAATCTCGTAGGTGCCAGACTCGTAAGTCTCGTTGTCCTCATACTTCCCCTCTTCAATAGCAGCCGCCAACGTCACGATCGGAAATGCGGCCACAGGATCTGGTTTCGCTTTTACTATGTCTGGAACCCGGTCATTGGCATCCTGTTTTTTCAGATTCATCCCAAGAATTTCTCCGGTATTTGGATCGGTAACGATTACCGTCATATTTTCGGGCTGATAAGCTTTGTTGGTCTTATGTATCGCTTCTTCTATATACTCCTGAATTTGTGAATCGAGGGTCAGAACCTTATCTGTTTGGGATGTCGGTCCTGCGGCTTGTGCCTTTTGATCCTCCTCTATATTCATCTGCTGTGCGCTCGGCACGGCCTCCGAAGGCATCCACTGATACGCGATAAACAATAAAGCAAAGGAAGCAACTGCGCCTCCAATTACCTTGGCATATTTTTTGCGCTTTTTCATTTGTACGAGTACCTCCCTTTCTCGACGGATATGACTGGCGATTTCACGTCGTTTGTCCTCGTCCAGCTGAAGCGACGGAAATGATTGAAGCACTATGCTTATCTCTTTTTCTTCAAAAGATGGCGTCATGTAGATTGACCTCCCTGCCGCTATTGCCCATTTGTTTTTGCAATTCCTTGATAGCTCGATGGAGCGTCGTGCTGACTTTTGCCTCACTCCAGCCCAAGATTTCTGCTGTCTCTGCTGTAGATACTCCCTCGATCAACCGCAGGATGAGAACTTCTCGATACGAGTTTTTCAAATGATTCATCGCTTCATATACTTCTTGCAATTGTTCCTTTAACACCAATGCCTTCTCAGGTGTGCGTTCTTTGGAAGTGAGGAGTCGGAGGACGTTTTCGGGGAACCAGTCCATCATTTTTTGCTTTCGCCTATAATCAATCGCTGCATGGCGTGCGATAGTCAGAAGCCATGTCTTGGGCTGTGCCCTTCCTTCATAGCCAGATAAGGCTTTAAGCGCCTTTGTAAAAACCTCCTGGACTAAATCCTCGACATCTCTACGTCCGGTAAAATACGCGAGGTAATTGTAAATATCATTTCCGTATTGCTGGAACCATCGCTCTATTCGGTCATCGGAATCCATTCGTACGCTCCTTTATGAAGTTTGTATCTTATTAGACGCAAAATTAAAATTTGCTTACAGTTTTTGTGATATAAAAAAGAAAATGCCGGCCCACTTGAGCTATTATCTCGGGGGACAGCACCTTTTGGCGATAGAAATTGGCTATCAAACAAGTGGAGGCGTTCAAAAATGGAAGAAAAGAGTATTCGAGAAATTAGGGTCACGGATTATCATGGTATTTATTTGTTAAACCTAGACTTTAACCCGAATCTGCATCTATTTACTGAAGAAAAAGTAAAAGAGAAGATTGAAATCATCACAAAGAAAACAAACGACATCATCTTTGTGTGTGAGCAAAACAACGAAGTAATCGGATATATCCATGGAAGTCCCTATGAATTGCTTTTTTCCGACTCTTTCGTAAACGTCCTAGGGTTTGTTGTGAAAGAAAAGGATAGGAATCAAGGTGTAGGTAGCATGTTGATTGAACATCTTGAACAGTGGGGAAAGAAGAATGGATTTTCTGGGATGAAACTGTTGTCCCACCCGAGTCGCATACATGCTCACAGGTTCTATGAACGACGTGGCTATCGATTTACAAAGGATCAGAAAAATTTTATAAAAAAGTTCTAAGCTAATGAAAAAACGCTTCTCCTGCCGCCCAGGGCAGCAGAAGAAGCAGTCTAATGTTTTAATCTATACTTTGAACTTGTTAATCTGCTCCTGAAGCTCCTCAGCCATCTTGGAGAGGGAACCCGCAGACGAAGCGATCTCCTCCGTGGAAGCCAGCTGCTGCTCCGTAGCGGCAGAGACGTTATTCACGCCGCCCGATGCTTCTTCCGCAATCGCTGAAATCTTCTCCACGTAATGGACGACCTCGTCCGTGCTTGCCGCCATCTGTTCCGCGCCTGCGGATACTTCCTGAATCTCGCCCGCGACCTTGTTGACCGCATTCGAGATGTTCTCAAATGCCTGTCCAGCTGCTGTGACAATCTCCATGCCGCTTTGCGTTTCGTCGCTGTTCATTTTGACTGCCTCAACCGCCTGCCTTGTATCATTCTGGATCAGCTGCACCAGGTCAGTAATGCGCTGCGCAGACAATGAGGATTCCTCGGCCAGTTTCCGAACCTCTTCGGCAACGACAGCGAAGCCGCGGCCATGCTCTCCAGCTCTTGCGGCCTCAATCGCCGCATTCAGTGCTAGCAGGTTCGTCTGACTCGCCAAATTATTAATGACCTCGGTGATCGTTCCGATCTCTGCCGAACGTTCTCCCAGTCCCGTAACCAGCTCCGATAGGGATGTGATAGAATTACGGACAGTATTCATCTGTTCGACCGCTGACTTGATGATCATATTTCCTTCCGCAGACTGGTTGGCTGCGTCAACGGCCGATATCGATACGCTCTGTGCCAACTGTGCGATCTGTTCCGAACCCAAAGCCATTTCGCCCATGGCCTGAGAGGAACGCTTGACAATATCCACCTGCTCGGAGGTACCCGTAGCCAATTCCTCCACTGTTAGGGTAATTTGCTCGGATGCCTTCGCATTTTGCTCTGCGCTGGCTAACAGTTCTTCCGACGAAGCTGCTACTTGCTCAGAAGTCGTAGCTACTGATTCAATCATAGCGCGCAGATTCGCCGTCATCGTGTTGAAGGATGCCGCCAAGGTGCCCAGCTCGTCCTTGTTACGCAGCACAATCGTCTCGCCCGTTAGATCGCCACTCGCAATCCGGACAGCGGCCTGATTTATTTGCTGGATTGGCTTTGAGATGATATGTGCCATGAAGAAGGCGATAAGCAGCGCAATGGCCGCCGCTACGAAAGTAGTCACAAGAATGATGACAAACGCTTGCTGGGAAAGCTCCGAAGCGCTTTGACTAACCTTTCCGGCCCCCTCATTGTATATATCGATTAATTTGACAATATTATCATTGGCCGTGTACCACAAAGGGTAGGCCGCGCTATGTAACTTACTTGCCTCATCATATTTGTTTTCTCTGCCCAACTTCACGAACGCAGGCATTTTTTCCAAATAAGCATCGTATTTGGTGTTAAACTCTTCAAACAGATTGACAATCTCACTGCCTTCCGCATTGCTGGCATACACAAGCGTCTTCAGTTGTTTCCGTTCATCCTCAATCTTGGCAAGCAGTTGATCCAGAGCCTCCTTCTGCTTCGTGAGCTCCTCCTCGTTCTGTTCAACGATAATGTTGAGCGCAAGACGCTCCACGTCGGAAATGTCTCCATTCACCGTGCCAAGCAGGGTTACCGCTGGCATCCATGACTTATCGATATCCCCGGATATCATGGTCAAATCTCTGATCTGGCTTAATGCAAATGTACTCACAAATGCTAGGAGCGCAACAACTGTAAGAAACCCCGCCAGTAATTTGGTGCGAAGTGTAAGCCCTGTTTTTCCTGTTGCATTTCCCAACTTGCCGCTCATAATCCCCACTCCCCCAGCTACAAATAAATAAAATATATAATATATCTAATTAATATATCGTCATATAACACAATGAAGTATAGAGTGAAAACCGAATTTTATTGTTTATACATTAACAAAATCTACGGCTTTAAGTACGACTAAAAATTGCTTCATGCTTTTGCAACACGGCTGTAAGGGGTAATTATTGTTAAACCCTCCTGCTCAGCCATGTAGACCAGTATACTCAAGAATTGATCAAGGGTTTTGGAATGAAAAAGAGGGTATCTCAAAAGTCGATTTTCCGACTTAGAGACACCCCCTTTTTCTGTGAAACATTATATACAGGCAGAGCTGATGTTGAAGTATATTCTTGCCAAAAAAAAATGGAAGCATATCTCCGCCTCATCGGCAAAAATATGCTTCATTCTCTTCTATCGAAGAATCTAAGCGGAGAGAGTGGGATTCGAACCCACGCACGCCTCACGACGCCTAACGCATTTCGAGTGCGTCCCCTTATGACCACTTGGGTATCTCTCCATATTTGGTTTGTCAGAAACATTACTTACTATAGCAAAATACAGTCAAAAATGCAAGAGTCATTCCTTTGCATGCCCCTTGATTTGCGCGGCTCATTAGGCCAAACTAATAACAGCACACACGATTGGTATCCGATCAGAAGAAAAGCGAGGAACATATATGAAACGTGAACGTTTGGACAAGGTGCTGGCCAATATGGCAATCGGCACGCGCAAGGAAGTGAAAGCATTAGTGAAACAGCGACTGATCGTCGTAGACGGCGTTGTCGCAACAGACCCGGGGATGCATGTCATTGCCGAGGAACAAGAAATTCTTGTGGATGGAGAACCGCTAAACTTTAAGCGCTGGGTATACGTTTTGCTGAACAAACCGCCTGGAGTCGTTTCTGCTACAGAGGACAATGTCCATGAAACCGTAGTGGACTTGCTCCCGTACGAGTGGGCAATCAAGGTGCACCCGGTGGGCCGACTGGATATTGACACAGAGGGTCTCTTGCTCTTGACCAATGACGGTCAGCTCTCCCATAGCCTCTTGTCCCCGAAAAAGAAAGTGGACAAGGAGTACTTTGCCCGCATCGATGGCCGGGTCACTGAGCACCATGTACAGGAGTTTGCCAAAGGCGTGGAATTAGAGGACTTCACTACCCTGCCGGCCAAGCTGGAAATTATCTCTTCGGGAGAAACATCAGAGATTCGCGTCACCATCATGGAAGGAAAGTTCCATCAGGTAAAGCGGATGTTTGCTGCCTTCGACCTGCAGGTCACCTATCTGCAACGGATTCGTATGGGCCCCCTTCATCTTGACCCGTCACTCGCCCCTGGTGAGTATCGCGAACTGACCGAGGAAGAGCTGCACATGCTGCAAAATGTAAACAAATAAAAACCGCCTGCATGTAGACGGTTTGTCCAGACAGCCCGGTCATTCCTGTACCGGCTGTCTTTTTTTGCGCAATCCACGAAAGAAGTCCTTGAGCATCTGCCCGCATTCCTCTGCAAGAACGCCCTCTATGACTGGCACCTGATGGTTGAAGCGCGGTTCTTCAAGCAGGTTCATTAATGTCCCGGCACAGCCCGCCTTCGGATCGCGAGCGCCATACACGACCTGTTCGATGCGGCTTTGAACGATTGCACCCGCACACATTGGACACGGCTCCAACGTCACGTACAGCGTACACCCAATCAAGCGCCATCCACCCAAACGTTCACTTGCCTCCCGTATCGCGATCAATTCCGCGTGCAAGGTAGGGTCTTTTTGTGTTTCCCGCAAGTTGTAGCCGCGACCGACGATTTCCCCTTCGCGCACGATGACCGCACCGATCGGAACCTCGCCAATCGCAGCCGCTTTCCGGGCCTCTTCCATGGCTTGTTTCATATAATAATCATGTTCATTTGCTTGTATCACGTTTCCCTAAAGCTCCTTCAAAAACAGTCTTTCGTCCCGAACAAACGGACCCTTTTACTCAAAAAAGTTGATTCAAGAAGTTTTTGTCCCTACCCGTTCACATACTATCTGAGAGATTACATACATTAATGATGTAAGGAAGAAGTATGCAAATCATTGTTAGCCTCTTTCTGGAGGGATGTGAGTGGGCTTAACCTCTGCAAATACGTTATTTGATCGCTTTCACAGTCCGACTAGAGGTCTACTGGCAAAAGAAGAAGTGTTTTCCCACATCGAACATACCATCTCATCAATAGGTGGTCCATTTGAAATTATTGTGGGGGCCGACTCTCAATTAAAAAGCCGCGGGACTTTTTTTGCCCTTGTTATCACAGTGATCCGTCCCGGGCATGGGGGTACCTTCTTTTATCACAAATTTCAGGAACGCCGGTACTCATCCTTGCAACAGCGTATATTTCAGGAAGCGATGTACGCAGTCGGACTTGCCACAGAAGTACGCCAATATTTGCGGGACCACCACTTAGATACTCCCATCCGCCTGCATTTTGATATCGGCACGAATGGTCCTACCCGTAAGTTTATCCAGTCTTTGTTGAGCTTAGCAGAAACCAATCACTTTCGTGCCGAGATCAAACCGAACTCCTTCTGTGCATCTACGATTGCCGACAAGTACACCAAGTAACAAAGCGAGCGGATTGCTAATGAGGCGTCCGCTTGGCTTTGTTTTGCCCTTATCCTGTCGGTTCAAACAATTCGGGACAGGCTGCTGCTTCTCCTGCCCGCCGTGTTTTTCCCGTTCACAGAGTGATTGACAATGTACGAGACGTGAGCTATTATAAGCTTTAATTGAAGCGTTTTCACAAGGCGTGTTACTGGTAATGCAGGCATGAGCCGAGAAGATCTTTTTCTTGTTAAAAAGGTTTTTTCGGCTCTTTTTTCTGATTAACGTCATGGTTCATCGGCGTTTTTCATTAAATTGGATGTGACCGCTTGCGGTAAGCAAATACGGTCATGGACCGTTTTTGTCTATCTAAAGGTGGTGGAATGGATTGTCCCGTGAAAAGGAAAAAACGTACGCTATTACGCGTGTGTTGAACCATAACGTCGTACTCGTGGAAGAACCCGGGTCTGGACAAGAAATTGTCCTGTTCGGAAAAGGAATCGGATTTGGTGCAAAAACCGGGAATACCATCCCCGCCCATGATTTGCGAGTGGAAAAGCGCTTCAGGCTCGAAAATGAAAATCATCAGAAGCAGTATCAGAACATCCTGAGCCAAGTAGATCCTGCTGTCGTAGGAATTGCGGAAGAAATCATCGCTCTCATCGCGAGTGAGATCACGCCAGAATTGAACGAACACGTCCACGTTGCCTTGCCTGACCATATCCAGTTTGCCATCTATCGGCTCAATAACGGGATGGAGATCGTGAATCCCTTCTTGTTCGAAATCCAGACGCTGTACACGAAGGAGTACGCACTGGCGAACCGGGCAGCGGATATGATCAAAAACGCATTCGACCTGGACATTCCCGATAGTGAAATCGGATTTCTGGCCTTGCACATTCATTCCGCGATTAGCTACGTCCCAGTAAAAAAGGCAGTCCAATTCACCAACATCATCACCGAGTTGGTAAGCCTGATTGAAGAGCGAACAGCCATTACGATTGAACGCAGTACCATTGATTACGTTCGTCTCATCACCCATTTGCGCTTTGCCGTTGAGCGCATCCGTCAACAAAAATTCATCAAGAACCCGCTTCTGGACCGAGTCAAAACGACCATGCCAGAAGCCTATCAATTGGCAACAGAGCTGGCTCAATACATCTCCACCCGTCTCGAGATTGCTGTACCGGAAGACGAGGTTGGTTACATGGCTCTGCACCTTTATCGCTTATTACAACAAAATTAAATCATAATCCTGCGTGTTACTAGCTCGACTAGGCATGAGCGGTGAGATCATACGGACATAGTAAGTATGTCGTCGTATGAATTCAACCGTCTCATGCCTTTTTTGGTTCAGACGCAAAAGGAGGATACTATGCTACGCAGTCTTTTTTCCCGGAAAAAACAACAACAAGAGGTAACCTTTCTTGCACCATTAACAGGTACCGTACTCCCTCTGTCTGAAGTTCCTGATCCTGTGTTCGCAGGTAAAGTCGTCGGTGATGGTGTAGCGATTCTGCCAAGCGCAGACACTCTCGTCTCCCCTGTCGATGGAAAGGTAACGCATCTTTTCCCTACTCACCATGCTATCGGGCTGTCGTCTGAAAGTGGTCTTGAGATATTGATGCATATTGGAATCGACACCGTGAAATTAAACGGGAAAGGCTTTACCCCATTTGTCTCGGTTGGCGATCAAGTAAAAGCTGGCGACAAGCTCATCCAATTCGACAAGAGTGTACTGGAGGATGCGGGTTGTCCGATCGTAACACCGATCGTTATTACAAACGGTGATATGGTTGCTGAAAAAAATGTAGTGGCAAAAGCAACTGTGCAAGCAGGTCAAGAGCCACTGATGACTGTCGTCTTAAAATAAAGCGAAGCGCATGGTTGAGGGAGGTAGAGGTACAACATGGTTCAATTTGAAGTAACCGTCAATGTAGAGGGCGGGCTCCACGCGAGGCCAGCAGCTCTACTCGTGAATTGTTCGTCGCAATCTCAGTCAAAGATTACGCTGAGCAAAGGGACAAAACACGCAGATGGCAAAAGCATTCTCGGCATCATGACACTGGGTGTTTCCCAAGGTGACACCCTGACCGTTCAGATCGATGGAGCGGATGAACAAAACGTAGCCACTGCGATTCAGCAGCTATTGGAGCAATCCTCGTAAATCATACCGTGTAAACGACGGACAGGAAGGTGAAGGACGTATGTTAAAAGGAATCCCGGTTTCCGCTGGCATTTCGATTGCCCCTGTTTTACGCCTCACACACGAAACTGCCATCACGCAGGCAGAGTCCACCACTCCAGTGGATGCAGCTCAGGAGCTAGGACTACTTAGCAAAAGCGTAGAGCAAGCACGCGAACAACTGGAAAAGCTAAAGGAACAGACAGAGGAACAATTAGGTTCGGAAAAAGCGGCGATCCTCTCTGCTCATATTGCCTTTCTGGATGACCCGGCATTTGTCGGGGAGATGAGTGCGCTCATTGAAAATCAACAACTGGCGGCATCAACCGCCGTCTCGCAAGTAGCCGATCAATTCATTGCCCTCTTTGAGAGTATGGACGATGCCTACATGAAAGAGCGCGCAGATGATATTCGTGATGTGAGCCGCCGTCTGATTCGAAATATTTCGGGTGGTGACACCGTCATCTCCTACCCGGAAGAGCCTTTTATCCTGGTTGCATGGGACGTCACCCCATCCGAGACGCTTCAGCTTCCACTCCAGCATGTACGAGGAATTGTTACGGCAAAAGGTGGCGCTACCTCTCATGCAGCCATATTGGCACGCTCTCTCGGAATTCCCGCTGTCATGGGTGCAGGCGATACCTTGATGGAAAAAGTAGACTCCGGAAGTTTGCTGATTATCGATGGAACCTCTGGACAGCTGATTGTTTCGCCTGATGCGGATACACTGGCTGCCTATCAGGAAAAAGCCGCGCAGGAAGAAAAGGAGCGCCAATTGTACGAAGCCATAAAGGAACTGCCTGCCGAAACCACCGATGGACATCGTGTTCACCTGATGGCAAACATGGCTGTGCCAGAAGAATCTGATGCACTGATCGCATCTGGTGTAGCAGGAATCGGGTTATTCCGCTCCGAGTTTTTGTTCATGGATCGCACCACCCTTCCCGATGAGGCCGAACAATTTGCTGCATACAAGCATGTAGCCGTTGCTTTTGGCGACAAGCCGGTCATCATTCGTACCTTGGATGTTGGCGGCGACAAGCATTTGCCAGCACTCGCGCTTCCGCAGGAGGAAAACCCGTTCCTTGGCTTCCGCGCCATGCGCATCTCCTTAGCCAGACCGGAATTATTCCTGGTGCAATTACGCGCGCTCTTGCGTGCCAGTGCATTCGGTCGCCTGCTGATTATGTTCCCGATGATTTCCCATATGGAGCAACTGCGTGAAGCCAAACGATTGCTGGAGCAAGCAAAAGCAGAGCTGCGAGCAGAAGGGGTCGCTTTTGACGAGAAAATCGCCGTAGGCATGATGATGGAGATTCCAGGCGCTTGCCTGCAAGCAGATGCGTTTTCGAAAGAGGTAGACTTTTTCAGCATCGGCACCAATGATCTCGTTCAATACACGCTGGCAGTAGACCGGATGAATGCCAATATCGCCGAGCTGTACAGCTACTACCATCCAGCCGTATTACGACTGATTTCCCAAGTTATCGAAGCTTCCCATCGGGCAGGTATTTGGACCGGGCTGTGTGGGGAAATGGCGGGAGATCCGTTGGCAACCAAGCTCTTGCTCGGATTGGGGCTCGATGAGTTCAGCGGTGCCGCTTCGGTCATGCCAAAAGTCAAAGAACGCATCCGCTCCACCAGCTTAGAGGAAGCGAAAAGATTGGCTGAACACGTCCTTACACTCTCTACTGTAGACGAGGTCGTTCAGTATCTGAAAGACAAAGCCTTATAGAAAGGTTTTGTCGCCCGAGTAGTGTAAGCGCTTCCAATATATCGATCAGAATGGTCTCTCTCCGGTTTATTCCTTGTGCCCTCATCATTTTGCATTTATCCGGAGAGCGGCTTCCCTGATAAATTCATCCCATTCCAAGGAGGTTTTATCCTATGCTCGCTTTTCTGCAAAAGATTGGGAGAGCCCTGATGCTCCCAGTCGCAACGTTGCCAGCCGCAGCGATTTTGCAAAGCTTTGGTCTTCTCAAATTCGAGAAGGACCTCAATCTCGGTGCCTTTGGTGCCTTCATGGACTCGTACATCGCTCCGCTTTTGGCTGCTGGCGGTGCAGCTATTTTTGACAACCTGGCATTAATCTTTGCTGTCGGTGTTGCCATTGGCTTGGCTGGAGATGCTGTTGCTGCTTTAGCCGCTGTCATTGCCTACGTCGTATTGACGAAAGTACTTGCTGCTGTTCCTGCTGCCATGCCTTTCATCGCGGATGATTTAAAACTGAACATGGGTGTCATCGGCGGTATTATGGCCGGTGGTATTGCAGCATTTTTCTACAACCGCTACCATTCAATCAAGCTGCCAGAATGGCTGGGCTTCTTCGGTGGAAAACGCTTCGTCCCGATCGTCACTTCTCTCTCCATGGTTGTCATCGGCTTGATTTTTGGGATTATTTGGGGACCGATCCAGATTGCCCTTGACTCATTGGGCTCTTGGATCGTAGGTCTCGGCGCAACAGGTTCTTTCTTGTTCGGATTCTTCAACCGATTGCTCGTTCCATTTGGTCTGCACCATGTACTCAATGCGATTGCCTGGTTCCAAATCGGTGACTTTACCGATGCGACAGGAAAAGTGGTACACGGCGACCTGCATCGTTTCTTTGCAGGAGACCCATCAGCAGGAATGTTTATGACTGGTTTCTATCCGATCATGATGTTCGCACTTCCTGGAGCGGCATTCGCTATTATTCACTCAGCGCGTCCTGAAAAACGCAAAGTAGTTGCTTCTATGTTTATTGGTGCAGCTCTCGCTTCGTTCCTGACCGGGATTACTGAGGTAGTGGAATTTGCGTTTATGTTCGCTGCCCCACTCCTGTATTTTGTCCACGCGATATTGACGGGTGTGTCCGGGTATATCGTGACCTCTCTCGGCATCAAGCACGGCTTTGGATTTTCAGCGGGTCTGATCGACTACGGTATCAACTACCACCTCTCTACGAATGCCTGGATGATCATCCCGATTGGTCTGGCATTCGCCGTGGTCTACTACGTCCTGTTCCGTTTCCTGATTGTGAAGCTGAACCTCAAGACACCGGGACGTGAGGATGATGAAGAAATGACAACTACAGCTACGGGAAGGAACAATTCGATGCAGGATAAAGCGATCCAAGTGCTCACTCACATTGGTGGAAAAGAAAACGTCGTTAGCGTAGACGCCTGCATCACTCGTTTGCGTCTCGTCTTGAAGGACGACAAGAAGGTCAATGACAAAGCCTTAAAGGACCTCGGTGCAGCCGGTGTTATGCGACTGGGTCAAGGAAGCGTGCAAGTCGTCTTCGGAACCCATTCAGAGCTGCTAAAAGAAGAGATAACCAAGCTATAAAGGAAAACGAAAGCCCGGTCACGGTGAAATCCGTACCGGGCTTTTTTCTGTTTCCTGAATGGGTAACGGACGCGACCCGGCATCATTCCCATCATGTGTCGTACTATATGGGCATCGCGCGTTGTTTTCCAACTCCTTTTCAAACATGACCAAGCGCTCAAGAAATCCCTCGCAAGCCGGCATACTCTGTGGCGCCATCATTTCAATTTCGTAAGCGACGGTCTTTCTCCATATTTCCAGCTGCCTTCTATTTGCCTCCCTAGCGTTCAACCCATCCCACCCCTTTTTGCTAAATCAGCAAACGATTCTGATAAAAAGATCAAGCATGCTGCATCGTAGTTTTTTAGCCAACACTGGCAAATGATTGGCCTTGAAGTCATATTCTCCCTTCTCGTACTTCAAGTATGTCGAAGCATTTCGAAACCCGAGTGCTTCCGCCATTTCTTGCAAGGTCAGCTTGCACTCATTACGTCGTTGCGCGATAAACGGGAGGTTGAGCCGTTCCACCAGTTATCCCCTCCTGATTTGCAAAAATGGCAAATATTTATAGTTACATCATATCCTTTCAATTTTAGCAAAGTCAATACAGATTTTGTCATATTAGCAATCTTGTTTTTTCCGTAATGGAAAATTGTTAGAATGGAATTGCCAAAACGATAAAGGTGGTCTCACGATGTCCATAGTTGGTCAACGCATAAAATGGCTGCGCGAACAAAAACAATGGTCACAACTTCAATTAGCTGAAAAGCTGGGCATACATAATACGGTACTTTCGAGGATCGAGTCAGGCGAAAAGAAGGGCGTCGATTTTCATCTGATTTCCAAAGTCGCAGATTTATTTGAAGTATCCACCGATTTTCTCCACGGTCGCACGGAAGAACCATCTTGGAAACGCGGTTCTGTCCGGGAAACACCAGCGACCTTTTTGGATGTCGATGGCCTGACAGAGAAAGATCTGATTGAGGTCAAGCGCCATATTGAATTTTTAAAATGGAAGGCTTTGCAGGAAAAGAACGAAGACCCTTCTTGAAGATTCATTAACGAATAACAGAAAAACCCCTGTCTCCAGGGGTTTTCATCGTGGCAAGCGTCAGGCGTACTCTCCTGATGCTTTTTTTATATAGGCTGTGTTATTCTTCGCTGTCGTTAGCCATTTCGTCTGCATTCAACTCGATCCAGCTCTGCGACCAAGACTCAATTCCCTTGAGCACTGGAGTCAGAGCTTTCCCCATCTCCGTTAAGGAATACTCTACGCGGACAGGAGCAGAATCAGTAAACACCTGCCGATGCACGAGTCCTTCCTTCTCCAAATCCTTCAAACGCTCAGAAAGTAGCCTTCCGCTTACTGGCAGGGCCCCTTCCAATGCACAAAATCGCTGTGGTCCCGACAACAACTGGTATAGGATTAGACCTGTCCATCGCTTCCCCAACAACTGCATACCTTTTTCGAACTTGGGACAGAGGGTAGACTGTTTCATAGGTATCACCTCATTCTCCTTCCAGTATACCGCTCTTTGTTCAATCCATCAAAACCAATGATGCGAATCACCCTTGAAAAATACACTTGCCAACTGTTGGGATTTTATTGAATCACTTGACTTAGGAATTTATTATTGTATACTTACTAACGAAAAGTAACTTTGTTACGCATTTAAATTTCGGAGGGATTCATACATGTCTAATCGTTTTGAATGGAGCGCACTTATTCTACGTGTGATAGCTGGACTTACTTTTGCCATTCACGGAGTGGCCAAATTCCAAATGGGGCTGGAGAATGTCGCTGGTTTCTTCGGGACCATGGGACTCCCTGCATTCATTGCTTACCTCGTAACCTTCTTGGAGGTAGTAGGCGGTATTGCCTTGATTCTTGGTCTGGGTACTCGCGTGTTCGCAGGTGCGTTGTCTGTTGTCATGATTGGTGCAATCTTTACAGCCAAGCTCGCTGTCGGCTTCCTGGGCGGTGAAGGTGGGGCTGGTTATGAATTGGATCTGGCCTTGCTTGCGATGTTGGTTTCTCTTGGAATTAGTGGCAGCACCAAGTTCGCACTGGACACTATCCTGTTTGGAAAAAGATCGGTTGAATAATCCATTGTTTCACATATAAAAGCCAAGCCTGAAGGTCACATTTGAGCCCCTTCTGACTTGGCTTTTTTTATTCTTTTTGCGGTGATTCCTCGATCATTTTTTTATTGATGATCCTTATTTTATCTGCTGGTGATTTCTCGTCCTTTGCACTAATAAATACGGAGTTATCTCCCGCTTCAAAAAACATGACATAATCCTGATCGGCCATACTCTTCTCTTCACTGACAGGCGCTCCCAGATTTTTACGGATTGTGTCCAGATTCGTTTCATTAAGATGAAGGCCGGCCAAATCAATTCCATATACGCGATCTTGCCCATCAAAATAAATGAGTGCCGTCTCTAGCTTCTCAAAGACTTCATAGCGCCCGCCATCCCAATAATCCTGTTTCGTTACCTTGCCGTATAGCGCAGAAACTTCATCCCGCTTCATCCCGATGTGGATATCGAATCCACTGATTTCGTTTTTGGCGAGCAGCTGCAAAAATTGCTCATTGAGAATCATTTGACGTGCGGTAGCGGTTTGCTTCTCTTGCTTTTGGTCGCCACCGCTGTTTCCCGCCTCTTGCTTCTGCTCGGTTACAGGCTGTGGTTTTGTATCTGTTGATACGTTCGTGTCAGGTGAACAGCCTCCTGCAATCAAGCCTGCCATTACGGTCATACACACCCATTTTCTCATCCGAATTCGCTCCTTTTCTTCCTCTTGAATGGTTTCATCGCAACTTCATCACGGGTATGACGTATCTTTTAGTAAAAAGTGAGGTGTTGTATGATGCCACTCTGGTTACTCGTCGTATTTATTTTCGGAGGTCTCTTGCTGATTGGAGCCATCATCGATTGGATTGCCAAGCGCCGGAAGCAGAGAATCCTCATAGAGCGTAACAATCGTGATTCCCATTCCTTTAATGAAGGATACGATCCGAGAAACAAAGACGAATATCTCAATTGATAGACGCAGCTTACCATCATTTGGTTACCAGACCGAACCTAACAAAAAAGACCCCAAAAAGGGTCCCCCTTCACACCACAATGCTGATGATAATTCCTGACAAAATGCTGACAAGTGTTGCCCCATATAACAGCCTCAATCCAAACCGGGCGACGACATTTCCTTGTCTTTCATTCAAACCTTTTACCGCGCCAACAATCGTCCCGATCGAGCCAAAGTTCGCGAACGAGATCAAAAACACAGACACGATGGCAATTGTTCTTTCGCTCAACTGACCTTGAATCTTCGTAAAGTCGAGAATGGCGACAAACTCGTTCGCTACTATTTTGGTGGCCATGATACTTCCTGCTTGTACAGCTTCGTGCCAGGGAACCCCCATAAGAAAGGCGAGCGGGGCAAAGACGTACCCTAATAACGCTTGGAACGAAATACCGAATACTGCACTGAATAACCCGTTCACCATCGCAATGAGTGCAATAAATCCGAGCAACATCGCGGCCACGACCACGGCTACTTTAAACCCATCCAGAATGTACTCTCCGAGCATTTCAAAGAAGGCCTGTTTCTCTTCTTTTTCTTGATCGAGCAAATCATCTTCCGGCTTTACTTCATACGGCGTAATAATGGAAGCAATGATAAAACCACCAAATAAGTTGAGTACCAATGCAGCTACCACATACTCCGGTTTGAGCATGGTCATGAAGGAGCCCACGATCGACATAGACACGGTGGACATTGCAGAGGCGCACAGCGTGTACAACCTGTTTTCCGGAATGGCACCGAGCTGTTTTTTCACCGTAATAAACACTTCGGATTGCCCGACAATCGCCGAGGCAATCGCATTATACGACTCCAATTTTCCCATGCCATTCACTTTGCTCAATACGAGCCCTACATACTGAATGAATAATGGGAGGATCCTCGTGTACTGCAAAATGCCAATCAGTGCAGATATGAAAACAATCGGTAGCAAAACTTGCAAGAAAAACGGCGTCGCACCCGGATTCGCAATGCCACCGAAAACAAAATTAATCCCCTCGTAGGCATACTTCAGGAGTATGGAAAAACTGCTGGCAATGCCTGATATGAAAATAAGTCCAATACTGGTTCGCAACAGCAGCAAGCCAAACACGATCTGAATCAGAATCATGATAAGGATAGGACGATACCGAATGTGCTTTTTATCACTACTTGCCAGCCAAGCAAGCAAAAATACGGTAATCAAACCTATTCCTGCGATGATATAATTCATGCAACCAACTCCAATAGCAAAAGATTTAGAGCCGACACGTACTATTACCGATCTGCTTGTCTTGCTCCATAATCTTCCCAAAAGAGCATAAAAAAACCCTCCTGAACGATGAATAATCGAACAGAAGGGGGATGGAACAACTATACATCTGCCACGGCGATGGCCTCAATCTCAATTAGCAGCTCGTCCCTGATGAGTCTGCTCACTTCAACTGCAGAGCTCACTGGCGGGGTTTCTGTATTCACGTACTGATCTCGAATCTCTCGGACAATGTGAATCTTGGAGATGTCGGTCACGAAAAAAGTCAATTTCACTACATGATCAAAGCTGACTCCTGCCGCTTCTAACGCGAATTGGATATTTGCGAAAACTTGCTTGGTCTGTGCCGCTAAATCACCTGTGCCGACCACCTGGCCTTCTTTGTTGAGAGCCACCTGACCCGATACGTAAATCGTCCGGGCGTTCCGAACCTCTACCGCATGGGTATAGCCAAACGTAGGTGGCATTGTTTCAGGGTTAATGAATTTGATTCGCTTATCATTTTGCATCACGACACGCTCCTTGCTTTTTTACTGATTTCTATTGGAGGAATTAAATTGATTAAATAGTCCGCTTCCAGAGCTTCTTGGCTGTTCTTTTTTGTTTGTGGCTTCAAATTGCTGAAAAAGTCCGCCGTCATTCTTCTTTTTTTCTTCTACTCTTATTTCTTTCTTTTTGGGTAGGGGTTGTTGAATTGGTGTTCTTTCTGGCTTTACAGGCTTTATGGGCTCTACATTCTTTTTCTTTCTCGTACTTTTCGTGTTTTTCGTAATGATCTTGTTAGGGGTTTGCTTCTTCTTCTTTCTTCTTCTGGTCATATACCAATAGGATAAAGGAAAAATACCGAGCATGATCGCACCGGCTGTAATCAAATACAGCTTCCAGATGGATTGCCTTTTCTCTTCCTCCTGTTTTTCTTTCCGTATCTTTTGGACAACCTGTTCGAAGTCGCGAACCTTATAGTCTTCTTTAACAGAAGATAGATCCTTCACAAACCCAACGGAACGGCTTCCATCGTAAATAAAATTTCGCGGAACGTTATTTACTGTGAGCTGGTATATGAATCCTGTGGGGACCCCTGAATTTTGGATTTTTTCTTCTATCTCATCCAGAAGATCAGCAGCAGTCGGATCAATCATTTGGTCATATTCCAAAACTTCATAGTTCTTACTTTCTGTTTTTCCTATTAACTGAACATTTTCTTCATTGTTAAACAGAAAATACCTCGGAATCTTATTGATATTCTTCCGATAGACTTTGTTTTTCGGGAAATGATGCAAGGCCATTTCGTTGCTATGCATTTCAAGTGTCTGCTCTGACAGCAGTACCTCTTCTGCTTCTATGATGGGAAGGTTTGTCTCAATGGCTTCATATTTGGGAAGCCATTGAATGGTACCATCCGAGCGCAAAAACAAGTAAATATCCTGATATTGAAAGGATGTCACATAGATTTGATCCGTTGGTAGGTTATGAAGATAAAACTCTTTTTCAAATGGTGTTGGATCGAAATTGTATGGGATGTTAAATACTGTTGACCCATTTATCTCACTCTCATCTACCTCTTCTATCTGTCCGTTATTATGTACGGTAAAGTATAGGGAACCGTCATGAGTGGATTCCCCCCATATCGTAGTTTGATAAAATTGATTGGGTCGTAAATGGTATGGTCCAATACCTCCATCAATTTGAAATAAGATTTCGTCCCGTTTGATTCTTTCCTCTTCCGCAGCGGCTTCTTCGCTCGTCTCCTCTTCTTGACTAGCCTCTTCTTCCTCGAATTGCTCTTCATCATCGTCGTCATCGTCATGCTTCTTGATTTTAACCGGCTTGGATGATTGGAAACCGCTTGACGGTTTGGCCCTTTTTATCGTGGAGCTTGAGCTTTTACTGGTTGAGGCTGAGCTTTTTCCTGAAGAATATGAGCTTTTGCTTGAGGAGGATGAGCCTGTACTAGATGATCCCGAGCTTCTGCCCGATGAATAGGAGCTGGTACTAGATGACCCTGAACTTTTGCCGGACGAATAGGAGCTGGTACTAGACGACCCCGAGCTTCTGCCTGAACTACTGGAGCTAGATGAACTTGAGCCTCTAGATGACGCAGGTTCTACTGGAAGGATAACTAGACTAATCATTACAGCGCTAAGAAAATAGGCAAGCAAGTTCCGCATGAAATATGACCCCTCTATGAACCAATCAATGGTTCTCTCTTTCTAACAGTTAAATACTACCACCTCGTATCATGAAAATGCTACAAAATTCCTACCCTTCCTTCTTCACCCTCTTATTGCTTTTTACCAAAAAATCTATCCTGTATAATTTTTGGGAAATAGGGAAATAGAAAGAGAGGTTTTGCTAATGACAACGGTATACGATAAAGCGAAATATCATTACGAAAACTTTGAGGAGGACCTTCCTCAAAAACAGGCATACGTACATACAGGCTTTTTCATTGGCTGGTTGATTGAAAAGGATATGGTTAGCGAGGATTTTAAAAAGAGTTTCGAAAACCTAATCGCTGATTTTAAACAAAGGCAGATTACTGGTCCTGAAGTTTATGAGAAGACGGGTGGGGTATTTGCAAAAGACATGTTGAATGAAGAAGGAAACCAGTTCGCGATGTTTTACTTCGATTTCGATACGGGGGAGTATCGGTATCATTATCTAGAAGCGTTTGATTGCGAGCCAAGTGTGTATCACGTGGAAGATACTTGGGAGAATTATGATCATATCAAAAATTGGATCGACAATGAGTACGAGTACTGGTGCGAGAAAAATGAATAAGACCGCGTGAGTACGCGGCCTACAATCAAGTCGCTATTTTACTTCTTCAGGATGAAATCAGACATAACTGCCTTTTCCCATTGAACTCCTTTTGGACTCACATTGGTGTAAAGCGATATGGAGTCCGAATCTTCAATTACCGCTTTCAAATGAAAATTCATGTCCTTGGGCTGCAAATATTCATCATACAGCTGTTGGTAGTTGGGATCGTTCTTTTCTTTTGCCGCTTTGATGTAGTCCACGGTGTCAGGGTCTTTCTCAAAGTTTTTGTATTTCACTTGATATCCGAATGTCGCTTCTACTTTTCCGTCAACGGTTTTCTCTTCATAATCTGACAGGGTAAACTCGAGCAGCTCATAGTGGGAGGAGAAAGCTTTGTTGCTCTCTTCTTGCAAATAGCCCGCAATTTTGTCAAAGCTTGAAGAGCTGTCTACGGATTGTTTCTGGTCTGTGCCAGTGTTCGTTACCTCTTTTGGAGGTGGCGTAGCAGTCGGATTTTGTACGACCGCGTCTGAGCTACAGCCGCTGATGAAAACAGCCAATACCATAGCCATACATCCTACAATCACTTTTTTCAAAAGAAATCCCCCCTTATTTCGTTCATCATTTGATATACGTTATTCATTTCAAGCATGCTACACGTCTCAACAAAAAAACACCCTGATACACCAAGGCCAAGGTTTCGAGAAACCCCCTTCCTGAATTTCGCCGATTGGGCAGAAAAAATTTGACCTTCTAGAATCGCTTCCAAGGCGTTTTACGATGGCGGGGAGACATATTTGCCCCCTAAAATGGCACTAAAAGTCCCCTTTTTTACGAAAGGGGACTTTCTCTACACTCTGACCTTGATGCACCAGGGCTTTTTCTTCGATGGCGTCCCCGAGAGGATTCCAACCTCCGACCTGCAGTTTAGGAATTATACGAAATGCGCCTTACCCTCTCCGTGGCCAACTATCCGCCCCTGAAAAACCTTATGATATCAGGTTTGAAATTTTGCGAGTTTTCCCACAGATAGCTGTGTACTCGATTTATCTATCGAACTCTCAACCACAAAAATTGCATTTTGTTCATTACCGTCTACCGAAATCTAATCAAGATCATAAACAATACCTATTGTTTTTTGGTCTTTGTCCCAACATCTTATGTTCCTCCAACAAATGCCCCAAACAGAACTGCAAATAAGCCCCGCCTTTCTATAAGTAAAGTGGCGGCTGTAATCTATATTGTTTCAAGTTAAAAAAGGTAATTCCGGTCAATCCACTGACTATCCTTATAGTCAAAGTTTAATTCTTCCGTCAACTTAACTACCTCCTGTAATACTAATAAATTCAGCAATAGTTGCCAAGCGCTCAATGATCTTATCTATTCTAATTGCTATATAAGCTGAACTGAACGCTATTACAACGAAACAAACAGTAATTATCCAAGACTGCACATTATTAAACGACATAATGAATCACGCCTTTACTTTTTTGTTGATTATCCATTTTTTGGTTGTAGATACTTATTCTTCATGGTAAATTATACCATAAAAAGGGAGGTATATTAAAATGTCCAAAAAAAATATTAAATCATCTATTACTAGCCTCGTTTTGGCTGGTGTTTTAGTATCTACTGTAATGTTACCAAATTTTTCAGTTCAGACTGCATTTGCAAAAACATCTAAAGAGTTACTGTTTTCATCCGGAATGGATTCTGAAAATACGGAAGAACAATTGGATTTCAAACACGAATCTCTGAAAAGTGTCAAAAAAACTCTGGAGGATAAAAAAATCCAAGTAAAATTGATAAATCCAGATGATAAAGTGGATTTATCAGAGTACAATTCTATTGCATATAATTATAAAGATGTAGAAAAAAACAAAAAGCTACAGAAGGAATTACAAGAAGAACTGCAAAATGGTAAGAAAGTGTATTTATTTGGCGGGCTTACTATAAAAGAATACTGTGATCTGCTAGGTATTGACAACTTGTATACTCAAACAAAAATAGAAAGTGGAGAAACTCAAGAATCAATCGAGCTTTCTTTCTTTAATGAAAAGGATGAGAAAAAAGAAAAGAAGAAGAAAGATGGCACTGATAAGAATAAGGATTCCGAGAAACACGAAATCATAGGTTACACATTAGATGAAGATGCCCCTTATAAAGTCTTTATTTCAGATATAAATAGCTATGATGACGAGGGTAAAATTGAAATTGAAGATGAAATTTATCTCGCAGAAATCTTGCAGCACGAAAATAAAATTATTGAAAAGAGTAACTCTGAGATTTCTACTAGATCAAGCCGAATTGTAGATAGTGAATATGATATTATTGCCTCCGCTTACTATATAACAAAAAAAGCCGGACAAATTAATTCACAATGGAAACTGTACAAAGTTACCGATGAAGACGATAAAGAATATGACTATTTCTATGTAAAAGATACAAGCACTATTGAAACATATGAATGGCTTTGGGATGCGGAAGAGTTTACTATTAGACACGATCTGGTATTTGATAGTGACGAATTAGATGATGCTGAACCAAATGATACCTCCAGTAACCCGTATAAAGTAAGTTTAGGTTACCCTTATAGCATTGGTTTCGAATATGAAATTGACACAGAACCAGACATGGATCTCACATTGAATAAATCAAATGATTATGCAAAATGGAATGTTACTGGAAGTCAATTAGAATCATCAGATGACTATGAATTCGTAACTGCATGGGCTGCTACAGGTAGCTACACTAAACTGGATATCAGCCATAAAGTTAATTTTTATGCAGGTATTGACGTTGAAACAGATGCAGACCAATCTATTTCTATTAGTTACAATTACTAATATGCCTTAATTACTTTGTTATTGTAGTTCATATTTTACAATTTGACTCACAAGTTAATGCCCTCCCCCGGATTGTTCCGATGGAGGGCTTCAAACTTTTCGGCTAAAACTTTAAATATCCATTCAGGAAAACAGTTGTATTACTTACCGTTCAATTTATGAGGGTCAACTTAAGTTAATAAGATTCTATCCCTGCAAATCTCGCTTCCAGACGAGTCGGAAAAGCGAAGCGTTGTCCGCGTCAGCCTGCACCGAGCCAAGGCTCTGTAATTATGGCGAAGAGTATTAGATAGCGATACTACTGAACTGATAAGAAAAATCAAAAAACTAATACAAGTTAATTCATAAATAGTAATAAAAACGGGAGAACCTATCAGAATTGATTCTGTTCGCTCTCCTTAAATATTTGGAATTTATTCAGCCTACTAACTTCTTAGACACAAGTCCCCATTTGTCTTCTGTTAATTCTCTTACCAAATGAAATCCGTTTTTACCCAGGTAAAAATTGTACAACTTATCTTTTTTATGATAATCGACTGTAGAAAGGGAAGCATTTACACTCTCTATTCCCATTCCTTTTAAGATAATGCAGAGATTCTGCACAACAAAAGAGCCAATCCCACGATTCTTAAAATTCCCACAATTAATATCTCCTATTGTGGCTTTTACCTGCCCTGCAAAAATACTATCCATTAATAGTGGCATTTCTTTCTTTCCATCAACAAACACAACGCATTCTAGCTTCCTAGAATATTTCAACGGGCTAATGTTTCTTTCATTAAGTTTTTGCTGGAGTTCTTGGTTATGCTCCAACTCTTCATCGAATAAGATAACGATTTTTTGCCCTTCATCAAGATTACAAATAAAGAGATGTCTTTTAAACTCATCCTGTTGTTTATAATTCAAAGCATTTTGTAGATTTGATACCGACAATTCCAATTCTTCAATTGCCTTTTCATCCTCATTAATTTTGCCACGCAAGCCTTGGTTCACTTCATGTAATCTTTCATTCATTTCCCGATAGAACTTTGAATCCCATCTTAAACTTTTCATCGTCTTCCAGAGTATACCTCCAAGAATGATGAGAACTACTGTAATTGCTACATAACACTTGATTTCCAAGTCAGCATCACCTTTCTTTGTTTTAATTTTTGAGTTCACTTTACCAAACGTATATTCCCACGTAAATACTTACACGGTCTTAGTCGGTTCTAGCTCACATATACAGTTCTTAACAGAAGTAACGACAGAACATCGCATGAAAAAAGCACCCATCCTGAAATTTTAGGAAGGGTGGCTAATATACTTACTGCACTTATTGCTTGATTTTGATACGCAGTATTAAACGTTCAATTTCACTGCCATATATGCCGTTTCAACTACAAGAATAGGGAATCTATCTCCCCTACTCGAAGACGAATAAAGAACGAGTCCTAATAGCTCAGAGGCTAAGTAATTGATGTAAGACCGAATCAATGAAGTGGAAACGTCTTGCACGTATAGTCTACCTAGTTTCAAAAGATAAACTGTTGTTCATTAAAGCGCCTATGAAAAAAGTGAAAAACCTTGATACTCCAAGGTTTTTCCTACAATGGCGTCCCCGAGAGGATTCGAACCTCCGACCTACAGTTTAGGAAACTGACGCTCTATCCTGCTGAGCTACGGGGACATTTTACATTCACTTCCATTATAGTGAAATCGCTCGATTTTGGCAATTGAGGACCAGGGTGACCATGCCCGGTCCTCCTTTATTTATTTGTCATTTGATCATGATTCTTCCTGTGCCCGTTCCAGTACAGCTCCGGTGATCGCATCAATGGATGTTTCGATTCCTTTTTCTTTGTACACACGGTAGACAAGAAGCGCTTGCTTGTCAAATGTATCCTTTTTACCCGTCAAAATATACGTAAGCTCCAGAGGGTGATTTCTTCTTAGTGTTGCCTCAGCAGCTTGCTTGGAAATCACCTTTGCAGGATCGGGAAAGCTCGTGGCCCCCTGTCCAAATGCACCTGACATGCCGACAACTTCTCCTGTGTTCGTATCCACAATCACTTCATAGGAGCGATCCACTACGGGAATGCCCTGATACAGCTTGGTAAATCGAAAGCGAACCTCTGCTGCTTCTCTGCTGATGCCTGTCAGCTCCATCTCTTCGATTGTCTTGTCCAAGTAACGCTGCAAATGCTCAATCGCAGGCTGCAACAAGGCTTCCGGCGAAGGTTCCCGATTTTTGCTAAAAGAGGACCTTGCCTCTTGTTTGCTATTCAACCGATAAGATAGCAATTGCCCATTTTCATGTACCCGAGCCGTCAGTTCTTTTTCTTTCTCTTCCCACTGGTACTCCCGTATCCCGTCTCTCCCTACAGATGTCGTCCCTTGCCAATTGTCCACAGCAACTGGCAAACCGAATTCCTTTGCGAGCAAGGAAAGCATCTCTTCACTTGAACCGGCTTTTAACGTTCTCCCCTCAGCCGATATTTGTACGATGCGTTTTCCCTCATATCTCTGTATGGGAACGCCTTTGCTATTGACCAAAGCTCCTGTATTGGCATCAATGAACCCGGAAATGTCAGTCTCGTAGTGTAAGGAAGCTACTTCCCCTTCCTTTTCCCGGTAAACCAACCGCAATGTCGAAGCAAGCGCTTCTTCCGCCTTTTCTTTGGATAGTACGGCCGTTGGTTTGGGAATCTGCGCAAGAGACTGAAGTTGATCGGAGTCCTGAAGGATTTGAAAATTGGATACCTGATCGTCATTCATTTTAACAGTGTAGCTTGCTTCATAAAAAGGTATGCCATGAACAACCCGACTAAACCCAATGGTTCCTCGTTTTAGATCAGACTGGGAAGGATTATATTGGTAATGCTCTCCTTGTTCTCCCAACAACTCCAGCATGTATGTTTGTGCTTTTTTCACCAAGGGAGGGATTGAGATTGGATCGGTCACGGCATCAGTCTGCTTGAGCGAGGAGGTAGCTACTGGTGGTAAAGCCTTTTCTGGCTGTTTTTTGTGCTCAATACGTACAGTAGTCGTCTCTGACCGATTCATTTCGGGAGGACGATTCAAGACTTTATTCTCTTTGGTCGTGTTTGCTGGAGGAGGAAGCGGCGGCGGCTTTATGGATTCCGGAGTGGGTGCAGGAACAATGGTTGCAGATGGTTGCTCGTGCTTCATTGTATGCTCCCAAAGAGTTTGAAGACTCTGCTGCCCACTCTCTGTGGACGCCCATCCTCCCAACAAAACGATTGCTGCAACGCCAGCCACCCGATTTGCCACACGTTGAAAATGCAAACGACGCTTCAGTTGATTTGTACGTAATTGTAAACGCCGTTGAGTCTCCCTGACGTATTCCGGGCGAGGTGGCGATTCCGTTTCCTTTAGCCGTCTCAGTTGTTTTTCCAGCTCTTCTTCATGCCAGCTCATGTGGAATCCCCCCTTTCACCGAATCCTTCAGGAAGTGCTGAAGCTTTTTCAGCGCCCGATGATAAACCACCTTGACCTTGGCCTCCGAAATAGCCAGAAGTTCCGCCGTCTCCCTGATGCTGTACCCTTCCACACTGCGCAAGATGACGACCATACGATAAGATGGTTTCAGTCTTTGCAACGCATCCTTGATCTCCCGCATTTCTTCCTTGTTATCCAGCTCTACTTCTGGTATCCCTTGCTTTGCTGTTAGCCGCATTAGCCAGTTTTCAGAAACCAGCTCATACAGCTTCTGCTTGCGATAATGGTCGATAGCAATATGCTTTGCGATGGAGAATAGCCAAGTCTTTACTGCTACTCGTCCGTCGTAAGTCGGCAATGCTTTCACTACACGGGTAAACACCTCTTGTGTCAAATCTTCGGTTTCATTCTGATTGCCCGTGAAATGCAGCAAGAAGCAGTAAACAGCCATGTAGTGCTGTTCATAGATGCTCCCCATTTTCTCATTGAGGTCGTCATACATGCGCGCCCTCCTTTCTCCGTGTGTCTTCTATCCCTTGGTCAGGATCAATCGGCTTATTGGTCCTCATCCTCCTGAACAATCTTTCCCGTTAACGCATCAATTTGTTCATTTACCGTTTGATAAACTGTGGCCAGTTTGTATACCAAAAGTGCCTTATTCCCGTTATTTTCAGGATAAAAATACTCCAGTTGAAATTGCTTGAGGAATTCCTGCGCAGCCTGTTCCGCCGTTATCCCAGCCTTCAAATCAGGTAACTGTTCGGTGAATTTCGCTTTGCTAGCCGTGTCTAATCTCATGACCTTTCCGTTAACGATGTAGACATAGAAGCTTCTGTCCCGTACGGGTATCCCCTGATGCACCTTGACGAACTCAAATTCGAAGCTCCCATCTTCTTCGCCTTTGATATGCTTTGAATTACCGATTTCCATCATTTCTTTCGTATCAATGGGTAGGTATTTTTCCATTTCCTTGATTGCTAGCGCGCGTGCTTCTTCCCTCGTCTTACTATCTTTCTTTATGATTGTCACTTCTTTAGAAAAAGACAGAATCTCTCCTGTTTTCTCCACAACAGTTACTACCGTTTCATCGTCAGTTTCTTCTCTCCATGTAAATACCTTGATCCCCGTTTTCGGAAAACTCTCTTCCTTCCATTCCTCTGCTTTTATGTCTACGTTAAATTCCTGTTTCACATATGAGGAAACTTCCTCTTTCGTTTTGGCTGTCAGTTTATTCGTTTTCGGCGCAACTTTCACGATTTCTCCGGGCAGGTAGTACTTCTGTTCCGACACGTACAAGGACTTCCCTGTCGTTGCATCCAGATATCCGGAAAACATGGGCTCATACGCAAGCAGCTTCCGATCGGCCCAATAGGACAATTTCATGTGGGAAGCTACTGTTTTTGTCATTTGTTCCTTTGCCATTGCTTCTTTGGGATCGGGGAAAGAGGTCTTTTCGATTGAAGGGATCTCATAGGGAAAGCCCCCATTTGGTCCACCGGAGACAACCTCACCTTTGGCATTCAACTCTAGGCGTGTACTCAAATTCGGATAGAGTAAACCATTTACGGATTTGGAAAACACAATACCGTGCCCACCCTCTTCAGTGAAGAGCTGATTAAGCTGATAACCATCCATATCTGGACCGTACCACTCTTTTAGAAAAGCGGTTGCCTTTTCTTTGGACTCCTGCCAGGTTGGTTTCTTTTCATCTTCTACTTCCTCTGTCGCTAACCTGAAACTTATTAATTTCCCAGTTTTCGCTTCAAATTCGATGTCTACTCTCGGCTCATTTTGGTCTTTTTCTTTTCTTAGCTGAACAAAGATAATGTTCGGTCTCTTTTTATCAAGCGTTACCGTCTTGAACGTAAACTCCTTGAGATACGGCAATAGTTTCCCCGCTTTGACCAGAGCTTCGTCTACTGTTTTCATGACATCATCCGCTACACTTGCTTGATTTCCTGCTGATAACGTTGCTTGCTGATACTCTCCTTGGGTGGCTAAAGCTACAGGTGTGGAGGCCAGGACACACATGGCTCCCATCAGACATACAGCTTGCGAAATTGTTTTCCTCATAGGTTCTCTCCTTTGTATTGGTTACTTGGATGCTGCTTGCTATTTGTGTACATTGACTTATTCGTAGAAACGAACAAAAGGTTACGCTTTCCAGAAAAAACATAAAAACCCTGTTACAGTGGTCTTCCCCCTGTCAAGCAAACAGAACTAAAAAAACCTTGGCAATCCAAGGTTTTTTGCATCTCAAATCATATTTTGCTCAAGACATGCTGTTTTTCACAGTCAAGCATAGCAGATTGGCTTCATGATCCGTTGACGACCGGAAAAAGTAGCAATCTCCGTTACCTCTTTTGAACGAAGGACTTCCAGATTCTCCGCCACGTATCTCCCAATATCGTCGGGAAAGTGCGCGTCGGACGAGAGTGTCAATGGAACACCATGCGCGACCAAAACGTCGAGGAAAGCAGGACTCGGGCACATTTCCTGAACGGGATAGCGGTAGTACAGGCCCGCATTGATTTCGGTCGCTGTATCCGTTTCTTTCAAAGCAGTTGCAATTCGGTGGTAATAGGGAACAAGCTCCGATTCCTCTGGGCGATAGGAGAACACTTTCAGATTGTCCAGATGAGCAACAAAATCAAACAAGTTGCTCCTAATCATAGATTCAACTGTATGGAAAAAGTCCCCGTATAACTGTTTCAAGTCGTGCTGCTCAAACAGATGGCAAGTCTCGGGATTGTCAAAGCCCCATCCTTGTAAAAAATGAACAGAACCGATCACATAATCCCACGAAGCGCCTGCGAGCAAGCTTTCCAATTCTGCTTCCCCGCCGATAAAGTAATCCGCTTCGATCCCCAGCCGCAACTCCACACCGCTTGCCGACCAACGCTGCTTTGCTGCTTCAATGGCGACACAAAAGTCACTGAGGCTCTCGGTGCATACTTGATCAAGCCACGTTCGCTGCAAACGCCCCAAATCGGTGTCACCCAGCTCCATATACCGTTCAAAGTAGGGACGGGCTTCACGAAAGCGGTATAAATGATCGACAATCCCCACTTCCTTCAAGCCTTTGTTTAACGCTTCACGCAAATACAGATCGATCCAAGACGGGTCGTATGCTCCCAAAGACATCCGGTTATTTAATCGCGCAAGACTGTCCAGCAGCCAGGCGCGGGTATGTCGAGGTTCAGAAAGCGGATAAAAGTGGTCGAGGGCCGCATTGGTACGATCGAGCCAACGCAATGAAAAAGGCCCTTCTTCCAGATGAAGATGATAGTCGATCAGCATGTGAAGTCTCTCCTTCCCGGATGTTCGCTTATCCAGGTAGTTTGTATGCCAGACGATAGCCATTCATCCGGCATCGGCTGGTCACAAACAACCGCGCTGACATCCTGCCAGCCGCAAATACGAAAAAATTGCGTCTGATCAATCTTGGATGTATCTCCTAATACATAGACTTGCTCCGACCGCTGTACCATCATGGTCGAGCACAGCGTTTCTTCCATGTCATAATCGGTGAAGCCATCAGCCGTCATTCCTCCACAGGAAATAAAAGCTTTATCAAAATGAAAGCGGGAGAGCAGCTCGCAGGTAAACGCCCCAGCAACCGATTTTTGGGCCGGATGGGTCAACCCCCCCAGCATAATGACCTGACCGTTGAATTGATTGGCTTCCAACAGCTCGTTTAGTAAAGAAGCGGCGGGGAGCGAATTCGTGACAATCGTTAATTGGTTGAGGCCCTTTATCGCACGTGCCAATTCCAGTGTTGTCGTCCCGACATCGAGCGCGATAGTATCCCCGTCAGACAAAAGTTCTGCCGCGATTTGCCCGATTTTCGTTTTTGCCGTCTGTTGGATCGCCTGTTTCTTTTCAAAGTGCGGCTCACGTTTCGCCAAATGAAAAGGGATTGCTCCTCCGTACACTCGCTTTAACAAACGTTGCTGTTCCAAATGGTCAAGATCACGTCGGATTGTCTCCGGTGTTACTGCCAGGTTTTTTGCCAGACTCATCACCTGAATTTTACCGTGGCGGTTTAATTCGTCCAGAATCACTTGCTGTCGTTCTTCAGGCAATAGTGTCATAAAGCGGAATCACATCCTTGGGACTTACATACAATGTTTTTGTTGTGCCGATCTGCTCCTGCTCGAAGGACAGGTGAAGTGTGTCCACCAGTACAGGAACATCCCGCATGTTCAGCTCGTAACGGGTAATGTTGCCGAGCATGGTTACCTGAGCGATATTCCCGGTCAAACAGATGTCCTCCCCAGCCAACCGCTGTTCGCGAAACGTCTCAGGACGGATTGCGAATCGTTCAACTGCTGGATGAGACAGATTAGGCGCGATTCGGTTAAGCTGCTCGGCAGTCAGCACGTTGTAATTGCCGATGAAGCGAGCAACAAATTCAGAGCGAGGTTGCGTGTAAATCTCTTGGGGACTGCCGTGCTGAACGATTCGTCCACCATTCATGATGTAGATACGGTCACTGACAGCCATGGCTTCTTCCTGATCATGAGTAACCAGCACAGTCGTCATGTTTAACTCACGTTGGATGGTGCGTAGCTGCTTTTGCAAATTTTTGCGAATCTGGGCATCGAGTGCACTAAGCGGCTCATCCAGCAGAAGCACTTTTGGCCGGGTAACGAGAGAACGGGCGAGTGCCACACGCTGCTGCTGGCCGCCAGACAATTCACGCGGGTAAGCCTGCTCCTTTCCCACCAATCCCACCAGCTCAATCATTTCTTGGACACGCAACCGAATCTCCGTTTTCGAGATTTTGTTCATTTCCAGACCGAAGGCAATGTTTTGACTGACCGTAAGATTGGGAAAGAGTGCGTACGATTGGAACACCATGCCGATTTGCCTATTTTTCGGCGACACGTCCGTCACGTCTTTGCCGTCGATGTAGATCATGCCTGTATCCCGAGCCGTCAAACCACTGAGGATGCGTAATAGCGTACTTTTTCCACACCCGCTAGGGCCAAGTAAAGTGACTAGCTCGCCTTTTTCAATCGCAAGATCGAGTTGCTGCAACACGTGTTGACCGTGAAAGGTTTTGGACAAGTGTTCGATTTTGACGTAGCTCATTAGGGGACCTCCTTGCGTGCGAAGCTTCGGCGCGTGAATTTTACAACCAGGCCAGTGATGATAGCCATCAGGACAAAATAAGTGACAGTAATCGCGCTGGCGACATGTCCGCTTGACGATAGCTTGGCGTACAGATACATCTGCAGAGTTTCGTATCTTCCTCCCACCAGGATGTTAATCAGAACGAATTCACCAAACAAAATGGAGAACGACAAGAGCGAGGACACGAAAATTCCAGACATGATATTCGGAACGATAATCCGTACGAACGCCTGCCAGTGGCTCGCACCCAATAGCTCGGCTGCCTCCATCAACGAACGTGCCTGCATCGCAAGCAGACTATTGCGCGTTCCCTGATAAAGATACGGAAGCAAACCGACCAAATACGCCCCGGCGGTGATGATGACCATTGGAATTCCGTTTCCTGAATAAGTACGGATCAATCCGACGGCCATAATAACACCCGGAACAGCATAGGTCAGCATCACCAAAATCTGAACCAGCCTCTCCATCCGGGGAGCGTAGACGATAATGGAGAATACAGCAGGAACAATAATGATAACGGCAACGACTGTCGTCAGAAAGCTGAGCAGAAAAGAACGCCCGAATGCTTGCAAGAATCGAGGATCAGAATACAGCTCTGCGAACCATTTTCCTGTGAGTCCTTCCGGCAAAATCGTACTGTTCCACTCGGTTGCCAGTGAGTAAAGGATGGTAGCCGCTACTGGCAAAAACAAATACAACATGACCAACGCAAACGACAAGGATGGCAAACTGATCCGCTTCAAGACAAATCCCTCCGAATCTTCCGCGTCAGCCACTCGTTCACGAGTAAGGCTCCTGCAAGCGTAAGGCCGAGCAGTACAGCGAGTGCGCTACCCAGCTCGGGTCTGGCAAAAATGTCGCCAGAGACAAGCGCGCCAATCCGAATGGGTACCAGATTGTAGTTGCTCCCAGTGAGCGCATAGGCAGAAGCATAGGCACCCATTGCATTGGCAAACAGAATGCTGAATGTGCCGACGATGCCTGGAAGCAGTACCGGAAAACCGATTCTCAGCCAAAACTTCCATGGACTTGCCCCAAGCAGCTCGGCCGCTTCCATCCATTGTTTTTGAATGGCATTGTACAGGGGATACAAAAGCATTACCGCCAGGGGCAGTTGAAAATAAATATAAACAAGCGTCAAGCCGCTCCACGAATACAGAGTAAAGGACTCACCAAAATCAATCCCCAGTTGCTTCGCGAGCAAAACAAACAATCCACTGTTTCCCAACAGGACAATGAAGGCAAATGCGAGCGGAATTCCTGCAAAATTGGAGGTTAGATTGGTAATAACAAGCACTCGCTGTTGCAGAGATTGCGGGAAACGGGTAATCGCATAGGTGGCGAAAACAGCAACGACGATTCCAATGAGAGCAGACAGGAACGAGATGAGCACGCTGTTCTCAAAAGCTTGCAAGTAATACGAATTTGAAAAAATCTCACGATAATGACTAACGGTAAAACCTCCGCCCCCCTCGGCCTGAAAGCTCCCTCCAATCATAGAAAGCAATGGGACGAGGAGAAACAGGGCGATCATTGCAAAGAACGGAATCGTCGTGACCCAAAGCATACTGACAAATCGTTTCATCGCAAAAACTCCTTTCTTAGAGGAAAAGACGCCCCCTTAGGGAGACGTCTTACTCAGCCCTCCTACGTTCAATGGCTGCATCTCTTTCGAGGGGGAGATGCCGAGCAAATGGCAGGCAAGCGGAGCCACCTGCAATTGCGGAATTTCCTCCTCGCGAATACCGGGAGATATCAGGTCGCTGATGACAAACAAGGGGACGTCCCGGTCAGCGCTAGAAGTGCCACCATGATTTCCATCGGCTGTCATCCCGTGATCGGCTGTTACAATGATTTGATAACCCGCATCGATCCACGCAGGAAGCACATTAGCCAGTATCGAATCTGCCGCCAGAACGCGATTTCGATATCGCGCGGAATCGGCCGTATGCTTATGTCCGTCATCATCGATATTCATGGAGTGGACGTAAAGAAAATCCGGATTGTATCCATTCAACAAAAAGTTGGCGTCAGCAAATAGGTGTGTATCCGGATAGTGATCTTCCCAGTAGAACATCCCGTTTTGTATCGGCTTGTCGGTATTCAATTGGATTCGGTCGTAAAACGGATTGAACGGAGCCTTGTTATAAAGCTCACTTACCCAGCAATAAGCCGCAGCAGCGTTGGACAGTCCGTTTTTCTGCGTCAGGTGAAAGAGACTCTCCTGGTGCGAAAGCCGAACCGTCTGATTGCTGGAAATGCCGTTCTTCCAAACAGGTGTTCCCGTTAAAAGAACCTCGTACAAAGGACGAGAGAGACTGGGTAGTTCCGATCGCACCTGAAAGCGGGCCGCAATGCCGTACTCAACCAGGTGATGCAGGTACCCCATGTGCGTGACGGCTGTGTCAAATCTCAATCCGTCGAGCACAATCATCGCGAGCTTGCTAGCGCACATGGATTAACACCTTCTCCTGCCATAACTGCGGCAACTTTTTAGCCGTCTCTTCCCAAGCAGTCAAATCGCCCACAGGACGTGCGTTTTTATACATGTCATCCGGGAGCAGCATGGCTTTAGCGGATTCATCCAGCTTGGCGTTAGCGCGAATCGGTCGTGCATAGCCGCGAGCCAAATTGGACTGTCCAGCGTCGGAGAGAATGTATTCACGAGCCAGCATGGCAGCGTGTGGGTGCTTGGTGTACTTGTTGATAACCGTAGCGTATCCGCTGCTGACTGATGCTTCTTCCGGGATGAGGACATCAAAGCGGTTTTTGTCGATTTTGTCCCGATACCCGAGCGCGTTGAAATCCCACAAGATAGCAACTTCGACCTCACCCTTTTCTAGATTGGCAAGACTCGGATCGCTCGTACTGAGCCGCTTGTTCTTTGCCAGCTCAGCGAAAAAGTCAATGCCGGGCTGAATATTTTTCTCATCTCCCCCATTTGCATAGGCGGCGGCCAGAACGGCAAATTGCGCCTGATTCGCTTTCATGACATCGCCAATCGCGACCTTGTAGCTTCCGTTTTTCAAATCTGCCCAGGACTTGGGAGGATTTTGCACCTTTGTCTTGTCAGTGATAAAAGCCAGTGTTCCCGTATAGCCCAGCAGCCAATGTCCTTCATCATCTTTTGCCCAGTCGGGAATGTCGTTCCAGTAAGAGGTTTTGTAAGGCAGCGTCAGCCCTTTTTGCTTGGCTAACGGTCCAAAAGCGATGCCTACGTCACCGATGTCTGCTGTGGCGTCTTCTTTTTCCGCTTCAAACTTAGCCAATTCTTCTGCGCTCGACATGTCGGTGTCCGTATGCTTCAAGCCATATTCCTTTGCAAGATTGCTCCAGGTCTCCCCCCAGTTTGCCCACGTGTCCGGCATTCCCACGGAGTTGACTTCTCCCTCCTGCTTCGCTTTTTCCACGATTTGATCCAGGGTCAATTGCGACGTATCCAGAGAAGTGCCTGATTTCGTCTCGGTGGCACATCCCGCAAGCAGAAAAACGGAAGTCATGACAACAACGGTTCGTTTCCAGCTTAACTGGTTCCCTCTCATCTTTAAGGCCCCTTTTCGTTTTTATTTGTGTTTGATCTCTTGCTTTTTTCTAACCCAATCGTAAACAATCAAAATGAAACTGATATAAATGCGTTGTTAAAAAGCTATTAAGACTCTATGAAAAATAGAAGTGAACGCAAAAAGTGGTCCTCTGAATACCAGAGAACCACCTAGTCCTTCGTTTTTCCTGTTTAATTATGCGCGAATTGCTCCTCTTCCGTCGATCCGCTGAGTGCAGTCGTAGAGGAATTGCCGCCAGAGATGACCTGCGCAACCTCATCGAAATACCCGGTACCCACTTCACGCTGATGACGAGTGGCGGTATAGCCATGTACTTCGCTAGCAAACTCAGCCTGCTGCAATTCAGAATAGGCAGCCATTCCGCGGTCACGATAGCCGCGCGCCAATTCAAACATGCTGTAATTCAGGGAGTGGAAGCCAGCGAGCGTGACAAATTGGAACTTGTAGCCCATCTCGCCGATCTCTTCCTGGAAGCGAGCGATAGTCTGTTCATCCAGCTTCTTTTTCCAGTTGAAAGAAGGAGAGCAATTGTACGCTAACAGCTTGCCCGGGTATTTGGCATGGATCGCTTCGGCAAAACGGCGTGCTTCCTCCAAATTCGGCTCAGAAGTCTCGCACCAGATCAAATCTGCATAAGGAGCGTACGCAAGGCCACGGGCAATCGCTGCATCCAATCCGCCGCGTAGACGGAAGAACCCTTCTGCTGTTCGTTCACCCGTCAGGAATGGTTTATCCTGCTCGTCGATGTCGCTGGTGATCAGGAAAGCGCCATTGGCATCGGTACGTGCCACGATAATTGTTGGGACTCCCATCACATCTGCCGCAAATCGAGCGGAAATCAGATTACGTACAGCCGCCTGCGTTGGAATCAGTACCTTTCCGCCCATATGGCCGCATTTTTTCTCGGAAGCCAGCTGGTCTTCAAAATGCACACCTGCTGCGCCCGCTTCAATCATGCCCTTCATCAATTCAAAGACGTTCAATGGCCCACCAAAGCCCGCTTCTGCGTCTGCCACGATCGGAGCAAACCAATTCGTATCGGTACCACCTTCTGATTGATCGATCTGGTCAGCGCGTTGCAATGCCTGATTAATTCTTTTTACGACTTGAGGAACACTGTTTGCCGGGTAGAGGCTTTGATCAGGATACATCTGACCAGACAGATTAGCATCGGCCGCTACCTGCCAGCCACTCAAATAAATCGCTTTTAATCCTGCCTTTACCTGCTGAATCGCTTGATTCCCGGTCAAAGCCCCCAACGCTTTAATATGGTGCTCGGTATGCAACAGATTCCATAGACGCTCTGCTCCCAGACGAGCCAGTGTATGTTCGATTTGTACGGAACCGCGCAGACGAACGACATCTTCTGCTGTATACGGACGTGTAATTCCTTTAAAACGCTCACCCTGCCAGCTTTGCTCCACCTGTTGAATCGCTTCCTGTTTGTTTACTTTTTTCATTTTCATTTCCCCCACTCATTTTTATTTTTACAAATAGCGATAACCCGGTACCGTTAGGAAGTCTTCAAAATCTTCTGTCGTTACCAATTGCAAGAACAGATCTCCAGCAGTCGGATACTTGCTTTTGTCGTATCTCTCCTGGCCAATTGCTTGCTTGATCGCTTGCAGCTCCTCACTCAGCCACTGCTTCACCAAGCCTTCCGTCACCTTTCTACCATCCTGCAAGACTCCGTGACGATGACGCATCCATTGCCAGACTTGTGCCCGCGAAATTTCTGCTGTAGCCGCATCCTCCATCAGATTGTTGATCGGCACAGCCCCAGAGCCTCGCAACCAAGCCTCGATGTACTGCAAACCTACGCTTATGTTCGTACGGACACCCGCTTCTGTAATCGTGCCCTCTGGGACTGCCAGCAGTTGACTAGCAGATACGTCTACGTCTTCACGTTTGTACCAAATTTGGTTCGGCTCTCTCATCAGGCGATCGAACACTTCCATAGCTACCGGCACTAGCCCCGGGTGAGCAACCCAAGTCCCATCATGTCCATCGTACGCTTCCCGCTCTTTGTCAGCGCGCACTTTGGCAATGGCTTCTGCGTTTTGTACCGGGTCATTTTTCACCGGAATTTGTGCAGCCATTCCGCCGATGCAGGGTGCCATCCGTTTATGGCAAGTCTTCACGGCTAGCGTTGTGTAAGCTTTCATGAACGGAACGGTCATGGTTACTTGGGCACGATCCGGTGTAATCACATCAGGCTGATTCCGCAGCTTTTTGATATAGCTGAAAATGTAATCCCAACGTCCGCAATTCAGTCCTGCACTATGCTCGCGAAGCTCATACAAAATCTCATCCATCTCAAAAGCCGCGAGAATCGTTTCGATCAATACTGTCGCGCGAATCGTGCCGCGTGGAATATTCAATTCATCCTGCGCGAAAAGGAAGACGTCGTTCCAGAGTCGAGCTTCCAAATGGCTCTCCAGTTTCGGTAAGTAGAAATACGGTGCTGTTTGATTCGCGACAAGAGCATCTACGTTGTGGTAAAAATAAAGTCCGAAGTCAAGCAGGCTGCCGGAGATCGGTTTTTGATCGAGGAGGATGTGCTTTTCTTCAAGATGCCAGCCACGAGGACGCACGATCAAAACCGCTGTTTTTTCATTGAGGGTGTATGATTTGCCCTCCGGACTGATGTAAGAGATATTGCGGCGTACCGCATCCTTCATGTTGATTTGGCCTTGGATGGTGTTCTCCCAGGTCGGTGAGTTCGCGTCCTCAAAGTCAGCCATGAAAAGCCGAGCACCCGAGTTCAGTGCATTGATGACCATTTTCCGGTCACCCGAAGGTCCTGTAATCTCCACCCGTCTGTCCTGCAAATCTTTGGGCAATGGAGCAACAGTCCAATCTCCTTTGCGAATGTCCGCTGTTTCCTCTAAAAAATCGGGTAGTTGACCTGCATCAATCTGCAATTGGCGCTCCACGCGCTTCGCCAACAATTGTTGGCGTCTGTCGCCAAACCTTTGCTCCAGCTTCATCACGAATTGAATCGCTTCTGGTGTCAGGATATCTTGATAACCAGGGTGCATCTCACCGGAAATCTGCACCTCCAGCGGATATGGATTCGTTGGTACAGTAGTCAAAACAGCTCCTCCTCCCTCACTTGAAAGTTATTATGGTACAGATCGATAAAATGTTTTTTATTATATAACAGCGATAGCAAAAAAAATGTCCTTACTCCTGATACCCGCTGCCACTGCAATGGCTGCAGCATACATGACCGTCTCCCAAGCAATTGTGGCAAGCCGCTCCGTTGGCATCACGACCAACGCCTCCACATCTTGGGCAATTTTGTTCTCCGTTACCTTCACACCGATAGCAGTCCATTCTCCATTCCTCCATTTCTGTATTAAAACAATTTTCTTAAAATTTGTTTTTATTATATAACAGAGATTAGTACAGTGCAACACGTTTTTTAAAAAATATATCTGTATTAGTACACAATATAAAACAGCCCTTGACCCGTTATGGATCAAGAGCTGTTTTCCAAATCTCTCGCTTATTACTTCGGTGCGATCTTATCTACTCCGCCCATGTACGGACGAAGAGCTTCTGGAATTACGATTGTTCCGTCTGCCTCTTGGTAGTTTTCCAAGATTGCTGCTACTGTACGTCCAATCGCCAAACCGGAACCATTCAATGTATGCACAAATTCTGGCTTTGATTTCGTATCGCGACGGAAACGGATATTGGCACGGCGTGCTTGGAAATCTTCAAAGTTCGAGCAAGACGAGATTTCACGGTATGTGCCGCCGCTTGGAATCCAAACTTCTAGGTCGAATTTCTTCGCAGCCGTAAAACCAAGATCGCCTGTGCACATGCTCAGGACACGGTATGGCAATCCAAGCAGTTGAAGCACCTTTTCAGCGTTTTTCACCAGTTTGTCGAGTTCGTCATAAGACTCTTCTGGTTTCACGAATTTCACCAGCTCAACTTTGTTGAATTGATGCTGACGAATCAACCCACGCGTATCACGGCCAGCAGAGCCCGCTTCCGAACGGAAACATGCGCTGAAAGCAGTGTAGTATCGAGGGAGATCCGCTCCATCCATGATCTCATCACGATGCATGTTGGTGACGGGCACCTCTGCTGTTGGAATCAGGAAGTAATCTGGTCCCTCGATTTTGAATGCATCCTCTTCAAACTTAGGCAATTGCCCCGTTCCCGTCATGCTCGTACGGTTGACGATATACGGTGGGATCACTTCTTCATAGCCATGTTCATTCGAGTGCAAATCCATCATGAAGTTCATTAGTGCGCGCTCCAGACGTGCGCCCAAGCCTTTATAGAAAACAAAACGGCTTCCTGTTACTTTTGCCGCGGTTTCAAAATCGAGGATGCCTGCTTGGCTAGCCAGCTCCCAGTGAGGCTTAATCTCGAAGTCAAACGCACGTGGCTCTCCCCATGTCCAGGCGATCACGTTATCGTCTTCAGTCGTACCGATCGGCGTGCTTTCATGCGGAAGGTTTGGCAGGCTCAGCAAAATGAACTCCAGCTGTTCATCCAGTTGGCGCAGCTCTTCATCCAAAGCCTTGATGCGCTCATTTACTTCTTTCATTTCAGCGATCAGATGGTCTGCATTTTCCTTATTGCGTTTCATGACAGCTACTTGCTCGGATACCGTGTTACGCTTATTTTTCAGCGCTTCTGCCTCTTGGATGACTTCGCGACGCTTTTCATCTACTTCTACGAATTGATCCAACGCAGAAATATCTTCATTGCGGTGAGCCAAACGGCGTTTTACTTCTTCTAAATCCTGGCGTAATACTTTTACGTCCAACATGTGTAAATCCCTCCGAATCGTATTGAAAAAAAAACAAAAAACACCCGTCCCCTGGTAAGGGACGAGTGTTGTATACCCGCGTTGCCACCCTCGTTGACATATGCAGCAATCCTTCATGCATATGCCCACTCTTCCGTCATAACGGGACGGTTCCGGGCAAAGTTGTTGTTCCTTTGCCACTCCGAGATGGATTCCCTCACATAACCGGATCGGTTTGCACCTACCACCGACTCTCTAGGCCTGGCTCTTGTGAAGTACTTGTTCTCATCATCGCATTCTCATTCATGAATACTATTATTGTTAACTGTACTACAGGTTCTATACGTATGTAAAGAGCAGCCCATCCTGATCTGTACAGAAAAAAGAAGATCGGCACCTTTTTACGGCCGATCTTCCGGTATGACAGCTAGCTTCTGTATTCCTTGACCATGTCGAGGAAGTATTTGTGCAGTCTTGTATCTTCGGTCAATTCTGGGTGAAAGGCTGCTGCCAAATAATGACCGCTTCGGGCGACAACAATCTTGTCTTCATGCTTGGCCAAGACTTGACCGTTCTCTCCCACTTCCATAATATACGGAGCCCGGATGAACACTGCCGGGTAATCTGCCGCTACACCCGCAACAGGCATCAAGACTTCAAAGCTCTCCTTTTGGCGACCAAAAGCATTCCGCTCGACTTTGATATCCATCAAGCCTAAATGGTAATCGTCTTGTCCTTGAATCCGTTTCGCCAGAAGAATCGCTCCTGCGCAAGTTCCGAAGATCGGCTTGTTCGCCTTACCGAATTCTTGAACAGCCTCCATGAATCCGTACTTGTGCATCAGCTTGCTAATCGTGGTGCTTTCTCCGCCGGGAATGACCAGTCCATCTAGGTCATCCAGTTCTTCTACTTTTTTGACCGGGACAGCTGTCGCACCAACCTCTTCTAGCATTCGCAGATGTTCTGCTACAGCTCCTTGTAGAGCGAGTACGCCGATTTTCATGCTACTCACCTTACCAGCCGCGCTCTTGCATGCGATCAGCTTCACGAATTTTGGAGATTTCGATTCCTGGCATTGCTGTTCCCAAGCCTTTGGATACGCGAGCAATCAGTTCGTAATCTGTGTAGTGGGTGGTCGCTTCCACAATCGCGCGAGCAAACTTCTCTGGATTCTCTGATTTAAAGATACCAGAGCCAACAAACACGCCATCCGAGCCGAGTTGCATCATCAGGGCAGCATCCGCTGGTGTTGCTACTCCGCCTGCTGCGAAGTTTACGACTGGCAGCTTACCTGTTTTGTGTACCTCTTCAAGCAGTTCGTATGGAGCACCCAGGTTTTTGGCTTCTGCCATCAGTTCATCGTAGGACATAGCTTGCACTTTGCGGATTTGGGACATCATCGTGCGCATGTGACGAACAGCCTCTACAATGTTTCCGGTTCCTGGCTCACCTTTTGTGCGGATCATGGATGCACCTTCCCCGATACGGCGGAGAGCTTCACCCAGATCACGGGCGCCACATACAAACGGTACAGTGAACTCTTTTTTATTGATATGGTACAAGTCATCTGCCGGAGTGAGCACTTCACTCTCATCGAGATAATCTACACCCAGAGACTCGAGAACACGCGCTTCAACAAAATGACCGATACGAGCTTTTGCCATAACAGGGATCGAAACAGCATTCAGTACTTCCTCTACAATGCTAAGGTCCGCCATGCGAGCAACTCCACCTGCTGCACGAATGTCAGACGGTACACGCTCCAAAGCCATTACAGCAACAGCACCCGCTGCTTCTGCAATTTTCGCTTGTTCAGCATTCACGACGTCCATAATGACGCCGCCTTTTTGCATTTCAGCCATACCTCTTTTAACGCGGGATGTTCCTACTTGTACCATTAAAAATACCCCCTACATCATGAGTCAGAACCGAAACTGTTATGCGGTGTTATGGTTCCTGTTACCGTCATTGTAAACGATAGATGTAGGGGAAAACAATAGTTATTTAATTTCCTGTTCCACTGCTAAACAAATTGCTGAAAAACTCAATGATGCTGCGGAAGAACAGACGAATCCAGCTGGCTTCCTCTACTGCCTGTCCTGCTACGATATCCACGCCTGCTTTTGCTGCGTCTTCAGGCTGCAAGTAATCCGATTCCTTCATACCTTCTTCTTTCAAAACAATCTTACCGACAACTTGTCCTTGCTGGATCGGTGCGGTTAGCTCCTGGAAGGTAACTGTTGGCGTGTATTTTGCTTCCGTACCGGTTTTGGTGATCATGTTTACTTCACTGCCTGTAACAACTGGCACAGTTACCTCTACACCGTTTTTCACAGGAGCTGTTTCAAATCCTTTGACTGGTACATTCTTGTCCATTTGTTTTGTGAGCTTGAAATTGGCAAAACCGTAGTCAAACAGTTTTCTCGTCTCAGCAAAACGCTTTGACTCGGAGCTAGTTTTCATCACGACGCTAATCAAACGCATGTTGTCGCGAACAGCCGTACCTGTAAAACAATAACCTGCTGCATTTGTATGCCCCGTTTTTAATCCGTCTACACCTGGGTAATAGCTAATCAGGCTAGGCAGCATCCAGTTATAGTTTTTCTTGCTCCACTCTTTTGGTGTACCTGTACGGAAGGTGAAGATTGGTTTTTTGGAGGTCTCCAACGCATCCGGGAAATCGTGAATCAGCGCACGGGCAAGGATCGCTGCATCACGAGCAGACATCAGGTTTTCTGTTTGATCGGTCTGAACAGAGTATGGACCCAACTCATTGGCTGGTAATCCAGTTGAAGTGACGAACGAAGTATTTTTCATACCAAGCTCTGCTGCCTTTTTGTTCATCAATTCAACAAAGGCTGCCTCACTGCCTGCGATCTTCTCAGCCAAAAGTACAGTAGCGTCATTGGCTGATACGATTGCCATCGCTTCATACAATTGTTTAACTGTAAAGGATTCGCCTAAATTCAAATACACACCAGACGAATCAGAAATTTTAGCAATATAAAACGCATATTCACTTACAGGGACGACATCATCCCATTTCATTTTCTTTTGCTTGATGGCATCATGAACCAGATATTCGCTCATCATTTTACTCATACTCGCAGGCGGAAGTGCTACATCAGGATCTTTACTATAGAGAACCTTTCCCGTCGATGCCTCAACAAGAATGGCAGACTTCGCTTCCAATTGTAAATTCGCTTGAGATGCTACAGGGGCAGCTTCCACCTTTGAAACCGATCCTCCCATTGCTGTAGCAAAAACAGCGACAGAAAGGAACAGACCTGTCAATCGCTTTGTCCATGTCTTTCGCTTCATGTAATCTCTCACTCTCCTATTTCTGTCGATTTCTTTTTTCATGAAACAAGCACACAATTGTAAGTGTACCATAGGTTGCAGGGTGGCTTGAAGCGAGATTCCTCCTATTTCCACATGTTAGTGGCTAGTAAAAATCCCCTCTCTTTATAAAAGAAAGGGGACGTAGGTCTTCTTTACCACTTTTTCGCTTAAGAAATCGAGTAGTTAGGTGATTCTTTTGTAATTTGTACATCGTGTGGGTGGCTCTCACGCAAGCCAGCGCCGGTAATGCGAACGAACTGGGAGTTTTGAATCAAATCTTCGATAGTCTTCGCTCCGCAGTATCCCATACCTGCACGCAGTCCACCAATCAACTGATACGTGACATCCGCCAATGGGCCTTTGTAAGGAACACGGCCTTCGATCCCTTCCGGAACGAGCTTTTGTGCGTTCTCTTGGAAGTAACGGTCCTTACTGCCGGCTTTCATCGCGCCAATCGATCCCATTCCGCGATATACCTTGAAACGACGCCCTTGGAAAATCTCGAATTCGCCCGGGCTTTCTTCTGTACCAGCGAACAGGCTTCCAATCATGATCACTGAAGCACCTGCACCAATTGCTTTTGGCAAATCACCGGAGTATTTAATGCCGCCGTCGGCAATAATTGGAATATTGTACTCTCGTGCTACCTGTGCACAATCATGGATCGCTGTAATTTGCGGAACCCCGATACCTGCTACAACACGAGTTGTACAAATGGATCCAGGACCGATACCAACCTTCACCACAGATGCGCCAGCTTCGATCAGATCGCGAGTAGCTTGTCCAGTTGCAACGTTTCCTGCGACGATGGTGAGCGTTGGGTATTCTTTGCGAACTGCTTTTACCGTTTCAATTACGCCTTTGGAATGCCCATGAGCCGTATCGATTACCAAAACGTCTACGCCAGCTTGTACAAGTGCTGCGGCACGCTCAAACGTGTCTGCTGATACCCCAACAGCAGCACCACACAGCAAGCGGCCTTGGTTATCTTTTGCTGCATTTGGGTATTGGATTGCTTTTTCAATATCTTTAATCGTAATGAGTCCACGCAGGATGTTGTTCTCATCCACCAACGGGAGCTTTTCGATTTTATGTTGTTGCAAAATCAATTCTGCCTGTTGCAGTGTAGTACCGACAGGAGCCGTCACCAGGTTTTCTTTGGTCATCACGTCTTTGATCTTGATGGAGAAGTCATGCACAAAGCGCAGATCGCGGTTGGTAAGAATCCCGATCAGTTTTTGATTCGCATCGACAATCGGAACACCGGAGATACGATATTTACCCATGAGAGCATTCGCTTCTTCTACGGTATGTTCTTGAGTCAAAGAGAATGGATTGGTAATAACGCCACTTTCAGAGCGTTTTACACGATCTACCTCGCTTGCTTGTTGCTCGATGGACATGTTTTTATGGATAATCCCGATACCACCTTGGCGAGCCATGGCGATTGCAAGTCCAGACTCCGTTACGGTGTCCATCCCAGCACTGATCAGAGGAATATTCAGCTTCACATTCTCACTCAATTGTACTCGCAGATCAACATCCCTTGGCAAAACTTCAGATTTTGCTGGAATGAGCAATACATCATCAAACGTTAAGCCCTCTTTAACAAATTTATCTTCCCGCACAGTTGAAAGCTCCTCTCGGCGAATTGTTTAAGACAGTTTAACAAACGGCTTAATTTACTGTCAAGAAATGAGTATATCGTTCGGTTATAGAATCGATTATACAGATAAATCAAAAAATATTTAGGGAAACATAACCATATTACGAAAATTACCAAAGGTGGGTAACATGGATAACGCTTGGAAAACATTACGCTATTTTGAGACCGAACCAACTGCACGTAAATATTTGGCTTCCTGCTATCATGACATGGGTACTGAGCATGCCGAGCGACTAGCCTTTCAACAAAGCTCGCGTTTCCTTTATCTCTGGAGACAAGCCAGACATTTTTATTCCACTTCCGCTGTTGCCGACTTGTCCATCCAGCCATTGCTGCTGTTTTATGGTTGCTCTCACTTGTTGAAGGCGATGTTATTGACTCGTGATCCGTATTATCCCCAAAACAGTCGTGTTCTGCAACATGGTGTCACGACCAGAAAGCTTAAAAGAAACGCCTATATCCTAATGGAGGACGAGGTTCGTCCACAAAAGGAGGGGTTTTTTGCGCAATTAACTAACGTGTTCCAGCTTGCGCCGTTACAAGAGCGCTATTCAGTCCATGATTTATTTTCATCCATCCC
>NZ_CP041767.1:15000-20000 GCF_022026395.1 Brevibacillus brevis | reverse complement strand
TGACATCATCATCGTCGTCAAGGGTAATCCCCTTCACACCGGTGGCGTTACGTCCCATCGTGCGTACGTCTCCCTCATTGAAACGGACGGACATGCCTTTGTGAGTACCCATAATGATTTCTTGTTGGCCATCCGTCAGACGAACACCAATCAACTCATCATCGTCGCGCAGGTTAACCGCAATTAGTCCGCCTTTGCGAATATTTTCATAGGACTCAAGCGTGGTTTTCTTAATAATCCCCTTCTTGGTCGCAAAGAACAGGTAATGTTCTTGATCAAACTCCTTCACAGGGATTACCGCACTCACCCGTTCCCCTTTTTCAATCTGAATGAGATTGATGATTGGGGTACCTTTCGCTGTCCGGCTCAGGTCAGGAATCTCGAATCCTTTTAGGCGATACACCTTCCCTTTGCTCGTGAAGAACATGATGTAATCATGCGAGTTGGTAATGTACAGATGCTCGACAAAATCGTCATCCTTGGTTCCCAACCCCTGCACGCCACGTCCACCACGTTTTTGCGAACGATAGGTGGAAACAGGCAGACGCTTGATATATCCGTCATGCGTCAGGGTGATGACCACATCTTCCTCTGGGATCAAATCTGCATCTTCGATATGATTCTCATCGAATGTAATTTCCGTGCGTCTTGCATCGCCAAACTTCTCTTTGATCTCACCCAGCTCTTCCCGGATGATCGCGTAGATTTTGCCTTCGTCCGCAAGAATAGCACGCAGTTCTGCGATTTTTACCATGAGCTCTTGGTATTCGTTCTCGATTTTTTCTCGTTCCAAACCAGTCAGGCGTTGCAGACGCATATCAAGAATGGCCTGTGCCTGCTCGTAGGACAAGGAGTAATTTTCCATGAGTCCTGTGCGAGCTTCTTCCGTGGTTTGAGAAGAACGAATCAAGCTGATAATCTCGTCAATATGATCCAATGCAATGCGCAAGCCTTCCAAGATATGAGCACGGGCTTCTGCTTGCTTGAGATCGTATTCGGTCCTTCTGCGGATAATGACACGTTGGTGCTCCAAATAGTAATAGAGCATGTCACGCAGATTCAATACACGCGGACGACTGTCAACGAGTGCCAGCATATTCACACCAAATGTAGACTGCATTTGGGTATGCTTAAACAGATTGTTCAATACAACCTTTGGAATGACGTCACGGCGCAATTCCATGACGATACGCATTCCTTTGCGGTCAGACTCGTCACGAAGGTCGGTAATGCCTTCGATTTTTTTCTCACGCACTAGCTCCGCGATTTTTTCCACGAGTCTAGCCTTGTTCACCTGATAAGGGATCTCTGTTACGATGATGCGCGGTTTGCCTTTTCCATCCTCTTCAATCTGGGTTTTGGCGCGCATAATAATGGAACCACGACCTGTTTCATAGGCACGGCGAATACCACTGTAACCGAGAATCTCCCCTGCTGTAGGGAAGTCAGGTCCCTTGATAATCTTCATCAAATCTTGAATCGTAATATCCGGATTGTCGATCATGGCAATGACACCATCAATAACTTCCGTCAAGTTATGCGGCGGAATATTGGTAGCCATACCTACAGCAATCCCTGATGCACCATTTAAAAGCAGGTTCGGGAAACGAGAAGGCAATACAACCGGCTCTTCTTTGCGTCCGTCGTAGTTAGGAATGAAATCGACCGTTTCTTTATCAATATCGCGCAAGAGCTCCAGCGCGAGCTTGGAAAAACGCGACTCCGTATAACGCATCGCCGCTGCCGGGTCGCCGTCTACAGAACCGAAGTTCCCTTGCCCTTCAACCAGCATGTAGCGCATGTTAAAATCTTGGGCCATACGTACCATCGCTTCATAGATGGAAGAGTCACCATGCGGATGGTAGTTCGCCATTACTTCCCCGACAACGTTTGCCGATTTACGGAACGGCTTGTCAGGAGTAAGGCCCATATCGTGCATGGCATACAAAATACGCCTGTGTACAGGCTTCAAACCATCGCGAACGTCAGGCAAAGCCCGACTGACGATAACGCTCATCGCATAGCTAATGAACGATTCTCTCATTTCGTGGCTAATATCGACTTTTGGAAACCGAGCAGTTTCTTCTGCCATAAAGGGTAAACCTCCAACTGGTTATCACAATACTTCATTATACCATACAGAGAGAGGAGACGTCCAAAAAAACCAGTTGAATCAATCTATTTCCCCAATATTTCCCTCGGAATTTGGTCGTACACTCACGCATTTCATATTACCCCTAAATATTCCAGCTTTGTTTCACGCTGGGTCATTACACAAAACAAAAAAAGGCCCCTTTATTCTGGCGCCTAGAAGTTCATGTTTTTTTACATGTATTTATCATCATCTTTACAGCTTCACGACCATTTCCAATTCAGAGGAGCGAATCATTGTCTTTGTATCGATTAACAACCCGAACGTAATCGCGATCATCTGTACTAGTTTTCTCATGGTGTATCCCTCCGTTTATTGAATGTACTTTGATTTTACAGGGAATAGACATGTAGTCCTATCGATTTGGGTTTCAACTTCCTTACACTATTGTAAGGATCGTAGGCAAGTATGGGAAAAGTATGGGAAATGCCTACAACAACTACTTAAGTCCGTTTGAAGATGTACAATATAGTGAGAAGTTCGCGGAGGAAACCTATGAAGACCTTTCACATTGCTATCGTAGACGATGACCTCAATATTCGTCAGATCATCGCAGCCTATCTGCAAAAGGAAGGCTATGTTACAACTGCCGTTGAATCAGCCGAAGAGGCTATTACATTAGAGCAAGAGAATCCCCCCGATCTATGGGTATTGGACATTATGTTGCCAGGTATGAATGGCTATGAGTTTTGCCGACGTATTCGAGCTGGCTCAGAAACGCCTATTATCATGGTTTCTGCTCGCGACGAAGAAGTAGACAAAATTCTTGGACTAGAGCTAGGAAGCGACGATTATCTCACCAAACCTTTTAGCCCTCGTGAATTAGTGGCACGTGTGAATCGGGCACTCCAGCGTTGGAAACAGATGAAATCCCATACGGAAGAAACCGCTAACAGCACTCTGGTATTAGATAAGGAAAAACGTCTCGTATATTCTTTTGGGGAGGAAGTTGAGGTGACCTCGAAAGAGTTTCAGGTGCTCAGCCTTTTATCGGAGCATCCGAATCGGGCTTTTTCCCGTGATGAACTGCTCTCTCTTATATGGGGTTATGATTATTTTGGAAGTGATCGAGTGGTTGATGATCTCATTCGTCGTATCCGAAAAAAGCTGGACAAGCTCCCTCTCGAAACGGTTTGGGGCTTTGGGTATCGCCTGCGAACTTCGGAAGGAACGAAGGATGAATGAGTATCCAATTTCGCATTACGTTGATGTTCGCCCTTCTTCTCTGTCTTGTCATGGGGGTATCCGCTGTTCTGATTAATTCGTTTTTACTGGATAATTTAATTGAGCAGCAAAAGAATGAATTAAACCTAAAAGGTCGATTCTGGATTGAAAAAATGAACGAATCGAATGTAAAGATTGAAACAGAGGGAGTCGCAGAACTCGAAAAGCTTCTCGTCTCCAATCGCAAGGTAGAAGTTTTAGTCTTGGGCAAAAAGAAAAAAGTGCTCTACACATCCCTGCCTTCTTCCAATTTGAATGAGTGGATGGATGCTCTTGAGCGTAAAGCGGAGAAAAGGCAAAATCGAAACATATGGATGGTCGGAAGCGATGATTACGTGGTCGTTAACTTGCCTTTTAAAAACGACGAAAAGCAAAGACTGATTCTAGCCTCTCCTGTACGTGGACTAAAAGACATTCGTATGGAGATGACGAATAACATATTACTGATCGTCTTGATTGGAGCTGTATCTACCATTTTGCTAAGCTTTTTTATTACACGTAGTATGGTGAAGCCACTCCATAAATTGACGAGAGAAATAAAGAAGGTTCAAGCACGACGTTTTTCCGAGGTCCAACTCATTCCTGCACGCGGTGAAATTGCTGAGGTCTCGAATAGTGTTTACTCCATGGCACAGGAACTCGATCGTTTTCATGAAATCCAGCGGCAATTTTTACAGAATGCTTCCCACGAGCTAAAAACCCCTCTCATGTCTATTCAAGGATATGCTGAGGGAATTCGCGATGGTGTTTTTGTTGATGCTGCTGCTGAAAAAGGTTTTGATGTCATCGTAGAGGAAACCAATCGATTAAAGCATATTGTGACTGAAATTATATTGTTGGCCAAACTTGAGGGCGAAGAGAATTTGTTCGATCCCTCATGGCATTCCGCTACTGACCTGGTGACTCGGGCCATTGAGCGCTTACACCCTTTGCAGCTCCAGCACAATGTAACGATTTCAGTACTTCCGACTAAAACCAATGACGTCGTGTACGTCGATGAAGGAAAGTTTCTTCAAGCCTTGTTGAATATCATTGGAAATGCTTTACGCCATGCCAAGAATCAGATCACGATTGAAATCAAATCAGGCAAACGTCAACTCCAAATAGAAGTACAAGATGATGGAGAGGGCATCGCGGAAGAACTTCTCCCTCATTTATTTCATCGTTTTGTGAAAGGAAAAAACGGTGATGTCGGACTGGGGCTAGCTATTTCTCGAGCAATTATCGAACGTTCGCACGGCTGTCTCCAAGCAGAAAATGGTCCACTCCACGGCGCCGTTTTCCGTATCATCCTCCCCTTGTATCCGCAGCCTGAAAACTAACGAACACCCGAGTGATCTAGTGTCTACTCGGGTGTTTTTCTTTCCATCTATATTTTTACCGCTACATGTTCCCGGAAATTTTCGCCGCGAGCGCGTTCCTTCCAATCCGCATAACCATGACAGAAGCTATCAAGCAAAATATTCCAGCAATGATAAACATGATGAAGTAACTATTCAACATGGAATAAATGACTCCTCCACCGTAGGCAGCCACAGCAGCACCTAATTGATGAGCGGCCAATATCCACCCAAACAAAATTCCTGATTGTTGTTTTCCAAAAATATCGGTTGTCAACTTAAGT
>NZ_CP041767.1:0-7500 GCF_022026395.1 Brevibacillus brevis | reverse complement strand
GGGAGAGACGGATTCGAACCGCCGAACCCGGAGGGAGCAGATTTACAGTCTGCCGTGTTTAGCCACTTCACTATCTCCCCAAGCTTGTCCTTCAAAAGCAAACCTTATTCAGCTTTCAAAGAAAAAGTGGTGCCGGCAATAGGACTTGAACCCACAACCCCCTGATTACAAGTCAGGTGCTCTACCAATTGAGCTATACCGGCGTGTTTGTTATAAATGGTGGCTCGGGACGGAATCGAACCGCCGACACGAGGATTTTCAGTCCTCTGCTCTACCGACTGAGCTACCGAGCCTCAAGCGTAATTGTTTCGCCATCGCTTGAGAAAAATGGCGGAGCTGACGGGACTCGAACCCGCGACCTCCGGTGTGACAGACCGGCGTGAACTCCAACTTCACCACAGCTCCATGTAAAACATTCAGTTATTAAAAGTGGTGGAGGCTGACGGGATCGAACCGCCGACCCTCTGCTTGTAAGGCAGATGCTCTCCCAGCTGAGCTAAGCCTCCGCTATTCCCAACAAAGTGACGTCAATGCTTTGAAGCATATTCCGAGTACTTTGTTGGGGCCCCTTATTATCAGGGCTTTTTGCTAGGTGACCCGTAGGGGATTCGAACCCCTGAATGACAGCGTGAAAGGCTGCTGTGTTAAACCGCTTCACCAACGGGCCATTTGAATGGCTCCTCGGGACGGACTCGAACCGCCGACCGATCGGTTAACAGCCGATTGCTCTACCAACTGAGCTACCGAGGAATGATGATGTTTTAGAATGGTGGAGCTGAACGGGATCGAACCGATGACCTCCTGCTTGCAAGGCAGGCGCTCTCCCAACTGAGCTACAGCCCCATTCTAATGCTTTCGTGACACAGTTGTCATGTCAGCTATGTAAGTGGTGGTGGGCCTAGGCTGACTCGAACAGCCGACCTCACGCTTATCAGGCGTGCGCTCTAACCAACTGAGCTATAGGCCCGTAATTACTTCCGGAACTTTAATCTATCACACTTTTAAGTTCATTGCAATAGAAAATTTGATATTTTTTTATTGCGTGGGTGAACTTTTTTGTGAAAGACGAGTTTAACAAAAGCACAATCTATTATAAGTCAGTTCATCATATATTTCAAATGTGTTTTTAAATTTTCATTAAGAAAAAAGCTTGCCCGGTAAAGGACAAGCTTTTCTTCGTCGCAATTAAATATCAAGATCGCGTACATTTGCTGCGTATTGTTCAATAAACTCCCTGCGAGGCTCTACTTCGTCACCCATCAGTGTCTCAAACACCATATCGGCATCCATAGCATCCTGGAGATCTACCTGAAGCAACGTACGAACTTCTGGGTCCATTGTAGTCTCCCACAATTGATCCGCGTTCATCTCACCTAGTCCTTTATAGCGTTGGACGTTTGGCTTCGGTTGTGCCTTTAAGGTAGCGAGAACCTCATCACGCTGCTTGTCGGTATAAGCATAGTGCAGCGTCTTCCCTTGCTTGATGCTGTAAAGAGGCGGCTGCGCAATATAAATATACCCCGCTTCGATCAACTGTTTCATGTAACGGAAGAAGAACGTCAGCAGAAGCGTACGGATATGCGATCCGTCGACGTCGGCGTCCGTCATAATGACGACTTTATGGTAACGTGCCTTTGAAATATCAAAGTCTTCACCGACACCTGTTCCCAAAGCCGTAATAATAGCACGGATCTCGTTGTTGCCGAGAATTTTGTCCAAACGTGCTTTTTCTACGTTCAATACCTTCCCGCGAAGAGGAAGAATGGCTTGGAAATGACGATCGCGTCCCATCTTTGCAGAACCGCCCGCAGAGTCACCCTCTACAATGAACAGTTCAGATTCGGATGCGTCCTTGGAAGAGCAGTCCGCCAGTTTACCCGGCAAAGCACTTACTTCCAGGGCACTCTTGCGACGAGTCATTTCACGTGCTTTTCGAGCTGCCTCACGGGCACGAGATGCCATGAGCGCTTTTTCCACAACTTTTTTGGCTACACCCGGATTTTCTTCCATAAAGGTGTTAAAACGGTCACCAAAGACAGACTCGGTAATGCTGCGCGCTTCCGAGTTGCCCAGCTTCGTTTTTGTTTGTCCTTCAAACTGAGGCTCTTGAATTTTTACGGAGATAATCGCGGTAATACCTTCACGCACATCGTCCCCGGAAAGATTCGGATCCTTTTCCTTCAGGAAGTTAAACTTGCGGCTGTAGTCGTTGATAACACGCGTAAGAGCCGTTTTAAATCCGGTTTCGTGAGTACCACCCTCATGCGTATTGATGTTATTGGCAAAAGAGTAGATGTTGCTCACATAGCTGTCGTTGTACTGAAGGGCAACCTCCACGACAAGACCTTCTTTTTCCCCTTCGCAATAAATCACATCATCATGCAGGGCTTCCCGGTTTTTATTCAAGTATTCTACGAACTGGATGATACCGCCCTCGTAGTGGAAGGACTCTTCCTTCTGCTGATCTGGGCGTGTATCCTTCAGCGTAATGCGCAATCCTTTGTTCAGGAACGCCAGCTCGCGAATACGTTTTTGCAAAATCTCGTACTCAAATACAGTTGTTTCGGTAAAAATAGTCGGGTCGGGCTTGAAGGTTACTTTTGTTCCCGTTTCATCGGTCTCGCCTACGACAGCAAGATCGGCATCCGGTGCACCTACTGTAAAGCGCATGTAGTATATCTGGTTATTTTGTTTAACCTCGACTTCCATCCATTCGGATAGCGCGTTCACTACCGAGCTACCGACCCCGTGAAGACCACCGGACACTTTGTATCCGCCACCGCCGAATTTACCACCGGCGTGCAATACAGTCAAAACGGTTTCAACAGTGGATTTCCCGGTCTTTTCATGAATGCCAGTCGGGATTCCTCGACCGTTATCGGTTACAGATACGGAGTTGTCTGGATGAATGACCACCAAGATCTCGTCGCAATAACCGGCCAGCGCCTCGTCAATGGCATTGTCGACAATCTCCCATACCAGGTGATGCAAACCTCGGCTGCTGGTCGACCCGATGTACATGCCGGGACGTTTCCGAACTGCCTCTAACCCTTCCAGTACCTGAATCTGACTCGCATCGTAGTTTGTATCTTTCGTCGTCACTTGATCCACTACTCTGTCAACTCCTCCACTTCAGCTTGTACAAAGGGAAACTGATCCAAGCTGTCCACGAACTGAGCGCGTCGCTTCAGCGTCAGAGAAGAAATAGGTGAACAGTAAATGGCGCTCTGGGTGATTACATAAGACTTCGTTTCTTCCTCACTATGGTCAACAACTGTTTTACTTTTTTCAAGTAAGAACGCTTTATTGATTTTTGAGGATTTCACAGTCTGATGATCGAGGATGGAAATAACTTCCTTCGTGCTCACCACAGTATCTCCACCAATGTGAATAAACATCCCTGTACCCCCTACCTTTCTCCGGAGATTTTCCCTTCCCTCACGTAAAAACGAGAGGCTTGCTGGAGAACCTGATGCTTTAAGCCTTCCACACCTGTGGTACTTACAAACGTCTGTACTCGATCCTGAATGGTTTCGAGCAGCAATGTTTGCCGATGTTCATCCAACTCTGACAAGACATCATCCAACAACAGAACGGGGTATTCTCCCACTTCTTCTTTAATCAGCTCAATTTCGGCCAATTTAATGGACAGCGCACTGGTGCGTTGCTGTCCCTGGGAACCATACGTTTGCACATCCATGTTGTTCACTTTAAGTGAAAAATCATCACGGTGTGGCCCAATAAGGGTGTTCCCCCGCATGATTTCCCGGTCGCGAACCTCTTCGTAGGCAGCAAGCATTTTATCTACAGCTTGATCTATCGTCATCTCTTCTGTAACGGGCGATGAGTTAACGTAATGCAAAGAAAGTCTTTCCCTGCCATCGGTAATGCCAGTGTGGATTTCCTGTGCCCACGTCTCCAACTTCCGAATGAACTCAAAACGCTTCCGTAACAATTTTACCGCTAAATCGGCTAATTGGGTATTCCAAATTGCCAGCATTTCCAGCGAGTTACTTTTTTTCATGGCCAAATCCTTTAAAAGCTGATTTCGCTGGGCCAGCACTTTGTTGTAATTGCTCAAATAATAAAGATACGTAGGTGAAACTTGACCGATTTCCATATCGATGAAGCGTCTGCGCTGGGCAGGTGCGCCTTTGACAATGGAAAGATCCTCGGGTGCAAACATGACGACATTCAATGCCCCCACATAGGCGCTCAGCTTCTGCTGTTCCATTCCGTTGATTTTGGCCCGCTTTCCCTTGGTTGTCAACTGCAGCTCTAAACGAACAGAACCGTAGCGACGAAGAACATCGCTACGGATCGTGGCATAATCGGCATCCCAGGAAATTAGCTCCTTGTCGCGGGGCGTTCGGTGGGATTTGGCGAGTGCCAAAACATAGATCGATTCGAGAGCATTCGTTTTCCCTTGAGCGTTGTTGCCAATAAACAACTGGATGGGACCGTCAAACGACAGGGACATCGTTTCGTAGTTGCGATAATTGGTTAGCGACAGGTTCTTGAGAAACAAGAATCACGCTCTCCTCTCAGGGGCGTACCACTTGATAGCGACCATAGCCTTCAATCGCCACTTCATCGCCAGGATATAGCTTGCGTCCACGTCTGTTGTCCAGCTCTCCATTAATCTGGATCGGAACCTCAGCCAAAAAAGCTTTGGCCATTCCCCCCGTGTCAATGATTTCAGCCAGCTTCAAAAATTGGCCGAGAGCAATATAGTCTGTGCTTATGGAAACCTCACGCATGGCTTGGCTCCTTTCTTTTACGTAAAAACATTTTAGTACGTACGAACCGGCAAAATCAAATGGAGCATCCAGTCATGATCGGTCGGACGAATCACAAATGGACTCATCGGGCCGCTAAAGCTCGCTTTGATTTCTGCGCTATCGATTGCACGCAGCGCATCGATCATGTATTTGGCGTTGAAGGAAATTTTCAATTCTTCGCCATTCATTGCTTTTGGCATCAAAATGTCCGTTACTTTCCCGATCTCAGGTGCATTGGACGTAATTTCGACGGTTCCATCAGGCATCGTAACGAGCTTGACTACGTTCGATTTGCCTTCGCGGCTCAACAAGGAAGCGCGCTCGATGGATTGCAAAAACTCCTTGGTGCTAACGGTGATCTCCGTTTTGCTTCCTTGTGGAATAATTCTGGTCGTGTCCGGATAGGTTCCTTCCAAGAGACGGGAATAGAACAGGATATGCTTGGACTTCACCAGGATTTGATTGTCCGCAACAACGATATCTGCGAGATTTTGGTCGTCATCTAATATTTTTACCAATTCATTGCAGCTTTTACCCGGAACAACCACGTTGTGGAAAGAAAGATCCTCTGGGCATTCGACCATTGCGGTACGACTAGCCAAGCGATGGCTGTCTGTTGCCACAAAACGCAATTTGCCTTGATCAAGCGACCACATTAAACCGGTCAAGATCGGACGCATCTCGGAAGTGGAAACACCAAAAACAGTCTGACGAATCATTGCCTTCAGTAAATCACAGGGAACACTGAAGACTTTATCTTCTTCCAGATGCGGCAGCTGTGGATATTCGTTGGCATCCATTCCGTTAATGGTGAACTCAGCTTGTCCGGAACGAATTTTGGTTACGAGACGATCATCCACTTGAATATCGATTTCATTGCTTGGCAGTTTGCGCACGATTTCGCTGAAAATACGTGCAGTCAACACAATGCTACCAGGTTGATGTACGGTAACTCCCCATTCTCCGGCTTCTTCCATCGGGATCTGAACTTCAATAGACACATCAGAATCGCTTGCTGTCAGTGTCAAACCTTCATCATCCGTTTTGATTTTAATCCCGGTCAAAATTGGAATCGTAGTTCTGCTAGAAACTGCTTTGCTAACATGCGATACGGCGTTCGACAGCTTTTCACGCTGAACGGTAATATGCATCGACGTGAGCCTCCCTCTCCGGCGCCATTATTTTGGTTGGAATCTGCATAATGGCTGCGCCTTTATCATAACTTATTAGGATAAATCTTTTTAACAGAAGTAGTAATAGGGCCTGTGGATTTGTGGATATGTGGGTCCATTACGTAAAAGAGAGCCTATACACATGTGGGTAAGTTGTGTATAGGCTTTTTGCGTTATGCACAGGTTTAATGGTTTGCTTTTAACTTTTCAATGAGCGACTGAATGGTTGTTTGCATATGAGGGTCATTTGCCAGTGCACGAGAGATTTTCTCATGGGCATGGATGACTGTCGTATGGTCACGGCCGCCAAATTCATCACCGATTTTCGGCAAGGAGGCATCCGTCAGCTCTCTGGAGAGATACATCGCAATCTGACGGGGGAAAGCGACGGTTTTTGTCCGTTTTTTCGCCTTGAAATCTTCTAGTTTCAGGCTGAACGCTTCTCCGACCGTTCGTTGGATGTCCATAATGGTAATCACGCGTGGGCGGGAGGAAGGAATAATGTCTTTCAGTGCTTCCGCCGCCAGCTGCGTGTCGATATCTCGATTAATCAAGGAGGAGTAGGCAACGACACGAATCAGTGCGCCTTCCAGCTCGCGGATGTTGCTGTCGATCTGGTTGGCAATGTACGCCATTACCTCATTAGGGATATCGAGATTTTCTGCTTTCGCCTTTTTGCGCAAAATCGCAATCCGCGTTTCGAGGTCTGGCGGCTGAATATCAGTAATCAGCCCCCATTCGAAGCGTGAGCGGAGGCGATCCTCCAGCGTCGGGATCTCCTTAGGAGGTCGATCGGAGGAGATGATGATTTGTTTGCTTTCTTCATGCAAGGCATTGAACGTATGGAAAAACTCTTCTTGTGTCGACTCTTTGCCTGCCAAAAACTGAATGTCATCAATTAAAAGAACGTCAACACTCCGGTATTTATTGCGGAATTCGACGGCTTTGTTATCACGAATCGAGTTGATGAATTCATTGGTGAATTTCTCAGACGACAAATAGACCACTTTCGCCGATGGGTTGTGCTGAATGACATAATGGCCAATTGCATGCATTAAGTGGGTTTTGCCAAGTCCGACTCCTCCGTAAATGAAGAGGGGATTGTAAGCTTTCGCAGGAGCTTCAGCAACCGCAAGAGATGCGGCGTGAGCGAATCGATTCCCTGAGCCGATGACAAACGTGTCAAAGGTGTATTTGGGATTTAAGATACTGGGTGGCTGGTCATCCGCGACTGTTGGCGGTTCGCTCATTTTCACCCGTGGGGCAGGTTGTTCGTCGGCAAAAGCCGCATCAGGATTTTGCATCGCGACGAACTTTACTTTCATATTGATACCCGTCACTTCATATAGTGTATCGGTAATCAGTTGTGCGTACCTGGTTTCTAGCCAATCACGAGCAAAGTCGTTTGGTGCGACGACGATCAGTGCATCTTCTTCTAATGTAGTTGCCTTTGTCGCCTTCAGCCAGGTATCAAAACTGGGTTTGCTTAGCGATTTTTCTATCTTGGCGAGTACTTTGCGCCATAGTTCGCTAATCGCTGCATCCAA